>JAJYLC010000146.1 GCA_021787935.1 Chloroflexota bacterium | reverse complement strand
CTCAACCCATAGCCGGCAACCAGACCGGCGGCTTCAGCCTGCAGCCATTGACGCCGCAGGAGATCCAGGAAGTGCAAAGCGTTGGACACATTGCAGAGATAGACCCCTTCATAATACTCCAGGCAGATTCGGTGAGGCTGCAGGGGTCACAGCAGAGATTTCGTACCGAGGTCCGGCCTCAGCCAGAATATCAGGTGGATATGGTTAACCTGGTCGCCGGAAAGTACATTACCGACCAGACGCGTGGTGAATGCATTATCGCTAACCAGTACCTGAACGTCTTCGGTTTCAACAGTCCCCAGGAGGCCCTGGGTAAAGAAATCATAATACACATAACTCAGGCCGCCAGCTTAATCGGGCTGCCAGCACAAACCAAAGAATATAGCTTTATCATTGCGGGCGTCACCGAGAAAACCCTCAGCTCAACCGAGATTATCATCTCTTTGGCAGATGGCGAGGAAATGTCCCGGTTCTGGGCCGATACGCCTGACCTGTATACAAACAAGATACCGGCAGCCATTCTGCAGGTGAGGGTCGAAGGCAACCAATATGCTGACCCAGTAGCCAGCGAAATTAAAGGCCTCGGGTTGGGCACCATCACATCATCAGACGTGCTCGGTATCATAGGCACCATCTTTGGCATTGTCCAGGCTATACTCAGCGCCTTCGGGCTGATCGCACTCGGTGTCGCTTCGTTAAGCATAGTAAACACCCTGATCATGTCAGTATATGAGCGCACAAAGGAAATCGGAGTGATGAAAGCGGTAGGCGCTTCAAAAGGCACAATACGCATTCTTTTTACCGCAGAAGGGGCTGCCATCGGCTTGCTCGGAGGAGCTATTGGCGTGGCTATTGCCTATTTGCTCGGGTTTGTCATCGACCGCATCGCTCGCGCCACATTCCTCAAGGACTTTCAGACCTTCAACGTTTCTGTGTTTCCCTGGTGGCTCATTGTGGGCGTCATCGCCCTGACCACTATAATCGCCATCTTAGCCGCGCTTTACCCGGCTCACCGGGCTGCTGGCCTAGACCCCATCGAATCGTTGCGATATGAATAAACCTAGGAGGACAGGGTTGAACGAGGAAGGAAGGAATCGAACTGCACTGACACTTGAACCCATCGCCATGGTCAAAAACGATATTAAGGAGATGGGAAGGCGTGATTGGGATAAAGTAGTGTCTCAGCTTATATTCAGGCCTGACATGGAAAATGCCCTGGATGGCTTGAAAGAATTCTCTCATCTCATAGTACTTTTTCTGTTTCATCTCAGTCCCCCGGGCACAAGTGCAGCCCATAAGATCCACCCGCAAATGAGGCCAGACCTGCCGCTGGTCGGTGTGTTTGCCACGCGCAGTCCGGTCAGGCCCAACCCGCTGGGGATGGCAGTGGTTGAACTACGAGACCAGACAAAAAACATCCTTTGGGTTACCGGCCTCGATGCCTTGAACGGCACGCCGATAGTGGATGTAAAACCATATCTACCGGGCGACAGCATTGCTAAAATCAGGGTGCCTGACTGGGTACATAAACTACATGAGTCTGAATGAGAGTAGCAAGCAGATATCGCATAGCTATGTCCGGGATTAAACGCCACAAAAAAGCTACAATCACCGCACGTGATGCCCGCTATTTAAACCAGAGGCTGACCGAAATTTATCGCCTGCTTTTCGCCCGCTATGGGCCTCAGCATTGGTGGCCTGCAGACACCCCTTTCGAAGTTATCGCGGGGGCTATCCTCACACAATCCGCGGCCTGGGGAAATGTGGAGAAGGCTATCTCAAATCTTAAACAGGCGAGAGCGATGAGCCCCGCGTCCCTGCGCAAGCTCCCCCTGGACAAACTGTCGAAGCTCATCTATCCATCAGGCTACTACAATGCCAAGGCGCTGAAGCTCAAGGCCTTCGTGATACACCTGGAAAAGGCCCACCAGGATTCCCTGGAAAGGTTATTCTCCCTCGAAACACAGCGACTCCGCAGCGAGCTTCTCGATATTCATGGCATCGGCCCTGAAACAGCAGATTCGATAATACTCTATGCTGCGCACAAGCCTATATTCGTCATTGATGCCTATACCCGCCGTATCCTTGCCAGACTGGGGCTCAGTCCCTCGAAAGACGACTATTCGGGCTTCCAGGGAATGTTCATGGATAACCTGCCTGCCGACGAGAAGCTGTTCAACGAATACCACGCCTTGCTCGTCCGCCTTGGCAAAGAAGTCTGCAAGAAAGTCCCGCTTTGTGAAAAGTGCTGTCTGAATCAGATCTGCCCTTCAGCTTCGCTCAGGGCAAGCCTGTCGAAGGTATAGCGCGGCCCGAGATTGGAATTTGGACATTTCAAAATTTTCGAGGCCCCGGCTCGCCGGACTACGCACGCTGCATTCAGCTTCATCTGAACGCTTGGGGACTGCCCAGTTAAAAAACGTCCCTTTGTTGAGGAACGATTTCCCCAAAACGATTCCCGCGACGCAACCCCTCTTATTCAGTTTATCAGTAAAGTCAAAACTTTACCGAGTCAGCCGGCCATCAGCCTCAAGCTGGCTCTGAACCGGGCGTTCCGGCAAGAACCCCCGATTTACGCTAGGGATATTTATAAATATGGTGTAATAATAGAACATTAGTTCTTTATCTGTCAAGAAGAAAATGACGCGGGTAGAGCCAGTAGGGGCAGACCCAAGTGTCTGCCCGAATCCGGGTTCCAGGATGTATAATCTTTCCCGGAGGTATGAGAGCATGGACAAATTCATGAAAGCAGCCATCGACGAGGCCAGGAAAGGGCTCAAAGAGGGCGGCATCCCCATTGGCTCCGTACTGGTGAGGAAGCGAAAAATTATTGGCAGTGGACACAACAAGCGCGTGCAGGATAATGACCCTATCCTCCACGCCGAGATAGACTGTCTGCGTAACGCGGGAAGGCTCGGCACATATAAAGATGCTGTTTTGTACTCCACACTTATGCCGTGTTACCTCTGCGCCGGCGCCATTGTTCAGTTCGGTATCAGAAAGGTCATGGTGGGCGAGTCCGAGACATTTGCCGGAGCGAAAGAATTCATGGAGTCACACGGCGTGGAAGTCACCGACTCGAATCTGGCTGAATGCAAGCAACTGATGAAAGAGTTCATCGAAAACAATCCCGATTTATGGAAAGAGGATATCGGAGAACTGTGAGGCAAGTAAAGTATATGAGTTTTCAGAATGCAGTTATAATGATGGATGGGGAGGCAATATATGATGTGGCCGTTGTTTGGCTGGGGATTCGGAGGTTTTGGATTGATTGCGCTGATAATACTGAGCCCCTGCTCTCAAACCCAGAGGCTCGGTATATCTCTGGTGGAGACGGAGCAGACCCCGTCTCTCTCTGAAACACGATATATCGGAATGGATTTCCTTCGTTCTCCAAGCCTACTTTGATGAGGCTAATACGCCATACCAGGGCTGTCAGTTGATAAGCAGGGATACCGCTACCGTGTTGACGTTGCGGTCAAGCGTTACCTGGCTGGGGACAGGGACGCATTCAGGGACTGGGATACTCCGACCGCCTGCCCTGAGTCCTCCTCAAGGCCCTAGCGTGGTCTTTTGCCCGCCGCTGGTCAGGTTCAACCACACGTTACCGCCCTGTGCCCAAGTACCTGTCTGGATTGCGATAGCGTTGCCAATCATGAAGCTCACAGTCAGGCCAACATAGTTCCTGCCCTGGGGTTGGACTATGACTATCATGTATGTCGAATGGGTAGTGGTGGTGGTATAGGTATCAGTCCCTATGATGGCTGTTATGACGGTTCCATCAGGGACGTTCTGGCCATTCACCTGCACTGTGCCATGGAAGGCACAAGGCGGTTGCATAGCTATGTTTACCTTCCAGTTAATTCCCCAGCTGCCATTCTGCAGTTGATATATCTCTCCTCTGACATAACCAGCTCTCTCGGTGTCTTCATCAAGTCTCTTCTGGGCTGCTTCTTTGGTTTGCCCACTAGGAACATTTTCTGCAAGCTCGAAGCGAGTTCCAACATCTTTATATGCAAGTATGCCTTGTTTACTAGGCATCTTTTCTGCAAGTTCTCGCCCGGGTATCGTCATCGTGATATTGTCATCCTTACCTACTTGTAAGCTTTTTACATCCTTACCTATCTCTATTAGCCTTTTGTCAGTTCTTCGGTAAACGAGGACTGCAACAAAGATTGTAGCTCCTATGCCAAGAATTGCTATAATGAGTGAGGCTACTGCTATCCAGTCCATAGCTACTCCCTCAACCTTGCCGCGTACAAGCTCAGGCTAACCGAGGTACTGTGTAGGAGCCATCTTTGGTAACTCGCCACGAATTGCATAAATGCAGAACACATTTGGTAGCTTCTCCAAACGCTCTCAAACTCTCGAGTATTTCATCATCCCTCCACTCACGTCCTATCCCATACCAATCTCCATCGAAAGTTGTCCGTTGTCTAGTGCTTTCCAACACGCATATAAGTGTGTATCGGACAAGTGGATGAATCCTGAGGTTTCTTCATACACACTCTTAAGCCACGGGTACAGCTTTTCGGCTTCGGAGACCAAGTAAGCATCCGTCAACAGTCTACCGTTCTTGGACTTCTCTTTGTTTAGCTGTCCTCCCTCAAGTAGCTTAAGCACTAACGAATCGGGGTCATCCACTAACCAGAATGCGTAAAAGCGTATGATGTTATCCAGTTGAAGGCGTAGCAGAGCATTGGCACAAAGCGCGTTCTTTTCTTCGACCATCCTTGTGAACCCATCTATCAACGCGATTGACCGATGTAAAACACCCAGCGCTACGAAGTCAACTGCATAGACTTTCTGCTCGGCAGCCTTAAGGACTTCGAATGCTATTTTAGCGTGCGCTTGACGACTGGCTTTCAATGCTTCTATCTGGGTCAACAAATCCTGTCGCACCTAAAGAAACCTCATGCCTTGTATATGACAGGCAAGCAAGAATGTCAAGCCCTAATTCAAAACGGGGATGCCTTGCGCCCTATCCGCAACAGGTGTATTATTGGCCTATCCAGAAGGACTACCTATTGGAAGAGCGTGAAGGCATGAGTCAGCCATCGCAGAACCAGATCATTGATGCAATCGAAGATCGGAA
>JAJYLC010000145.1 GCA_021787935.1 Chloroflexota bacterium | reverse complement strand
CTTCTGCCGCGACGTCTCCCGGCGTCCCGTTCGGCAGCAGTTGCTGGCCATCAATCGCTCCCCAGAAGGTCATACGGTCGCCAAAGCGCGATTTCAGCGTCTCGGCGTCCATGCTCCTGACTATGTCTTCAGTCAGGATATCTCCAAGTGTAACAGGCACAATCTTTCCAATCAATTTGGCAAAGAGCGCCTGTTTAGCTGTCGTCTCGAGAACCTCAGCGACAAGGAACGCTTCATAAAAGTCAGGGCCGACACAGGCCGCCCCATGACCTGCCAGGAGGGCCGCCCTGCGTTCACTGCCCAGTGCCTCGACAATGTTCTGTGCCAGTACTTCGGACCCTACCCGGCCGAACTCAGCACATTTGACCTCTCCCATCAGAAAATGATATGCATCAATGGTCAAGCAGGGGATATCCTGCCGTACTGCGGCAAAAATCTGCGACCACACACCGTGACTGTGCACTATGGCGTTCACATCTGGCCGTGCCTCATAGATACGCAGGTGCATCGGCGCTTCAACTGTGGGAAGGTTCTCCGGCGGACCGACTACATTGCCCTGCGGGTCAATCACAGCAACATCGTCAATGGTGATGGTATTCCAGCCGCGAATCGGCTGTCGTGCTGAGGGCTGGGGCAGGATGTATATCAGTCCTGTTTTCGGGTCCCTGAGGCTGGTATCGCCCGAATCCATTCCCGGGGTAAGTTTCTTCTCCCAGAACGTGTGGGCTGACCTGGCTATCTCCTCCATGAGAGCACGCTTAATCTTTGCCACACTGTGCCTCCTCTTTTGGTCTTGTGAGACTTGAAGGTGTATAAACTCAACTCGGCTCTCAGAGTACCATCATTTGTATTGCCCGTCAAATTATGTTACTCTATGCGCAGTCTCAAAAATCATCTACTGAGACGAGGTTATGTGATGGTGTACCGAGCCCCGCGCATCATCCGGCAGGTTGAGGCCCGCAGCTTCATGGAAGGGCCCGAACACTGCCGTGAGTACGTCAAAGTCCCCCAAATATGGTTTGGTACCTCAATGTTAGAGCCAGGGGAACGCGGTAACATAGACATCGGCCATCCGAACTCTCAAGAAGTCTTCTTCGTATGTCAGGGCCATGTCCAGCTCTTTGACGAAAAGCAATACCACGAATTGTTTCAGGGAGACGCCATTCTCATCCTGGAAGGTATGCCGCATACATTAATAAATGTGGGTAAAGAAGTGGCGCTCATCGCTTGGGCAGGAGCTCCTGGAGAGTAGGGAAGGCTTTCATGGACACCATTCTTGCAGTTGATTTGGGTACGACTGCCCTGAAATGCGCCCTGCATGATCTGCAGGGCAATGTGATGGCCAAGGACACCGAAGAATATCAGCTCATCACCCCCGATGCGCTGTCCGTTGAAATGGACACCGAGACCTACTGGCGAGCCTTCAGTACCGCTATCGCCAAAGTGATGAAGGTATCGGGAATGGGCTCGACAGATGTCAAAGCTCTCGGCCTGTCTGTGCAGGGAGAGACTCTCATTGTTACGAATAAGTCCGGCCAGCCCTTGCGACGTGCCATCGTCTGGCTGGACAACCGGGCCCAGTCAGAGGCAAAGGAATTGGGCGAACTCCTGGGGCATCGGCATGCCTATGAGACTACAGGGCAGGTCAGGCTCGTCCCCACCTGGCCGGCGGCAAAGGTCCTCTGGCTGCGACGTCATGAGCCGCAGCTATTCGAAAAGGTGGGCAAATTCCTTTTGCTCGAGGACTATTTCCTGCATCGCCTGACCGGCGAATACGTCTGTGAAGGCTCGCTGGTCACATCAACCTGCTACTGGAACTTTCGCACCAAGAAGTGGTGGCCGGAGATGCTAGAGGCGCTGGGCATCACCTCTACCCAGCTCCCCCGATACCTGGAATCCGGCGTGCCGGTGGGCAAGATTTTACCCAAAGTCGCTAAGGAATTAGGCTTAAGCCCACAGACTGTGGTCTGTACTGGTGCACTGGATCAGGCATGTGGCGCTATCGGCGTGGGCAACATCCGGCCGGGTATCTTCAGTGAGAACACGGGTGCGGCATTGGCTATTTGTGCCACGGTTTCGCAGCCGACACTTGATCCTAACAACCAGATGCCGTGTCACTACCATGGCGTGCCGGATCTCTACATGTTGCATACCTTTACCAGCGGCGGGATCGTATTGCGCTGGTTCCGTGACGAATTCGCCCAAACGGAAAGGGCGGAGGCTATGGCCAGTGGATTGGATACGTACGATGTGATGGACGCAGAGGCGGCGCGTGTGCCGCCGGGCTGCGAAGGCCTGGTAATGCTACCGCACCTGCAGGGCGCTATGGCTCCGGAGGCCAACCCGAAGGCTAAGGGGGTGTTCTTCGGCTTTACGTTACGACATGGGCGCGGCCACTTCATTCGAGCAATTATGGAGGCGGTTGGCTTCATTGTGCGGCGTAACATAGAAGTGATAGAGGGACTGGGGGTTCCGGTCAACGAAATCCGTGCTTTGGGGGGTGGTGCCCGCAGCCGCTTATGGAAGCAGATCGAAGCCGACATAACACATCGGCCGGTGCTCACAACGACCAACGAAGAGGCGGCCACACTGGGCGCAGCTATATTGGCCGGAAAAGCTGTAGGCTTATACGCCAGTATTGGAGAGGCAGCAAACCAGATGGTACATATCAGGGAACGCTTTGAGCCAAACCCGGAGAATTTCGCCGTCTACGATGAGGCTTACCGAACCTACGTGCAACTGTACAACCAATCATGCCCTCTGTTCGGGTAGAAGGAGGAACTCAATATGTCTGCAGTCACCGGGAAAAAGATACGTCTGAGCCGTTTGATACAAGCGGAGACCAACACTTGCCTCATTTGTGCCATCGACCATGGGATGACCTCCCCCCAATTCTTGAGCGGGCTATATGACACGGGAGCCCGTGTCCGCGAGGCCATCGCCGGAGGGGCCAATGTCCTGATGCTGGGTCGAGGCATGGCAAAGAAATTCTGTCATCTCTTCCATCGCGATACCGCGCTGGCACTCATGCTCACTGCCTCCGCAGCGGGCAGACCATCGGGCGCACTGATTACGCCCATCGGCTCCGTCGAAGAGGCGCTTCGCATCGGCGCCGATGCCGTTGTCATATATGTGGCCCTGGCAGGCGACAACGAGCCGGAGGCAATCACCTACGTTTCCCGGATAGGTGAAGCCTGCGAGCTGCTGGGCATACCCTTTATCGCTGAAGCTGAGTACCCAAACGCCTACCAGAGTCTCAAAACCATGCAGGGAGCATTGGGCGCAGAGTACCTGAAACGAAATGCCCGTCTCTGCGCGGAGCTGGGAGCCGACATCGTTAAGGTAAACTGGAGCGGCGACCAGAAATCGTTTGCCGAAATTGTGCAGGCATGCGACCGCCCGGTGGTGCTGGCAGGCGGTTCTCTAATCAGCGATGCGGAGCTTCTCACCCGTATGCAGCAGGTACGCGATGTCGGCGCGATAGGGTGCTCCGTCGGTCGCAACATCTTCCAGCATCAGAACCCGGAAGCCATAACAGCGGCCATCAGCCGCGTGTTCCGCGACAAGTGGCCGGCTAAAAAGGCGCTCCAGGAGCTTCAGAGCAAGCTGGAGAAGCCGCGCAGAACCTAGTCGTTACAAGACCTTTTTCGCTGAAGTTGCTTGACGAATGGCGACAGCCACTATAGAATTACTGTGGCCTTGAGTAACAGGCAATCAGCTGCTGTAGCGCCGGGATTAGATTCTCCTTCTCAAACAAATGTTCGGGAACAGTCCCCTGTGGTGTGCCATTGGTCAAACTTGGCTTCGGAACCGGGGTGTGGCGCAGCGGATTAGCGCGCATGGTTTGGGACCATGAGGTCGGCGGTTCAAATCCGCCCACCCCGATTTTATTTTATCCAAGTGCCTTCCTTTGTGGATATTAACCCATCGGCTATGTAAAAAATGAGATGGCCGCACACTCATTTTAGAAAAGTATCGGATTAGCGAAGAAGATATTGGACGAATCTGACTAATTTTTCTTTTCTGAGCCACAGGTGTAAGATTTCTCGATTAGATTAACCTGTGCTATCCTTTGCCAATCATACAGGTAGTCCGAACATATTTTCCCGCAGCGTCTCTCGCCGTTGCTGCGTCCATTCTAAGGTCGATGTAAGAACCATCCTTGCGTATCATCCTGTAACGTTTGTTATAATCAAATCCCTTGTACAGCACAGTGTTCAAGCTGACTTTAAGCCTTCTCACGATCGTCAGGATGAATAAGTTCCGACAGACTCCTGCCAACGACCTCACTGGCCCTGTCCCCAAGCATTTTTCTCATTCTGCGTTGCGGTTTTTCTGCATAGCAGACACCGTCAGTACAATCCTTCTTGGAAATTTGTGAATTCATACTCTCTGAATTAACCCAGCGAAGTGTAGTGTAGCAACAAGCCATCTAGTTAAGCAATACCCTGAGCAGTCTTTACCGAATCAAGGCTATATATATTGACAGAATCAATAATCGTGTGTTATCATAAATAAATGAGAATGAGAATCAGTCGCAACTACTCCAACGTAATGCAGGGACATCCGCAAACCAGGCAGCGCAATCTGCTATTAGGGCTTATTCGTGAAGCCAATGGACATATTGATGCCAAAGAATTGTTCCGGCGTGCTGCAAGCAAAGATAAGTCCATAAGCACTGCCACGGTTTACCGGAGTCTTAACCTATTTAGGGAATTAGGACTTATCGACGAGAAGAGGCTGGGGCAGGCTCACTGTTACTATGAAATCAAACGTTCCCCTCAGCACCAGCATCTGGCGTGCAGTAGATGCGGTAAGGTCATTGATTTTGATTGTCCCCTGAGCGAGATGGTTGACAAGGTGAAGTCTGAATATGGCTTCATAGTGACTAAGGCCGAAGTCTATCTTGAAGGCTATTGTTCGGAATGTGCTGAAGAAAAGGGAAAAGAATAACCCGTCTAGCGAGATAGGCCAGATATAATTTACCCTGGGAAACAGAGGAAATAAAATAGGGAGGAGAAAGAAATGGTGCTGGAAATCAAAGATCAGGGCTTTGAAAATGAGGTTATCAAATCAACCATGCCAGCAGTCGTAGACTTCTGGGCGCCGTGGTGTGGTCCTTGCCGCATGCTTGGGCCAGTGATTGAAAAACTGGCGGACGCCTACGCAGGTAAAGTGAAATTCTGCAAA
>JAJYLC010000144.1 GCA_021787935.1 Chloroflexota bacterium | reverse complement strand
AAGAATCCGAACGTAGGGAAGTTGATTATTCCCGAGAACCCAATATCTGAGAACCTTCTCACCATTTTTGCTAAATCGATACCAGGAGGCTCAGTAGCATGTATGCCTCCTACGATCGGGGTGTTCTCCACCACGCTCTGTATCTCATCGAACATCTTCAAGGTTTCTTCATTAGAGTTCTCTACAATGTTTGTCTGACGTCCTCTCAGTCTCTCCCTCCCTGAGCTATAGACCATTATCAGATCGGCTCCTCCAAGCTCAGCGCATTTCGCTATAATGCCAGCACTGCTCCCCGCGGCTACAACCGGCCTTCCCTCTTTAATCGACTTGTTGAGCCTTCTCAGGACTTCCTTTCTGGTGAATCTCTTAGCCATGCCGGACGCCTCCCTTTTTGAGCAGCTTATTGAAAATATCAACCACCTTCCGGGCAAACTTAACGTCATTGATATGTGCGTCTACTTCTATTATGTCAACTTTATTTTCTACATTATCCTTAATAGCCCGGACAAAGGTTGCGTCGGCATCCGGATCATAGAAATGCTGGCCTTCCGCGTCCACAGATGAGAAACCACCCAGTGGAATCACTATAGCAACAGGACCTTTTGCACTGTTTGCCCTCTTAGCCAGCAGTTTGCCTGCCGTTGCTACCTCCTCCCCCGTGGTCCGCACCAAAACCGTATCAGGGCCGTGCACGTGAATCCGCCGTTCGCTGTATTCGGGAGGAACAGTCTCCTTTGTTCCCGGAAAGATGAACATGTCCAGGCCGCCGGGGACGATGACCTGAGGAAGTCCCTTTTCACCGGCAATACTGAGCCTGCCCTCCGCCATCTCCGCCGGCAGATGGAAAGATAGCGGTATCATGATCTCAAAAGATGTCAGGTCAATGACGCCGCTGATCCTGTCATCACCGATCAGCTCGTCCAGTATCGGCGTCTTCGAGTGGAACACCAGGGCCTCATATCCCATTTCCTCAATGAGCGGCTTGATATTCATCACCGCGGGCGTGGTGACTCCCAGGGCGGTTATCCCTATCAGAGGCCTGGCTTTTTCTCTCACTCTGGCTTCCGCCATGCCCACAATCGCTCCGGCGGCACTGGCGAGAGTCTGCCTCATAATTGAGTTAAGCCCCAGTATGTCAGCAGGAGTCTGCATTATCGTTATGTCCTTGGCACCCACGAACTGCAACTCGAAACCTGTACTGACCATAAACTTGGGCACACCGATAGGCAATGTGCTCATTACAGAGGTCCCGATAGCGGAACCTGTGGAACCGCCCAGCGATATGATACCATCGAGCTTTCCCTGGGCGTGAAGCTTCCGCACTATCTTCTTCACGCCTTCTATCATCACATTGGTCGCCTCTGTTCTATCGGCACCTTTTTTCGCTGCTTCCACCAGTTCTCGAAGGCTCTTCCCGCCGGCACGGGTGACCTTTTCTCGGGAGATATCAGCTTTAAAAAGAGGCTTGCCCAAAACACCGACATCTATGATTATAGTCTTATGGCCTTTTCTCTCTATCTGCTCCTTGAGATATTTCGCCTCCTCACCCTTTGTGTCCAGAGTGACGGGCATCACTATCGTCTTTGGCATTTGAGCACCCTCTTTTTCAAATCTGGCGCGCTACACGCCACGCAGCGCTGACCGCCCCCTCTATCTTGCCGGGCTTCACACAGTCTCCGATAGCATAGACCTCCGGAGCAACACCTTTGAGCCTTTTCTCAAGCAGATTGTCGCACTTGAAGCCTGCAGCGAGTATCACGGTATCAGCCTTTATCACTCGCTCCTTGCCCTCGGCATCTTCAACAACAACTCCCTCTTTGGTTATCTTCCGGGCTGTGGTGTCGGTCAGTATGTTCACACCAAGCTCGCCCAGCTTATCCAGGAGATAGAGACGGCTGAACATGTTCATATCCATAGCTACAGCGCCCAGCATCTCCACAATAGTCACTTTCTTGCCTTGCTCCGTCAGGTGCCAGGCGAGTTCGGCTCCAACCTCACCGCCCCCGATTATCACAGCCTCCCTGCCTGAACTCTTCTTTCCCAGCAGAATTTCGCTGGCCGTGGCCACATTGCCTCCGTCAGCACCCGGAATGTTAGGAATGGAAGCCGTAGCGCCCGTAGCTACAATAACAACGTCCGGTTTCAACCTCTTGACCAATGCCGCCGACACTCGCTTCCCAAGCTGCACCTTGACTTCCTGCTTCTTCATCTGTGCTTTTAGGTATTCCACCAAGTCTGCAATTGGCTGCTTGAACTGGGGCGCTGAAGCTGCCAGCAGTTGGCCGCCCAGAACTCTCTGCTGCTCTAACAACGTGACAGAATGCCCTCTGAGAGAGGCGATCCTGGCTGCCTCCATACCCGCAGGTCCGCCGCCAACGACCAGCACACGCTTGGCCTTCATCGCCGGTTCAAACCGGTATTCCTTTTCTTTGCCCAGGGCCGGGTTCACCACACAACCTATACTCCACATGCGTGAGACATTGCCTGCACAGGCCTCGTTGCAATAAATGCAGGGCCTGATATCCTTCAATCGCCCCTGGGACGCTTTGAGTGGTAATTCAGGGTCGACCAGCAGCGCCCTGCCTATAGCTATCAGGTCAGCCTTCCCCTCTTTAAGGACTTCTTCGGCAAGTGTCGGGTCTCCCAGCTTGCCTGCGACGATGACTGGCCTCTTGACAACCCTCTTGATTTCCTGCGCCAGGGGCACATTGCATCCCTCAGGCATGCCCATAGTGGGGAAAATCCTGCTGAACCAGGGAGGCGATTCGTAAATGCCCGCGGACACGTTGAACAAATCAACGCCGGCTGAGTCCAACCTCTGAGCAATCCGCTTGTTATCCTCGAGAGTGAGGCCTCCTTCGATGTATTCATCAGCGCTAATTCTGAATATAATGGGGAAATCGGGGCCGGTCACCATCCTTATCCCCTCTATTATCCTCAAGGGGAATTTCATCCTGCCCTCGAAATCTCTGCCATACTCGTCTTCGCGTTTATTGGTATAGGGGGACATGAACTGGCTGATAAGGTAGCCGTGGGCGCCATGTACCTCGACAGCATCAAACCCGGCCGCCTTGGTGACAGTGGCAGCGAAAATGTATTTGCCGATTATAGTTTCTATTTCGTCTAGTGTCAGCTCGCGTGGCATCTCTGCGCCCGTGGGCAAGCAAGGGATCGGCGACGGCGCTACAAGCTGTTGGCCTTCGGCGCTTGTCATCGACGAGCCCTGTCTGCCTGCGTGGTGAAGTTGAGTGGCGATCTTGGTCCCGTACACGTGTACTGCCTCCGCCAGCTCGTGCAGGCCCTGGATAAACTTCCATTCATCCGCCCTGATAGGGTTTGTGCCTGCCTTGCCCACCGGCCAGTCTATGCAGGTGTTCTCGATTATTATCAGGGCAACCCCACCTTTAGCCCTCTCTGCATAGTAATCTATCATCCGGTCGCTCATAGCGCCCCATTCATTGCCCAGCTTTGTGTTCAGGGCAGGCATCACAATCCTGTTCTTGAGTTCCAACTTCCCTATTTTGATAGGTTCAAAAAGCCTGGTCAACTTAGCCACGGTCACCTCCTCTAATCTACCATTATCTGCCCGCCGTTCACGTGAATAGTCTGGCCTGTTATGTAACGGGCGGCATCGGTAACCAGGAACAGCACCACGTCAGCTATATCCTCAGGTTCCGCCAACCTGCCCAGGGGAACGCTGTTCTCGTAATACAGTTTCGCCCCCTCCCACAAGCCATCATGCATCGGCGTGTTGGTGATGCCCGGGGCGACAGCGTTGACATTTATGCCGCTGGGAGCCAGTTCCATAGCCAGCGTCCTGGTAAAAGCCTGAACCGCTGCCTTCGATGCGCAGTAATCGGCGCCCCCTCCCGACAGGTTACACACCGAACCTCGCGAAGACATGGAAGAGCCCACATTCACGATCCTCCCGCTTTTGCGCTCAATCATGTGCTTGGCTACAGTCTGAGAGCACAAGAAAACGCCTTTCAGGTTAATCTCGAGCGTCCTTTCCAGCTCCTCCTCTTTCATATCCATGACCATGCACCTGCTCATAATACCGGCGTTGTTTACCAGGATGTCTATCTTGCCGAATTTATCGAGAACTCGTTTGACCATCTGGTCGACACTCTTGCTATCAGACACATCGGCCTTTACGGCAATGGCTTTGCCCCCTGCGGCCTCAATTTCGCGAGCTGCCTTTTGAGCATTGGGCAAGTCCATGTCTGCGATAGCCACGCTGGCCCCGAAACCGGCCAGATCGGAAGCGATGGCCCGGCCTATCCCCCGGCCTGCTCCTGTTACGATGGCCGCCTTCCTCTTAATATCAAATATCTTGGACAGCTTCCTGGTTTTCATTCGAACCTCCTAAAATCTGCAAATATTTTGGGGCACTTTTCCTCGAAAAATCAACGCCGTTACTTAAGAGGTCGTCATGGGATAGTACGGCAAATACGTGGTAGTAGCTAATTACTGGCCGCTGCAACTTTGACTGCTAATTTCTAACATGATTTATGAAGGTTTGTCAAATGGATTCCAGCTATTATCCGGAACATATATGGGGAGGAGATTGAGCAGGCTGTGCCGGCCTTACTTTTTTATGATGTGAACCCCGGTGGCTTTGAAGGAGGCGTAAATGCGGTCTCCGGTTTGCAGGTTCATTTCTTCTGCTGACTTTTTGGTAATCAGGGAAACCAGAGGGAAGCCGCAATATATCTCAACGCGAGCAAAGGGGCCGAATACAACGATGCGTGTTATTTCACCGGAGAATGTATTTCTGGCGCTGGTTAAGTCTTTCGCCTTCACCAGCGTTATTTCCTCGGGGCGGATGCAGGCATATACTTCCGTTCCTACGTTTAGCTTCGATAGCGCGCCCACTTTAACACCGCCGACATCAACGGTGGCCAGACCTTCCTCATTCGTAACTATCATACCGCCCAGCATGTTCTCCACACCCACGAACTCGGCGATTTTTCTGCTTTGCGGGGCATTAAATATCTGCCTGATGTCCCCTGTCTGCATCATCTCACCGCCAATAAGGACTCCCATCCTGTCGGCGAGGCGCTGTCCCTGGAACATATCGTGAGTATTCATCATCACTGTCATACTCGACTTCTTGATGACATCCGTGACCAGGTTCTCAATATGCGACGTGGATACAGGGTCAAGGTTTGCCGTAGGTTCATCGAGCAGCAGCAGCTCTGGCTCAATCACTATCGCCCTGGCCAGGGCTACCCTCTGCATCTCACCTCCAGACAGTGTCCGTGCATGTCTTTTCTCATATCCAGAAAGACCTACAGTCTCCAGGACATCGCCCACTTTACGGTGCAGGCGTGAGCCGCTCTCCT
>JAJYLC010000143.1 GCA_021787935.1 Chloroflexota bacterium | reverse complement strand
TAATCCGGTCCTCAGCACTGTGCAGTATTTCCGCGATGAGTACAAAGCACATATCGAGCAGAGGCGCTGCCCCGCCGGGGTCTGTAAAGCGCTCGTTTCTTTCTACATAGACCCCAACAAGTGCACGGCCTGCCAGATTTGTCTCAGAAACTGCCCAGTGGAGGCCATCAGCGGCGGTAAGAATATAATTCATATTATTGACCAGGCCAAGTGCACCAAATGCGGCACCTGCTTCGAAGTCTGTCCGGAGCGTTTCTCCGCCGTAGTAAAAATCTCCGGTGAGCCTGTGCCGGCGGCTGTTCCATCGGGGACAGAGGTGGTGCGTAAGAAAGGAAAACAGGAATGAAGACTGTAAAATTGACTATAGATAGCAAAGAGGTTGAGGCCGAGGAAGGAAAGACTATCCTTGAGGCAGCCAAATCTGCTGGCATAAATATCCCGACCCTCTGTTACAATGAGAAGCTTGCCCCTTACGGAGGGTGCAGATTTTGCACTGTGGAGATATCAAAAGGCGGCAGAAGCAGGCTGGTTGTTTCCTGCGTTTACAATGTGGAAGATGGGCTGGTGGTAAAGACGGCGACGCCCAAAGTCATCAAGATACGCAAAATGCTCCTGGAACTGATGCTGGCCTCCGCCCCTATATTGTCCGAGCTTGCCAAACAGTACGGAATAGAGAAGCCCAGATTCCAATCCGAAGTAACCCAGTGCATACTTTGTGGTCAGTGCGTCCGCTACTGTGCCGAGGTCAAGAAAGCCAATGCCTTAACATTCGTGGGCAGGGGTGTAAACCGGCGGGTGGCCTTTGTAGATGAGATAGTCGAAAAGGGTGTGTGCATGGACTGTCGGCAGTGCTATGGCCTCTGCCCTACAGGTAAGATACCCAGGGAAACAGATGGCGCTTATTTCGAAGGGATCAGAGTCAGCGACGTACTCGCTCAAAGGCGAGCCAAGAAACACTAAAAACGCGTAATTGCAGACAGCAAAGGGAGGAAGCCACTTTAGTGGCTTCCTCCCTTTTATTTTCTCTATTTTTAAGCATCTGGGGTAACCATAAAAGGGTGATCCTAATGGCCACGAATCTGCTGCGATGTTCCACGTGGATTGTATAATAAGCCAAATTACGGTAATATAGAGCAATAATCCTTAGCAGCATCTTTCTACTACAGCACTTTGGACAAGCCAGTGTTAGATGTAACGATTTCGCAAACTTTTCAGCCCACATTTTATAACTTCTTTACTTTAGCTTGCTACACTCATCATAGATGTGCGATTACCGAACTTCAGGCGATGATATCAAAAGTAAAATCACTCAATGACCAAACTGAGAGGTGATGGTAATGAACGAGAGAGAAACCGAGCAAGAAAAAAATGCCCTGACTATCATGCCTTTACCGGTAAGAATCCCAGCCCTGTGGTATGATATATTGCCACGTGTATTGCCGCTGGTGACCCGCTTATCTGAAAAAACTCAGTCCTGCATGCCGGAAGAAACAGCCCAGGTTTTTCTGCAGAGGTGGAAGAAGGCACTGATACGGCGGGAAGGAAACTTCGTCTGGCTGCACCTCGGCGGAGTGGCATGTTATGAAATCATACCCAATTTCGTAAAGAGCGTCAGGGACAAAATCATGTATCGCGACAGGGAGATAAAAGAAAAACTTGGAGTAAGGGCGGTTATCCAGCACTGGAGGACAAGTATTAAAGAGCTGCAATACCTTAATGATGAAGCGATTTTAAGAGTACGCAATGCAACCCTCCGTATTCTTCAGCCCGACACATGGCATGAAGGACTTGGCAGGGCGTGGAGCTACGCTGCTGAGAGAGCCAATATTAATTTCTGCAACATCCGGCCCGTGATTCAGAGATGGATTGAAAAGTACGAGGACCAGTACGAACTCGACAAGCCCTTCAGCGGAAGGCTTGCTGAAAGCGCAATCCCGGCAATGCAACATACTTTCAACAGGACTTACCCTGTGAATAATGAGGCCGCAGTAATACAAAAAACCTGAGTGCTATGGTGACCCTTTACGGTTCCCTGACAGTGTAGAATAATCCAGCCTCCGGACGAAATCGCAGACAGGGTGCGATGAGCCCGTTCGCCTTTCAGAACACAAGCACAGAAGGTCTTCTTCGGTATCTATATCTGTTAGCGTTGGAAGCAGACGGACAGTAAGTCCGAGTGATTTGATTACGCTCAACGTATGGTTCAAAACTTGATCAGTGCTCCAGGGGACATCGACAAAAAGCTCCCTGTACATCTTTTTCAGCCCGAGCAAGTAATATCCCCCGTCATGGCAGGGACCTACGATGACGTCGCAAGAATCCAGAGCGCTTACAGCTTCGTCTATAGTTTTTGTGGAAATGTCAGGTACATCCGTTGCCAGTATGATGACCTTTTGGGCGCCGTGACCGAATACGGTAGAGAATCCCTGCTCAATCCGTTCGCCCAAATCACCGTCCGCCTGAGCTGCGTAGTAGAAGCGCCACCCTGCCCATTGTCTGATCCTTGCTATATCATCCTTATCTGCGCAAAAAATATACCTGTTTACATCGTGTGGCACCTTTCTGCTTACCTTAAAGACATGTTCAGCACACAGCTTGTAGAACTCAGCCGCTGGTTCCTCGCCTAAACTACTCGCCAGACGCGTCTTCACCTTTCCGGGTGCAGGGTAGCGGGCAAAAATGATTAAAGACACGCCGCTCTTGTTTACCTCCATGCGTTCGTAATCACGAGCCAGCCGCTCCACAGACGCACCCAGCAGATACTGCGCAATGTACCAGGCGTCGCGAAGTATCTGGATGATGACTCCATTCTGCACAAATCTGCGTGCCGACGTCTCCACGGTCTCGGGAAATGAATAAACGCGCGTTCTCCTCCGTGCCATTCTCATAAAATGGACATCCTCAAACAGGGGCCAGTCAGGAAAACCTCCCATATCATGAAAGAATGATTTGCGGACGACGATGCATTGATCGCCATAGCGGCTGACAACCGAATCGAACCGGTTTAGCTTATAATAGTAATCGAGCAGCCAGTGCTCCACATCAAATGTCGCCCTGAAGCTGCCGACCTGTACCTGCTCGTCGCCAAACCACTTGCTCAGCAAATCGAAAGCGTTATCCGGCAAGCGTGTATCGGCATGAAGAAAGAGCAAAATATCCCCTGAAGCGATAGCAGCTCCGGCATTCAACTGTGGTCCTTTACCTCGCTGGGAGTGGCATACTATGGCTCCACCTTCTTGCGCCAAATGAATAGTATTATCCTTGCTTCCCCCGTCGGCAACAATTATTTCGACCCCTGGTCCGATAGCGCGAACATGAGCCAGGCACCGCTGTATTGTCTGAGCTTCGTTGAGTGCGGGAATGATAACCGAGAACTTCACAGCAGGCCTCTGATTTCCCATAGTAAGATTATGCCTAGAAGGTTGTCAACTGAGGTCGTTGCCATGGCTAAGGTTAAGAAGGCATAGAGGTAGTGGGGAAGGGGGGACTCGAACCCCCATGGGTTGCCCCACATGATCCTAAGTCATGCTCGTCTGCCAGTTCCGACACTTCCCCGTGTTCAAAGCCAGACGATATTATATCATTTTGCTACCTGCTTTGCTTAACGCTGCTTGGCACTCACATCTTAGTTTGTATGAATACCTTTGTAATGATAAAATGGGTTTATGAGATTAGGTGCATTCGAGCTTTACGAGCCTGTACCCCGGCTGAACGAGCCGCATGCTCTGGCCGTCCTTAAGCCCTGGATTGACGTCAGCAATGCGGCGACGATGACGCTTGCCTCTTTAGAGTCTTATCTAAAGGCGACGGAACTGGGTAAAATAGCCAGGCCAGGGAACTTCTTTGACTTCACGCGCTACAGGCCGACTCTGGAGCTCAAAGAGGGCCGCCGTCAGGTGCAGATTCCCAATACCACTGTCAGCTATGCCAGAATGCCCGAAGGCCACGACTTCATATTCCTGCACCTTCTGGAGCCGCACATGCTGTCCGAGGCATATATTAATTCGGTATTCCGTCTGCTCAAAGAATTTGGAGTTAAAAGATACTGCCTCGTCGGAGCTATGTATGACCTAGTGCCCTATACCAGGCCGCTGATGGTCTCAGGCTCGGCGAGCAATCTGAGACTCCAGAATGAGCTGGAGATAGCGAAAGTAGTGTCCAGTGACTACCAGGGGCCCACAACCATCGCTTATCTAATATCACAGATGGGGCTCGAAGCAGGCATGGAGACACTCAGCCTCATAGTGCACCTGCCGCAATATCTCATGGTGGAGAACGATTACCGTGGCAAGAAGAGGCTGATGGAGGTGCTCTCCGTTTTATACGATCTCCCTCTTGCTGAAGAGGATGCCGATAAGGCCAAGGAGCAGCAGGAGCAGGTCAGCCATATCGCAGAACAATTTATTCAGCAGGAGCCCAGCTATAAACTCATTCTTACCCAGTTGGAAGCCTACTATGATTCACGGGTCGGCCAGGCCAAAGAAGAGACAAAACTATCGCCCGAGGTGGAAAAGTTCCTCCGTGACATAGGCAGGCGGTTCAAACAGGGCTAGTGCTTGCCTTGGCATGGAAAAAGATTCTGCCCAGCACCGGGCTCTCAATGAAGACCGCTCCCTCAGGGCAGTTTTCCTGGCAGCAGTAGCAGCGGATACAGCGGTCGTATTTGTAGGTAGGCGGCCTCGATTTATCCCCGTTGTGCCAGTCTACAGCTTTAGGCTCAACCGGACACATTCTGACACAAGTGCCGCATTGATTGCACCTAGCTTCGTCGATAACCGGCTTCTCACATATCCGGTTTTTGACAAATGTTCTCAGCCGACTGCGGGTGCATGGCGTCGGAGGAGTTCGAATCACTTCAAAGCTCCGGTCCAGGAATGACTCTATGTCCTCGCCCAATATTTCAATGTTTCCACTGTGATAGGTTCCCAGTCCTGCTTTTTCACCCGCCCTCGATGTCGGCACAGCCTCCGGGTCAAGGTCAATGATTCTGCAAGCCGTGGCGTCTATCGCAATCGGGTCGCGGGAGAGCAGCAAAACGCTCATTTTCTTCGGTTTGCCGCCCCTCGGCCCGTTGCCCTCCATAGCTACGATGCCATCCATTATGCATAGACGCGGCTTGACCAGCGTATTCAAATCAACCAGCATAGTACAGAAATCGTACGGGTCGGGCAACTTGACGTGAAATTGGCCTTTAAGCAGGCCCGGGATACAGCCAAACTGGTTCTTCACCGCTCCCGTAAATCGGGGCAGCGGGTGAGTTTTCATCTTCGGTAGACTAACCAAACCATCAGAGTCCAAAACCCCGTTAGCAATGACAAAGCTTTTTACCAGCAGCGCGTCTTTATGGCTTA
>JAJYLC010000142.1 GCA_021787935.1 Chloroflexota bacterium | reverse complement strand
CATTAGTGCCCACTAACCGGACTACAACCGGCACCTTTATTTCCATTTTCTGATGGGCCATGACAATGCCCTGCGCCATGACGTCTGTGCGTGCCATGCCGCCGAAGATATTTATTAGTATCGCCTTGACGTCCGGGTCGGAGTTGATAATCCCTAATGCTCGAACCACGCGCTCGGAATCGTTGGTGGTGCCGATATCGAGGAAGTTGGCGGCATTGCCCCCTTCCTGCCTCAGCAGGTCGAGTACGGCCATAGCAAGTCCGGCACCATTGACCAGGCAGCCTATGTTGCCGTCCAGCTTGACATAGTTCTCGATGCCCTTGCTCTTGGCTTCCACCTCAAGGGGGTCTTCCTGGGCGATATCGCGTAGCGCCTCAATTGTCTTCTGGCGGTACAGAGCGTTATCGTCGAAGTTGAGCTTGGCATCCGCTGCTAGCACCCTGCCGTCGGCGGTAACGACCAGCGGATTTATCTCGGCGAGCGAGCAGTCTTTAGCCAGGAACAGCTTGTACAGGTTGGCTATGAGTTCCGAGCCTGATTTTAACTGCTCCGGCGCCAGGTTCAGTCCATAGGCCAGACTGCGCGCCAGGTAAGTGCGGACGCCCACCCCGGGAGATACATAAGCCTTCAATATCTTCTCTGGGGTTGTCCGGGCTACCTCTTCGATGTCCATACCGCCAGCCTCGCTGGCCATGATGACGGGCAGGCCGGCGACGCCATCAATGACGATACTCAAATATAGCTCGCGTTTAATGTCTATGGCTTCCTCGACGAGGACAGCGTTCACTGGCACACCCTGGGGGCCGGTCTGGTGGGTGACCAGCCTGCTGCCCAGCAGCTTCTGTGCCGCCTGCTCCGCCTCGCCGGGAGAGGAGACGACCTTGATGCCGCCAGCCTTGCCGCGTCCCCCGGCGTGTACCTGTGCCTTGACTACCACCTTGCCGCCGATGTCGGAGGCTATTTTCTTTGCTTCGGCGGGGGTTTTGGCCACGCTTCCGCGGGGGACAGGCACGCCGAACTCGGCCATGAGCTGCTTTGCCTGGTATTCATGGGCTTTCATACTATGCTCTCCTTCGGGTTAATTCGAGAATTCCATAAGTCAGAGGATTTAATTTAGCGGGATAATGAACGCCGAGGCTCTGTATTGAATGAAGGTGCTTGATAAAATGAGAGGATGTTTCAGGGTAGAGTTTATCGAAGCAAACAGACACGCCGATATATTAGCACATAGGGTGGCGAGGCGCAATTGAACCGATGGTCAGTAGAGCGGGTTGGGAACCCGCCCTACAGAAAACTAGCCGTCATTCTCCCCTCCCTGACTCGTTCAGGGAGGGGGATTAGGGGGGATTAGGAAGCTGGTTTACTCCGTTCGCCCTGAGCCCTGTCCTGAGCTTGACGAAGGATTGTCGAAGGGCTCACCCGGCTGAGGTCGTAGCAATGAGTCTACCATACCGACGAAAGTCGGTATCCAGATACCTTCACCGTAATTTTGAAGCTGGGTTTTCTGGATTCCGTGTCAAGCACAGAATGGTAATTGTGTTTCTAAACACCTCACCCGGCTTTACCTTGACTACAAGCCGAATTGAATGCTACAATTGCCTCGCTTGAAAGGCAGGAAACTGTCTGTCGTGGTGGGCGTAGCCGAGCGGTTTAAGGCGCCAGGTTGTGGCCCTGGAGAACGAGGGTTCGAATCCCTCCGCTCACCCCATTCCACAATCACCATAACCCTCGATATTTGTACCCATGTCACGCCGTGATTGAGTAGAAAGCTGTGAGCGGTACTTTTTCTCTTCATGGGAAATAGCGTAATCAAATATTAGGATAGGTCTGCTGTGGATACATCAATCAAGCGAACAGTTGATGCTCTTCTATTACAGAGGGGCAGCGGTGAACTACTCCGTTTGTGTCAAACAGATGAGCGTTACTGGCATGCCTTACGGCTATACCTTTATGAAACTGACGAAAACCTGCGCTGGCCGGCAATTGAAGCGGTTGCTGAATTGATGGGAAGGTGGTGGCATGAGGGTAGCAGAGAGAAGGTGCATGAATATATTAGAAGACTGTTGTGGCTGCTGAACGACGAATCTGGTGGTATTGGTTGGAGTGCACCTGAGGCTATTGCTGAGATGTGCGTGCGTGTACCTGAACTGTTGGAGCCGTATGGTCACATGATGATTTCGTTCGTCCTGAAGGGAGAGGGCCTACTTAATGGCGGCTTGTGGGCGATAGGGCGCCTGGGCAAACAGATTAAGGAATTACTTTGCACATACCAGGACAAAATTCTGGCCACTTTCGATAGTGATGAACCTGAGACTTTAGCACTTGCCGCCTGGGCAATGGGAGAATCGGACTTTGCCCCGGCTGTGCCGCATCTAGCCATGCTGAGAGACAGGAAAGAAAAGGTACGGATTTACATCGATGGCCATTTCCAGGAAAAGTCTCTGGGGAATTGGGCGAATGAGGCCGTCGCTAAAATTTTCCGACAAAGTCATCTCTGTGGAGACAAATGAAGGGGGACGGTATCAAATCGTCCCCTCTTCATCTGCTGACATATGGTGAGATGCACTCAATTATGGTGCTGGTACAGTGTAGCTCAAAGGTGTGGTGCAGAACACATCCTCCGGGGGCCCGTAGTTGATGACATCGACATGGTCAGTACGTGTTCCATTGCCGAACGGGGCAGCTTGCAGGGTAGATACAGGAACCCAGATATCTCCGGAATTGCCTCGTCCCAGCTCATTGGTAGTCAGGTTCCCGATTTGTGTATAACCTGTAGCCAGAGCATGGGTTGGCCCCGCAACCAAGAAGATTTGGTAGGTAGTATTGGCAGCGCCGCCTTTGATCACAAAGACTATTCTGAGATTGCCGGCATCGTCCTGGTTGTAATTACAGAACCCCGCTACCGGTCCCAACATGTCTAAGGTCCCGTTGCCGGCGGAATCATGAATCACATCAAGCTTGGTGTTCGCAGTAGCGAAGACAGGCGCAGCAACCAGTATTGACAGTGCAATAACCAGTAAAGCTGCTATCACGACCTTTTTCATTAATTTGCCTCCTTTCAAATTTGTTGTTATTTTGGGGTTCTATAACCAGGCGCTCTCACACTGATTTAATGTTCCAGCTATCACCTCCTTCTTGAAAATAATATGGCTCGTTTTTCATACTAAGGGTGGCTCACCACTGCCACAATCGCCCAATCGTCTAATTTATCCTTGGAAAAGAAAACAAATAGTGTTGGCTACAAACTAATCGCGTACTGAGTAAGGGTATGAGTCAGGGTAACAGAAACTACACCATGCTTGGGCAATGCTCTCAAGTCCGATTCCCGGACTCAAGACACGAGGATATTGTTTCTCAGGCAAAGTTGACAAAAGATTACTGCTAGATAGAATCTTGGAGAGATGCGTTGTGCTTTGAGCAAGCATTTCAGCAGGTGTAGATTAGATAGGGAGATTATCTATTCTAGACATAACTACCCCCCATGAGGTATAATTCCGAACGTAAGCGCCCGTAGCTCAGCGGATCAGAGCATTGGTCTTCGGAACCAAGGGTCGAGGGTTCGAATCCCCCCGGGCGCGCCAGGTTTGAATGTAAGGATGTCCCTGTGACGGCTGTCAGTGCGCGTTTCTTCTATTAGCCCATCCCATCTGCTAACTGCCTCAATACAATCAAGGTTCCTCAAATCATGAAGTTTGTTTCATGGTTAGGGGGAAAAGTGAAGAAAAGGTAAGTACTGTATTCTTGACAAAGCGGTACTATCTGGTACTATATTTGCGCTGTAGTTTCTGCAACTTGTTCTGAAGTCGGATAATATCAATTACCATGAAAAACTTGAGCGGTGGGGAAATAGCGGTTAAACCGGCCTAAAAAATAGGTCGGCTTTTTTATGTTGCTCGCAGGTTGATGGAGTATTGGCAGGAGCGTGGGCAGGAGAAGGATATGACATGTTAAGCAAGAAATTTGCAGTAATACAAAAATAATGATAACGGTATTAAAGGAGAGGATGTAGTGAGAATAAAGATTTTTCAACTGCTAAGTATACTGGCAATACTGGGTGTAACAGTCATGATGGCCCTGCCCGTTTCCGCCGCTGTGTGGACCGACCAGGCGGACTACTCGCCTGGCTCTGTGGTAACAATCAGCGGAGATAACAGCGATGGCGCCGGCTACATAGGAAACGAAACCGTTCACGTCGATGTGCTCGGCCCCAACGGCTACGTGTCTTCCTTTGATTCAACGGCAGACTCCAATGGTGCCTGGTCAGGCCAGGTTACACTTCCGGCTGATGAGTCGGCTGTAGGTAACTACAGTTACACTGCCACTGGTTTAACTTCCGGCGTTACCCAAAGCGGCACGTTTACGGATTCACCAAAGGTCGGTTCCGTTAGCGTTGGTTCACAGACTGGAACGCTCTATGCCGGGACGGCCGGCAGTGGGAACTACACCATAACTATCCATAGGGGAAGTGTGTCAGGTAGCTCTGGCTCCTTCGATGCGGACCTCAGCATCATAACAACGTTACCAACAGGAGCAACTGCCTCATTCAACCCAACTACTGTCCATTTTACATCTTCAGATACTACGAAGACCTCAATATTGACTATAACCACTACATCTGCAACTCCTGCGGGAAGTACAACGTTTACTGTAAAAGCCTTCAAATCTACCAGTGATTATGCGACGGGGAATGGTACATTGACCATCAGCAAGCCTTCAACCACCACAATGGTGACTTCGTCCAAAAATCCCTCCGTATATGGCGATTCGGTGACCTTCACCGCCACGGTCAGCCCGAGTGCGGCTACCGGCACTGTGCAATTTAAGATAGATGGGGCAAATTTTGGAAGCGCGGTAACCCTCTCTAGCGGCAATGCCACCAGCGGCGCCACTTCCAGTCTCTCCGCGAGCAGCCACACCGTTACTGCGGTATATAGCGGGGACGCTAGCTATGGTAACAGCACCGGCACCCTTTCTGGCGGGCAGACGGTGAACAAGGCCCACCTGACGGTGACAGCGGACAACCAGAGCAGGGCTTACGGAGCGGCCAACCCGACCTGGACAGCCACCATCACCGGCTTTGTCAACGGTGAGGACTCCTCTGTGGTCAGCGGAGCTCCTTCGTTCAGTGGCAACGCAACGACCACAACAGGCAGCAGCGCGGTTGGTATCTATACCATTACCCCGGGTCTAGGCACCCTGACGGCGACCAACTATGACTTCACCACCTTCAATAATGGGACTCTCACCATTACGCAGGCCCACCTGACGGTGACAGCGGACAACCAGAGCCGGGTTTACGGAGCGGCCAACCCGACCTGGACAGCCACCATCACCGGCTTTGTCAACGGTGAGGACTCCTCTGTGGTCAGCGGAGCTCCTTCGTTCAGTGGCAACGCAACGACCA
>JAJYLC010000141.1 GCA_021787935.1 Chloroflexota bacterium | reverse complement strand
TCCGAATGTGGGAGCGATATGTTTCACTGTCTCCACAATCTGATCCGGGTCCTTAGTGTTCAATAGTATCGGTATTCCACTGACCCCCACCAACTGTTGCAGCAGAGCGGCTTTCCCCTCCATAACCGGCATCCCTGCCACCGGCCCAATGTCCCCCAGTCCGAGGATCCGGCTACCGTCAGTAACAATGGCGACAGAATAAGGGATCAGAGTATAAGTATCTTTCCAGCTCGGCTGGTTCTCGATCAACCTGCATACCTCAGCTACTCCGGGTGTATAGATTTTACGAAGGGTGTCCAGCGAGGTTATGGGAACAGTGTTTATCATCTTGATCTTACCATTCTTGTGGAACTCGAGCACCGCATCCCTGACCTGTAGAACCGAGACCTCTTTGAGTTTAGAGACCTCGTTTATTACCTGCCCGAGCTGCTCCTCGTTCTCGGCGTATACATCGATGTCTCTAATAGTGTAATGCGGTCCCAGGTGCACAGTCGTTATATTCCCGATATCCACCCCGACCTTACCGATGGTTGTAGCCAGTTTACCCAGGGTGCCTGGTATATTAGCATTCTTGCAGCGCAAAGTCCTGACAATCCTCTCCACTGTTCTACCTCCGTATATCGAGAGCGCTCAGAGACGCTTTGTTGACCTCAGAACTCCCGGGAGAATTATAGCATACCTGTACAGGCCGAACCTAGCTACCTGAATTACGCCATAATATGATATTATGAATATAAATATAATTTTAGGGAAGAAAGACTTAATGACAGGTAATACCGAGAGCCTCCCCCTGTTTCTGGGCTCCGTAATCGTCCTCTCAGCCTCGGGCGTGATGATGCCCGGTCCGGTAACAGCAGTTACGGTTACCAAGGGGTCACAGCGAAAATGGGCCGGCGCGCTTATTGCCGTAGGGCACGGCATTATTGAGATACCACTGATCGTCTTTGTCTACTTCGGACTTGCCACCTACTTGAAGCTAACAGGGGTGCAGATAGGTGTGGGTCTGGCCGGTGGACTGATGCTTTTCTGGATGGCGTGGGGCCTGTTCAGGACCAGGCCCGCAGCTTTAGATGCGAAAAAGGACACTTCTCACAGCTCCATAGTTGCAGGACTTCTGACTACTGCTGCCAGCCCTTACTTCTTCCTGTGGTGGGCTACGGTGGGCGCTGCGCTTCTGGCAAGTGCCACCACATTCGGTAAAACGGGCATCATTGCCTTCGGTGCGGTACACTGGTCCTTTGACCTCGTCTGGCTTTTCGCCGTCTCCTGGGTAGTGTTCAAGTCAAAAAAGATATGGACACCCAGGGTAACAGGCGGAGTGTTCGCTTTCTGCGCTGCGGTCCTGGCCGGATTCGGGGTCTACTTCATTTACCACGCAGTCAGTTTGGCTACCCAGTAATCAGGAGAGCATGATCCGGGCATCGACCACAGCATACCCGTGCTCCAACGCCTTCAACGGATTAAGGTCCATCTCCACTATCTGCGGAAAATCTTCCACCATAGCCGAAACCCTGAGCAGGAGTTCCTCAAGGGCCTTTATGTCAGAGGGCTTCGCCCCCCGCCAGC
Source organism: Chloroflexota bacterium (assembly GCA_021787935.1). Lineage (GTDB taxonomy): Bacteria > Chloroflexota > Dehalococcoidia > SZUA-161 > SZUA-161 > JACWAE01. The sequence continues at coordinate 3,936 of JAJYLC010000141.1, read as the reverse complement.
CTTCGAGCAACTGGTACGCCTTGATGGAGCGCACCATCTCCTGGGCATCGATGTCCGTCAGGGGATGAATGCGAAACACGGCATCTTTGAACAGCTCGGTATAAATGCCGCCCATGCCGAACATGATAAGCGGGCCGAATGACGGGTCCTGGGTCACCCCAACAATGACCTCTACCCCCTCCTTCACCATTTTTTGAACCAGCACACCATCCATCTCAGCCTCTTTTGATATGCCGGCCAGGCGCTCTTTTATCTGTGTAAAAGCTTTACGCGTCTCCTCCTCTGAATTCACACCCAACACCACACCGCCGACCTCAGTTTTATGTATTATCGTCGTGGACATCAGTTTCACAGCGACAGGAAAGCCCATTCCTCTGGCTGCTTTCACTGCTTCCTCAGCAGTCCTGGCCGTCCTCGATTCCACCGCTTGAATGACATAGCAGCCGAGAAGCTCGTTGACCGAGGCAGCGTCGAGCCAGAAACGCGGCGCGTGCTCCTGCTTCAACGCTGCTTTTATTATCTGCTCAGCCCGTTTCTTATCTATTCCTGACAGTTGTGGGATCGTTCCTTTCGGCCTCTTCAGCCACTCGCCGTATTCACAAGCCGCAGCGAGCGCGGTAGCAGTTGCTTCAGGGAAAGCAAAGGAAGGCACATACCCCTCTTCCCGTGAGCCCAACTTGAGGGAGACGCCGCTTGAGCCCATGAAAGAAGCGAGCAGGGTCTTACCCCGCTGCCGGAATTGCGGCGCTATCTCCCGAATGGCGCTGGCCGCCGTTTCGACATCGGTAACTATGGGCGGGATAAAGATAACTATGACAATATCGATTCCGTCATCCTCTGCCAGGAGTCTGAGAACTTTCCTGTACTGGTCAGCAGTGGCCTCAGCAGTCATATCGACTGGATTCGTGAGATTAGCTCGAGGTGGCAGGAAAGTTTTCAGCTCCGAAATAACCTTATTAGATAGGACAGGTAATTCCAGGCCCCTCGCCGCACAGGCGTCGGCAGTCATAATTCCCGGCCCGCCGCCGTTGGTAACTATAGCCAGCCTTCGCCCCGAAGGTATGGGCTGGTGGGTAAGCAAATTAGCCACATCGAAAAGCTCTTCCAGTGTGTCCACCCGTATCATTCCGGCCTGCCTGAAAAGTGCCCCCGCCAGCACTTCGGTAGTGGCCAGAGCGCCAGTGTGAGATGCAGCAGCCCTCGAGCCTGCCGAAGTGCGCCCGCTTTTCACCGCAATCACCGGCTTGGTTTCTGCCACACTGCGTGCTATACGGCTGAACTTTCTGGAGTTGCCAAAGGATTCCACGTAAAGAAGGATGACGCGGGTAGCGGGGTCTTCTTCCCAGTACAGGAGAAGGTCATCGTTGGATACATCCACCCGGTTGCCCAGGCTGACAAAAGTCGATAACCCCATATTCAGACTCTGCGCATATTCCAGGATGGCCAGCCCCAGAGCACCGCTCTGAGTTCCGAAAGCGACGCTTCCCGCAGGAGGGAAAACAGGGGAAAAGGTAGCGTTCATATTGACATTCTCAGCAGTATTTATGACCCCCATACAGTTAGGTCCTACCAGACGCATCCCGTACGCGCGGGCTGTTTCCAGTAATTTATCCTCCTCTTGCTTGCCTTCGGGACCGCTTTCTCCAAAACCCGCCGATATTATAATCACACCCCGCACACCCTTCCGCCCGCACTGCTCCAGCACTTTATGCACCCTCTCCGCCGGAACGATAATCACCGCGAGGTCAACCTCTCCCATTATGTCAAGAATAGACGGATACGCCTTGACTGAGGCCACCATCTCAGCGCTGGGGTTCACCGGATAGGCGATGCCGTTAAAGCCCTGCAACAGCAGGTTACGGAAAAGTGCGTTGCCGATGCTCCCCTCTTTTCGCGAAGCTCCTATTACAGCTATGGAACGAGGATTTAAAAAGGCTTTCAAAGATGCTATAGTAGCGACCTTCTCCCGCTCAGCGGACCTCTCCTCCACGGCGGGGGTCGGGGCAATATCCATAAATACGCGGTAAACTCCCGAGTCCACCTGGTTCGCTACGCGGAAGCCGCTATTCTTCAGCACATTCATCATCTGCTCGTTCTCCACCAGCACCTCAGCCTCAAAACGTCTTATCCCCTTTTCCCTCGCTATCGAGGCTATCTGCTCCAGCAGACTGGTGCCGATGCCTTTACCCTGGTATGCATCCTCAACCACCAAAGCCAGCTCTGCAGCATCAACCCTGGGGAGCCGGGCATAGCGGCCCACAGCGATGATTCTCTCCTCGGTCTCTTCGCCGAGAGTGGCTACCAAGGCGAAGGTGTTGTTGTAATCAACAGTGCAGAAGCGCCGCGCCTCCTCCCTGGGCAGATTAGTCAGGACATGATGGAACCTCAGATAGATAGTACGAGGGCTCATGCGATAGAAAAAAGCGATGAGTCTCTCCTCATCGTCCTGCCGGATGGGCCGCAGATGCAGAGTGGAGCCTTCCTTGAGTATAACCGCTGTCTTGTACTTGTTGAGGTTGTCGTTTCCCGGGTTTGCTGTCATCGTCGTCCTCCTCCTCCCACACTTTTTTATAGCGGCCTCGCTCGTAGTATCGGGCTGAACCACTTCACTAGAGATGGATGTACCTAAAATAATACCTTACATGTCAACACAAAGAAAGCGAGAGTGGCGGATTACTTTGTCATTGCGAGGAGTCCCGATTCATCGGGACGACGAAGCAATCTCCGCGTACCCGTTGGTACTAATGGGTGCGGTGGGATTGCTTCGCCCGCCTATGTCGGGCTCGCAATGACATAGGGTTCAGGTGTAGCGTGGGTGTACCGAAGCAAAACCCACCGTCTAATCTATTTTGGGCGGTGGGTTGCATTTCATTTCCCCCACAGTAATTGTCTTTTTGATCTTACGTGGTCAGAAATCCGCCGTCTACCCGCACTATGGAGCCTGTCATAAAATCCGAAGCTCCGCTGGCCAGGAACAACACCACCTTCCCCATGTCATCAGGATCGCCCAGCCTGTTCAAAGGCACACGCGCCATGTGCATATGTAACATATCTTCCATAGTCATATCCAGAGCCTTCACCAAGCCCTTCGAAATTGTGGCAGTTCCGGGCGTCATAATTCCGCCCGGAGCTAAAGCATTGACCGTAATTCCATAAGTGCCCAACTCACTGGCCATGGACTTGGTAAGTGAGACCACAGCTGCCTTAGAGGCGCTGTACATTGTCTGGCCTCTCGCCGGAACCAACCCTGCAATCGAAGCTACATTAATGATCTTGCCGCCGTGTCCAGCTCTTATCATTTCCCTCACCGCAGCCTGCGAGAAGCGAATCATACCTTTAAAGTTAATGTTAAACATCTTCTCCACAAATGCCTCATCACTGTCCATAAACTTGGCCGCGGGAAATATGCCTGCGGCATTGACCAGTATATCTATGCTACCGTAGGTATCTATAGCGGCCTGGATTGCTTTCTCAGCGCTTCCCACTACACCCACATCAGCTTTTACAAACTTCGCCTTCCCGCCTTTGCTCCTTATCCGCTTTACAGTGTCTTTAGCCTCATTTACAGCTATATCGGCGATTATCAGACCCGCTCCGGCCTCTGCCAATCTAAAGGCTACACCCTGCCCGATACCCATGGCGCCGCCGGTAACCACAACACCCTTTCCACTCAGATCGAAAAACTCCGCGATAGCCTTTTCTGCCATGTACAATTCCTTTCTGGAAATCAATAGCCTAAATTACAAGCAACTTGGTAGAAATTAATAAAGGCCACTCTAAAACATCCATGCTATAATGTCAACCAGACTCCCCGTCTTCTTCGACGCTACAGGCAGCTTTGCCTTCCTTCAAAAAAGGTCTCAGAAAACTGATGTTGTCCGAAAATAGTTTTACACCTTATTCCAGAAAAAGTATCAATTCGAAAACGAAGGCCAC
>JAJYLC010000140.1 GCA_021787935.1 Chloroflexota bacterium | reverse complement strand
ATGCCAGTACGATTGCTGGCCTCGGATTCTGTAAGACCTTGCACTGGTGTGGTATTCAGCAATCTAACAGCATCTTCAACGGACAGCTCTTTATATTCGGCGGTGCTTTTTACCTTCAGGGAGGGCTTCCCTTGTACGCTCATATCGTTTTCTTCACTCTTTGTAGGTATGAATCCACGGCATTAACTCCAGGTTAGTGTGGCCTTACCAGAAAAATCGGGGTGGACGTCCCGTGTAATATCTTTTCGGCTACACTGCCATAGACCCAGCGGCCCAGCCCGGAGCGCCCGTGGGTGGACATGACAATGAGATTGACAGGGTTTTTACTCGCATAGTCAATGATTGCGTCGGCAGGCTTACCCGTCAGCAACTCCGGATGCGCTTTCAGGCCGGCGCTTTTGAGCCGTTTTTCGATGTTATCAAGGTATTGCTTATCTTCAAGCTTGCACCTGGCGATATAGTCTTCCCAGTCGATGGGGACCGTGGCGTAGTAGTACACACCAACCGGCGTTAGCTCGCAGACCCCAAGCAGGATGATATCCACCATGTCACTACCCTGCTGTTTAGCCAGCGTTTCCACATGAGGAAGAACCGACTCCGCCAACTCTGAGCCGTCCAGCAAAACAAGCAATTTTCGTGTTGGCAACTTATAATATATATCCTCCGGAGAGGCTCCGGCCCTGACAAGCCATACCGGCACGCTAGAGGCACGGAGTACCTTGTCGGCCACACTCCCCATGGTCCAGAGCTTAATACCGGTGCGGCCATGGGTTGACATGAGAATGAAATCGACACTGTTCTGCTCAGCGTAACGGAGAATTTCCTCGGCGGGATATCCCTCGGCCAACTCACCTTGCACTGTTAATCCTGTTTCTTTCTTCAATTCACGCCTTAGTGTATCGACGTTACCGTCTATATACGCTTGCTGTTCGGGAACATGCTCAGCCTCCGCCGGACTATAGACATGCAACAGAACCAGGGACAGATGCAGCTTTCTGGCTACCTCTCGGGCATAGACAAGGGTAATTTCGGCCAACTCCGAGCCATCTAGGGGGACCAGCATCTTCTTGTACATCTTAATTCCTCCGATTATGACATTGTAAAACTCAATAATCAAAAAGTCATTAAATGACGGGAGTCAAAGTTAAAAAATTATCACATTTTGACCTATTACCGAGCACATCCTCGGCGTGCGAATTTGACTTGAATATACTCGTGGGCTATAATTCTTTGTTGGTGGTTGAGCCAAGGTAAATCAAGTTTAGCGGGCTTCTGTGCTGGTATGACCTGTTTTATTGTTTATTTGCTTCAAATATCAGAGCCGTCAGCAATCTCTTAGAATACTTGGCGAGCGTCGCCAAATTTTTTTGTCTATCGGAGCGGAGAAGCAAGCGAGGAACCGGAGAGAACCAGTGGTAACCGACACCGATATACGAAGGCAGACACGAGATATAATCGCCCAGTTGAAGGGACGCCGGGCCATGCTGATACCCGCAATGCAGGCGGTGCAGCAGAAGCTGGGCTATCTGCCCCTGGAGGCAATGGAGGAGATAGGGGAAGCGGCGGGCGTCTCCGCAAACGTGATCTACGGAGTGGCTACTTTTTATGCGCAGTTCAGGACGAAGCCAGTGGGTAGAACCAGGATCGCGGTGTGCCGGGGCAATGCCTGCAACGTGCGGGGCTCGGAGCGTATCCTGGATGCTATTGAGCGAGCCTTGAATCTAAAAGTCGGCGAGACGACGCCAGACCGCGAGTACAGTCTGGAAACCGTGGCCTGCATTGGAGCCTGCGCCACTGCGCCGGCCATGAAAATGAACGAGGAGACCATCGGCAAGCTAAGCACAAAGACTGTCGAAGACCTTTTCCCCAAGAAAGCTAAGCAGGAAGGAAAGCCTGAGAAATAATGGCTCAATCTAGCAACAAACATCAGATTTTAGTCTGCCAGGGGACCGGGTGCGAGTCCTCCAAATCAGCCAAAATCAACCAGGCGCTTACTGAGGAAATCAAGGCCTCCAGTTTATCTGATACCGTCCAGGTCAAAACTACAGGTTGTCACGGCTTCTGCCAGCAAGGTCCCACAGTTATTATCGAGCCCGAGGGTATCTTCTACACCTGCGTCAAAATAGAGGATGTGCCAGAGGTAGTGAAGTCCAGCTTCGTGGAGAAAAAGCCTCTGGAGCGGCTGCTGTTCCACGACCTCGCTACCAAGAAAGCCATACCTCTTTACAAGGATATACCGTTTTACAGCCAGCAACACCGCCTCATTCTGCGCAACTGCGGCGAGATCAACCCCGAGCAAATTGAAGATTACCTCACCAGGGGCGGCTACGCGGCTTTGAAAAAGGCCCTTTCCTCAATGGAGCCGATGCAGGTCATCAATGAGATTCAGCGCTCGGGCCTGCGGGGCAGGGGAGGCGCCGGATTTCCTACAGGCAAGAAATGGGAAGCGGCCTACAAAGCGAAGGGCAGTCCTAAATACGTGGTATGTAATGCCGGAGCTTTTACGGACCGCTCTATCATGGAGGCTGACCCCCACTCAGTGCTGGAAGGGATGATCCTCGCGTCCTATGCCATCGGTGCATCGCAGGGCTACATATATGTCCTCTCTGACTATAACCTGGCTATAAAGCGATTCAGCATGGCTATAGAGCAGGCCAGGGAACGTAACCTGTTGGGCAAGAATATCCTGGGCAGCAAATTCAGCTTCGACGTTGATATCTCGCTGGGGGCAGGGGCCTGGGTCTGTGGCGAGTCGAGGGCCCTGCTTTGTTCAATCGAAGGCAAGCGGGGTATGCCCCGGGTCAGGCCACCGCTGTCAGTGGACGCGGGGCTGTGGGGCCTGCCGACATGTACCAACAACCTGAGGACCCTGGCCAGCGTACCTCTGATTATCGATAAGGGTGCGGACTGGTTCGCCAGTGTGGGCACCGAGGGCAGCAAGGGGACAGCAGTCCTGGGACTGACCGGCAAGATAGCCAACAACGGCATGGTCGAAGTGCCGATGGGTACTACGCTGCGCAAGGTTATCTTCGACATAGGAGGCGGTGTTCCCGAAGGGAAGCGCTTCAAGGCAGTGCAAACCGGTGGGCCCTCGGGCGGATGTCTTCCTGAAAGCGCCCTGGAACTGCCTGTTGACTTCGAAGCACTGGTTAAAGCCGGCTCCATCATGGGCTCCGGCGGAATAGCCGTGATGGACGAGGACACGTGCATGGTGAATGCCGCTCAAGGCTTCCTCACCTTCTGCCGCGATGAGTCCTGCGGAAAATGTGTGCCTTGCCGTGAAGGGCTTCCTCTCATGGTTGAGATAATAGATAGAATTACAACAGGAAAAGGAAAAACTGAAGATATAAACCGGCTTATTGAGATGAGCAATACGCTTATCCAAGGTTCCTTATGTGGGCTGGGGGGGACTGCTCCCAACCCTGTGCTGACCAGCATACGCCACTTCCGTGACGAATGGGAAGCGCATATCAATGAGAAGAGATGTCCGGCTCTGGTATGCAAGGAGCTGACAAACTTCTATATCCTTCCCGATAAATGCCAGGGCTGCGGCATTTGCGCTAGGGCTTGCCCTGCAGATGCCATCACGGGTGGGAAGAGGATGGTGCATGTAATCGACCAGAGCAAGTGCATTAAGTGCGCCACCTGCCTGGAGAAGTGCCCGCCCAAGTTCAACGCAGTGAAGAAGGCCAGCGGCGAGACCATTGAGGTGCCCAAAGAGCCTGTGCCCATAGCCGCGGGCGCAGGTGCGAAATAAGCGAGGTAGATGCCAGTGGAAAGCACAATAACGAAGACGAACGTGATTACGCTGAAGATAGACGGCGTTGAAATCAAGACTACGGAAGGTAAAAGGATACTGGAAGCAGCGCTGGATAACAGTGTCTACATACCCAACCTGTGCTCATTAAGAGATATCAAGCTGCCCTTCGGAGCCTGCCGATTGTGCCAGGTGCAAATCGAGGGAAGGGAAGGCTTCGTCACCGCTTGCAGCGAGCCCGCAGTCGAGGGCATGGTCATTCACAACAACACGCCCGAAATCAACACTGTGCGCCGCAAGATACTCCAGATGTTGCTGTCGAGGCATCCCTTCACCTGCCTGGAATGCCATCGCTTTGAGAGATGCAGGCCGGGGGGCACCTGCCTGCGCCTGATGAGTGTAAACGAACAATTTTGTATACTCTGCCCCAAAAACTATCGCTGCGAACTGCAGAGAGCATCTGATTTCATCGGACTGGGCAAGATGGCCTATCCTTATACCTCCAAGGGATATCCCACCGAGAGGGAGAACCCCTTCATCGTGCGCAATAACGACCTGTGTATCCTCTGCGGACGCTGCATCAGCGTAGACCAGGAGATTCTGGGAATAGAAGCAATCGCCTTCAACCGCCGCGGCAAGGATACTTACGTCGGCGGAGCCTTTGGAAAGCCTCTTCTGGAATCCGGATGCACCTTCTGCGGCTGCTGCGTGGAGGTCTGCCCCACGGGGGCGCTGATGGATGTCGGCGATGAGTGGCAGCGCTGGCCCGACCCCAGAAGGGCCATGATTCGCTGCATGTATGCCTGCGCCGCAGGTGTAGATGTGCCGCGCTTCATCAGGTTTATCAGGGAGCGCAAGTATAATGAGGCACTGGCAGTAATTCAGGAGAAAGTACCCTTTGCCCATATTTGCAGCCGCATCTGCTCGCATCCCTGCGAGATTGCCTGCAGGCGCAGCAAGCTTGACCAGGGGCTGGCTATCAGGGGGCTGGAGCGCTTCGCTGCCGAGCGGGCGAGCGTCAAATGGACTTTAGGGAGCAAAGCGCCTGCTTCGGGCAAAAAGGTGGCCATCCTCAGTTCGGGCCCTGCTGGCCTGACCGCAGCCTATTATCTGGCCAAGAAGGGCGGACATTCCGTGACCATTTTCGAATTCGAGCCTCAAGCGGGCGGCATGTTACGTACGGTACCCGAGTACGACCTGCCTCGCCAGATGCTCGATGATGAGCTGGATATGCTCAAGAAACTGGGAGTGGAGATAAAGACACAGGCCAGGGTGGAGTCGTTGGATAAGCTGTTCCTAGACGGCTTCCAGGCAGTATTCTTAGCTCTGGACGTCCGCAAGTTAATCGAGTTCGGCATCGCGGTTAACCCCGACGACCTCAGCAGCAAGAAAGGCCTATTTACTATGAGCGAAGAGGTTACGGGAAAGCATATCTTTATAAAATCGGTGGCGGTGGGCAGGAAAGCCGCCTCCTCCATAGACAGCTATCTGGGAGGCAGTGGAGATATCGAAGAAACGCTTGCCCCTCCGCAAGTAGGAGTCCCCAGAATAGGCAGAATGCCCAACTTCTCCCAAAGAAAGCGCATCGCTATGCCCACAGCATCCGTAGAGCAGGGCAAAGGCAAGCCCGCCAAAGCAGAGTTGGGCTTTGGCGACGAGGCAGGGGCGGAGGAAGCGATGCGTTGCATGGGCTGCGACCTGAGATTCATGGTGGCCAAGCTGGTAGAGCAGCCGCCGCTCAGCGCAGCAAAAGCTAAGAGTCCCATATAGTTTAAGGCGCAAAAAAGATACTATTTCCCAGGGGGCAGCCGCCAGAGGCGGCTGCCCCCTTCGCGTTGTGTACTTCAACATACCAAAAGATTGGGA
>JAJYLC010000139.1 GCA_021787935.1 Chloroflexota bacterium | reverse complement strand
AAATAGTGATATCATTTTTGCCTTTTCTGCCCTGCTTTTTACCGGCAATGACCTCCCCCAGCGTGGCATAGACCTCTTCAACTTTAAATAGCCCATTGCTCACAGGGACGTTAATCTCCCCCGCCACTGCTGCCTGTCTCAGGTCATCGACCACAACCACCGCTTTCTTCAGCAGGGCAGGCTCCAGTTCCTCCTTCCCCTCCGCATCAGCGCCGATGGCATTTATATGTGTCCCCGGACGTACCCATTCGCTCTTCAGAAACGGCTCTCTGGCTGGAGTGACTGTACACACGATGTCAGAGTTGACCGTTCCCTGCAGTGAACATGCCTTTACTGAATATGAAGAGAATGATCTAATGAAGTTCTCCACGGCGGCAGCACGCTGGTCGAACACCTTGATTTGTTGGAGATTAAAGAGCTCGCCATGTGCCATCAATTGTGTGTAGGACTGGCGGCCAGCGCCCACAATGCCCAGCGTTTTCGAGTCCTTTCGCGCCAGGTATTTCGAGGCGATGGCGGCCGCTGCACCTGTCCTGTAGGCGGTAATATCAGTACCGTCCATCACCGCCAGCGGATAGCCTGTTGCCGGATCGTTGTAAATGATGATAGCCATGACAGTAGGCAGCCCCAAGGGCTGATTTTGAGGATGAACATTTACCCATTTCATTCCCGCAGCCCCCGGGATTGCTCCGGGCATAGCTCGGAAATCGCCTTTTTCCAGCACGAGGTAAGCCTTGGATGGCATCTTTGCCCTGCCCAAGGCCCAGTCTTTAAAAGCCTGCTCCACAGCTTTTATGACATCCGCTATATTCAGGAGGTTTTGCACATCCTTCTTACTCAGGAAAAGAGTAGACATATTTCTTCACTCCTTAACCGACTGACTCTGTCGCCTTTGCTAGTATTTCGACAGCACTGGCAATATATGATACTGTCAACGCACCTCTGAAGCAATGGCAATAGATATACTGTGAAAATCTTAGTGTGGTCTCGCAGAACGCAAAAGGTTATAAAGTGTGGTATATTGATAGAACAAGCAGCTCGCAACCTTGACAGCTCGTTAAGGACGGCGAAGTGACAGAGAAGTATGGTTATGCCGGTAAAATCCTGAGGGTAGACTTATCCTCGGGGAATATAAGCCTTATGTCAACTATGGACTATGCCGGAAGGTTCTTGGGCGGCAGGGGCATCGCTGCCAAAATCTACTGGGATGAGGTGCCGCCTGAGGTTAAAGCCTTCGACCCTCAAAACCGCCTGATATTCGCTGCCGGGCCTATAGCAGGGCTCAAAGGGGTATGTGGCTCCAGATGGCAAATCAGCGGCAAATCCGCCCTCACCACGCCCGAATACTTCAACTACTGCAACCTGGGCGGAAGATGGGGCGCTCAGCTCAAGCTTGCAGGCTATGACGCGCTGATCGTTCAGGGCAAGTCTAATAAACCCGTCTATGTTCTCATTGAAGACGAAAAGGTCGAGATCAGGGACGCCTCAGCCCTGTGGGGGAAAAGCACCATAGAAACTCGGGAAAACCTGAAAAAGGAATTAGGAAACTCGGTAAGCGCTGTAGCCATCGGCCCCGCGGGGGAGAACCTGGTAACCTTCGCCTCCGTCCTTGCTGATAACGATGCCAGCGGCTCCAGCGGCCTGGGCGCAGTAATGGGTTCCAAGAGGCTGAAGGCCGTCGCGGTGAAAGGAAGCGGCAAGGTGGCGGCTGCAAATCCTGAGAGATATAAGGAGTTGGCCGAATATGCCCGCAAACTCAGGCAGGGGATCGGCATGGGGATCACTCCCGGCACCGACCAGGGCATGAAGCTGAAAAAGGACTACTGCTGGGGCTGCACCGGCGGGTTCTGTTTCAGGGGGATGTATAAAGCGTCCAACGGCAAAGAGGGCAAATTCATGTGCGGCTCGGCGACCTTTTATATATTGAGGGCGCGCAATTACTATGGCGAATGGAACGAGGTGCCGTTCCTGGCAAACAGGATTTGCAATGAGTACGGCGTGGATACCCACCAGATGGACACTATGATGCAGTGGCTCTCCAAGTGTCACCAGGCAGGCATCTTCACAGAGGAGAACACAGGAATCCCCCTTTCCAAGCAGGGCAGCCTTGAGTTCATAGAGACTCTGGTGAAGAAGATTGCTCTCCGAGACGGCATAGGCAACATACTTGCCCAGGGAACTATAAGGGCTGCCGATGCAGTGGGGCAGGGGGCTAAGAAGTTGCTCACCGACTATATCACTGACAGCGGCCACTTTGCTTTGATCGAGAATCCCCGGATGTATATCACCACAGGCTTGCTCTACGCCATGGAACCGAGGCAGCCCATGGGACAGCTAAATGAGATGGGCTCCCTGAATCTGTGGCTTATGTGGGTCTATAAGCAGGACGGAGCATTCATCTCCAACGATGTTTTCCGTGCCATCGGCAAAAGACTATTTGGCAGCGAGGCATCGGTAGATTTTACTACCTATGAGGGGAAAGCGCTGGCAGCGAAGATGATCCAGGACCGTGAAAACGCCAAGGACAGCCTCATTCTTTGCAGCTACCTGTTCCCTGTCATGTTCTCCAGGCAAACTGAAGACCGTGTGGGCGACCCCAGCCTGGAAAGCAAACTCCTCTCCGCAGTTACGGGTAATGAGATAGATGAGGCCGGACTTTACAGAATCGGCGAGCGCATCTTCAACCTGCAGAGGGCGATACTTGCCAGGGAAGGCCACAGAGGCAGAGAGAGCGATAAAATTTCTGAGTATAATTTCACCAAGCCTCTCAAGTTCGACCTGCACAATCCTCAACTGCTGTCGCCCGGGAAGGGCGACCAGGTGGTAGACAAAAAGGGCGCTGTGCTCGACAGGGGTAAGTTCGAGAATTTGAAGGACGAGTATTACAGCCTCAGAGGTTGGGATATCGGTACGGGTTTGCAGACGCGAGCCCGGCTCGAGGAACTAGGGCTGAACGATATAGTGCCGGACTTGGAACGGAGAGGGCTCGTAATATAACGCCGCCCGAGAAATAGAAACGCTCAATATCTAAGGAGGTAGGAAATGGAGAGATGGCTGCTCACCGTGGAGGCCAACTGCTGCGACCCATCGAGGGAAGAAGAGTTCAATAAATGGTACAACACTATCCATCTGCCGGACATTATGGAGACGCCGGGGTTTGTACGTGCCATACGCTATGAAAACACTAATCCTCCGGAGGGCCAGGGCAAGTACATCGCCCTGTATGAAATTGAAACCGACGACCTGGCGAGCACATTGGCTCAATTTGACGAGATCGTCAATGCAAGAGCAAAGGAAGGGCGGATGAGTGATTTGGTGAGAGCAGTGGGAGGCGGGCTTTATAGGCAGGTATGCGCTCCAGTAAAAGCTAAGAAAAAAGCGAAACCGAAGAAAAAGTAGAGGCTTCAACCTCTGGAGGGACGGGGATGCAAAATGCCGTGTGAGGTGAAGCGATGAGCGTAATTTATCCCGCGCAGACACACCGGGAAATCCCCGAATCAATGATAATCCACCAGGCTGACGACGCCTGGCATCCCTTGAAAGACAGAAACTACATCGAATGGTGGTACTTCGATGTGATGAACGGGGATGGCAGCATTGTCAGAGGACAATTTTACATTTCCGGCGATATCTCCCATCCCACCAGGGCATTGACCGGCGTCAGGGCAACTTATGTCGAATCGGATGGGAAAGAGACCACCATAGAAGAAAAATTCCACTATTCATCATTTAAGTCTTCCACCGAATCCTGCGATGTCGAGATCGGCAAAAACTTCCTCAAGGGAGACCTTTCACATTACACACTACATATCGACGTCAAAGAAACATCCCTCGACCTGGAACTCGACTCCAGGATGGCAGGCTTTACCAGTCACGCCTGCTTCGGCGATGAGACTAAGTGTATGTACTGGGTCGTCCCCCAGCCGCGCGGCCACGCCCGAGGAAAGTTCCAAACGAGGGGAAAAACTTTCACCATAGACGGTCTGGGCTACCGAGACCACAACTGGCTGAACTTCTATCCCTTGAATGTCATAAGGTATTGGGACTGGGGCAGGGTCTATGATAAAGAATTCACCATTATCTTTGCGGACATTGTCACCACCAAAAAATTTAAGAATGACCGGGTAAAACCGCTGATTATTTATGATTCGTCCAAGTTTATCTATCTCACCACAGAATCCGGTAAGTGGGGCCTTGATAAGGCAGATATTAAGCGCGATCCCATCACCAAGCTGGCAATTCCGGAGAGACACATGGTAAATGCCAGAGACCAGGACTTATCGCTCGAGTTGAATTTGCATCTGCAGAAGGTGTTTCAGAGGGTAGATTTGCTGGCTGACTATAATCCAATAGTAAGATGGCTAATCCGTACCTTCATAGCAAAACCTACAGCGGTTTCCTATTACTCCACCGGCTCAGGGAAATTGAACCTCGGCGGGCAGCAGAGCGCTTTGACCTGCACTGTGGTGCATGAGCTTGTCCGAAACCGCTGAAGGGTTAAACTGTGCCGAGCGCTGAAACCGAGCACTTTGGCCAAGAAAATCACTCATAGGAAAACATTGCGTTCAGTGCTTTTACTCCTTAGTCCCAGGGGGATTCCTGCGCCGTGCTTCAAGGTATTCGAGCACCTCTTCGTCGGTCAGATCGTGCCAGCGGCGATAGAAGCTGGCCACAGCGAATCTTTTGATGCGGGCTACGATCAGACAGACCAACTCGTCGGCTAGCGGCTTGATCAGATCATACGCTGACCCCGAGGCTATCGGCACAGCGACCGTTATCTTAGCCGCCTTGCGTTGCTGCATCGACCAGATGGCTGCCGCCATAGTAAAGCCGGAAGCTAAACCATCGTCTATAATAATGGCTGTTTTGCCTTCGACGGAATGCGCTTCCAGCCTGCGCCTGTAGACAGCGGCCCGCCGCGCGATTTCAACCCGTACCTCCTCGGCCTGGCTTTCTATCTGACGCCTAGTTAAGCCTAATTCTTTGACCAGAGGCTCATTTAGAACCAATATCCCTTCTTCAGTAACTGCGCCATAGCCAGCCTCGGGGTTAAATGGAATTGGGATTTTGCGCGGTATAACTATATCCAGTGGGGCCCCCAGCCTGGCAGCCACCTCAATGGCTACAGGCACACCGCCCCTTGGAACCGCAAAAACCACCATCTTATCGCCCTTATGATGGGACAGCCCCTCTGCAAGTCGTCTGCCAGCATCAGCCCGGTCCGAAAAGACAGCCGCCTCTTTATAAACTATCATCCGCTCTATTCCGTCAGCAGCACAGCGACGGGCATCAAGGCTAGTCCGGCATTTTCTTAGACCCTGGCCATTTTCTAAAAGCGTCTATCTCTTTTTGCAGGTCTTTGGCCAACTGACGCCCATGCGATGCGGCCAACGCTCGATAGATATCAATGGCGGTCTCGGCCAGCTTGTCCTGAGCCCTCAGGATGAACACTGGCTCGTCGGCGCCAATTTTGGGAATATTGAGCTTGCCGTATTTCCCTGATACAGCCATGGCATTCTCCTTTCTCATCTGTTATTCGAGTCTTTCCCGGACTCAGCGATTGCCTGTAATATCTTCCTGTAATTTTTCAAGCTCTTGAAGAGGTAATCCGGTTTGCTGTCTAATAG
>JAJYLC010000138.1 GCA_021787935.1 Chloroflexota bacterium | reverse complement strand
TGCGGGCACACTCTATCCCGGCAAGAGCGGCATTGAAGGCTCCGCGCGAGCCCCGGAACTTATCTTGAAGCTCTCGATTGGGAAAATCCAGGCTTATACCCACTCGTGAGATAGGGACCGCCTTCATCTTGGCGGCTATTTCCCTTGTTATGAGAGTGCCATTGCTACCCACCACAACCCGAATTCCTTTGCCTGCTGCATACCCGGCAATGTCAAAAAAGTCCTCTCTCTTCAGCGGCTCGCCGCCAGTGAGGATAAGTATCGGCCGTCCTACTTTGAGGATATCATCAATGAGGGCAAAGCATTCCTGGCGCGATAGCTCTCCTGTATAGGTGCCGCTGTCAGCGGAGGCCCGGCAGTGGGCGCAATGGAGGTTACAGCTTTTCGTTATCTCCCAGGCTACCAGCCGCGGTTTTGCCTGGTCAGTTTCCCCCGACGGTGATTCGCTTTCAGTCAAAGTCCGATCTCCTCATCGGTGAGATAACAGGCAGGATCATCGGCCCAAACATCGCCATATACAGCCTCTGCTCGTACCCGTAGGTTGCCGTTGCACAAATCGAGATACTGACACCGCCCGCAGCGCCCTTTGAGCAGGGGCTTACGGTTCCTCAGACCCTGCAGCAGCGGCTCTGAGGTATCAGACCAGATATCGCCGAATTTTCGCTGCCGCACATTGCCCAGCGAGTAGTGCCACCAGAACTGGTCGGGGTGAACGTAGCCCAGGTTGTCTACCGCTGCGATACGGATTCCGGAATTGTTGCCCCCGTTTCGCCGCAGTAGCTCCAGAACTCTGGAGGCTCTATTTGGATTCTCGCGTTTCACCTTCAGATACAGGTATACGCCATCGGCATGGTTATCGACGGTTAAGATGTCCTTGTCCAGACCGCGCCTGTGAAAATCTACAGTTCTGTCAAAAATAAGGTCTACGACTTCTCGCGTATCCTGAGGGGATATATCTTGAGCTTGCATACTGCTCCCGCGCCCGGCATAGGCCAGGTGATAGAAGCAAATGCGGTCAATTCTCTCACGCTCCACAAGGTCAAAAATGGCTGGTATCTCTCGATAGTTGTGCCGTGTGATAGTCAGCCTCAAGGATACCCTTTGTTTAAGAGCCACCAGGCGCCGGAATCCCCCCAGGGCAGCTTCAAAAGCACCTTCCTGACCGCGGAAATGGTCGTTTGCGGCTCCAATACCGTCGAGACTTATGCCTACCTCGCCAAATCCTACTTTGATTATCTCCTCAGCCAGTTTATCGGTGATCAATGTACCATTGGTGGAAAGGACAACCCTGATTCCCAACTCCTTCGCCCAGCCAGCCAGTTCAATGATGTCCTTTCTGAGTGTAGGTTCTCCTCCGGAGAATAGAATGACAGGGACTTTAAAGTTTGCGAGGTCCTGTAAGAAGGCTTTGCTCTCTTCGGTGGTCAATTCATCCCGATAAACCTTGTCTTGAGACCGAGCATAGCAATGAAGGCATTTCAAATTGCAGCGTCGAGTGCAGTTCCACACAACTATGGGTGGCTGTGGTGCTCCATAGCGAAGATTGTCGCCAGGCGAACTGATATCGCAGAGTAGTTTTGAAATGGAGATCACATGTGCTCCTGTGGGCCGACGGATTCAGTCGTTTTCTCATTGATTAGAGTGTTGAGAACCTAAAAGGTTTCGTTGTATTAATCAAGAGTTTCCCTGATCTGCTTTATACCCTCACCGCTTCCTGTATTTATCTCGACTTTCCTCTCAAATATATCCCGCAGTGGTAAACACCGACTGCGGGTCATCATACTGTCTCCGAGCAGGGGGGGGCATCATTTATCCCCGAAGCTGACAGTTTTTCTTTCCTTGAAGGCCAAAACCGGGACTTCGACAGTTACTATTGTTCCCTTGCCTTCGTCGGATGTCAGCGTTAGAGTCCCGCCCAGCAATCTGGCCCGCTCGTGCATTCCTGTCAGTCCCAGCTTTCCCAGGCCAGCCAAATCTCCCACCCTTTGCGGTAATCTAAAACCGCTGCCGTTGTCCTTGATATTAAGCTTGACCAAAGCATCGCTGAATTCTATGACAAGTTCTGCGGACGAAGCATGGGAATGGCGCCAGATGTTCCTCACTGCCTCCTGTACGATGCGAAATAGCATGACTTCTACCTCAGGCGCAAGCCGCCTCGATTCGCCGATTACCTTGAAACTAGTAGTAATTCCTTGTTTGTTCAGATCGTCAGCCAGCAGTTCCAGCGCAGGCAGCAGTCCGAGGTCGTCCAGCACCGACGGGCGCAGGTCGTGGCTGAAACGGCGTATCTCCTGCACTGCAACTTCAATTTGTTTTTTGAAGCTGCGTACGGCTTCAACGCTCTCTTCCCATAATGCATCGCTGGAAGTAATCTTCTCCAGCTGACGCGAGATGGCGATTAGATTTTGCAGGGTCTCATCATGTAATTCTCTGGCGATTCGTTTACGTTCCTCCTCCTGAGCCCTGGTGACCTGCTGCAGGTAATAGCGAAGGTTTTGCTGCAGTTGTCTCTCTTCCGTTATATCGCGGGCGCAATGCTGAAAACCAACTATTTCGCCATCGTGAGCTATCAAGCTTGTTGTAATCTGGACGAGGGCCTTCGCTCCGCCTTTTTTGATCAGTTCCCCTTCACAACGATGTTCAACATGCTGGTCCAGAATTAATTTACGCTCTGTCTGCTCGATACTTGACCGGCTGCACTCGGGAATCAGTTGGCAGATATGTACATTAAGTAATTCATCTGAGGTATACCCGGTGAGCTTTTCGCATGCCTTATTCGCGGCGAGCAGATTGCCATCCAAATCATGTAACCAGATAGCATCATAGGCGTTCTCGAAAAGGTCACGATATTTCTCTTCGGACTGTCGCAACAAAGTTAAGGCCTGTTCCATCTCCTGGTAAAGTATGGCATTCTCAAGGCCAGCTCCGAGGGCATTCCCAATACTGCTCAGCAACGCTACTTCAGCCATCTGGAATTTCCCTGGCTTGTGCCTGGCAACACAGATGGTTCCTACCACTTTGCCTCTGGAGCGCAAAGGAACAATAAGCTGTGACCTTATTCCCTCAACTATTACCACCTGTCTGCTTAGCAGCGGATCGGTACTAGCATCATCCACAAATAGTGGTTTCCCTGTTTTCGCTACTGTTCCATTAAAGCCTTCCCCCGCTTTCATTTTCCTGACGCCAGCCACAAATTCCTTCGAGACTCCCTTGCTGACTTCCAGTAGAAGATCCTGTGTTTCTTCATCTAAAAGGAATATAAGAATAGCATCCACGCTCATTACTTCCATGGTCTTATCGGCCACAAGCGTTAGAACCTGTCGGATTTCCAGAGGCTGATTAATAAGATCGGAGATGGCGTTCAAAGCCGCCAATGATTGCTCGTTTTCCTTGAAAACAGAAACGTGCTGCTGCAATTCTTCCCAGTTAACTTGTAGCCTTGATGGCGCTTCCTGAGGCCCGCCGTCCTTCCTGTTATCCATAACCGCCTCCTCTTGAAAAAAGATGTTAACCTGAGGCTATAATTATGAAGTTTGATAAAATATAATTGTTTTCGGTTTTGGAGTTGTGAGCCACCTTTTTGAATTTATTTAGAGTTGAGGGTGTGGTGTTTATAATCTCCTCTTAACATAACGAATAATATTTGTGTCGGTATGTAAATAGCGTCATGGTGCCTCTGACTCGTCCAAGGAATCAGTTATGTCCTGCAAGGTAAGCAGTCCGGTCTTTAATGCGGAGATCACCGCCTCGGTGCGCGAACCGACCTTGAGCTTGTTGAAGACATTGCTCAGATGAGCTTGAACTGTGCGCACGCTCAGCCCCAGCTTATTGGCTATTTGCCTGTTGCTTTGTCCTTTGGCAGCTAGCCGGAGCACCTCTGCTTCCCTGTCAGTAAGGGGTTGAGTTTGCAGCTCACCTGTCTTATTAGAATTGTGCACAAAGTGGTTGAGTGCCTTGCGCGCGATAACCGGGTGAAGTGCCGATTCACCTGCGTGCACTGCCCTAACGGCTTCAACCAGCTTTTGGCTGGGGACATCCTTTAACAGATAGCCGGCGGCTCCTGCCTCGAGAAGGGCAAAGACGTACTGGTCGTACTCGTAAGCGGTCAATATAAGCACTGCCGTGCTTGGTAAGATGGCTTTGATCTGCTTGGTTGCTTCAATACCGTTGAGGCCGGGCATGGCGATGTCCAATATAGCAACGTCTGGAATAAGCTCTTTGACGAGCCTCACTGCTTCTTCCCCATCACCGGCTTCGCCCACAACCTCTAGGTCTGGTTCCTTCTGTAGCAGTTCCCGGGTGCCTTCACGCACTACTGCATGGTCATCGGCAATAATGATTCTGATTTTTTCTAAACTCTTATCCATACGTATTATTGTACCTCAGATGGCCCAAAGGTTCAACCTAAGAGGCAATCCCGACTACTTCTCGGGTCAGCCTGCTCATTATGCTCAAGATAATTCGCCTACATCCAGAGCCACTTCGAACATATGCCTAGAGATTCTTATATTTTTCTAGGCATTATTGCTTAAATGAGAATAAGCCGATTAGTCGATGTATACTTACAAGTGTAAATGCTAACATTAATTGCAAAGTTGGGCAGAAAGGGGGCTGATATCCGCTAATACTCTCATGCGTAGTAAGAGGGTTATTCTGAGAGTAGTTGCCTTAAATCTTAGCAATAAAGAAATTTAAGAAACAAGGAGATAGTATGGCAGATAAACTCATAAAACCACATGGCTCAGATACTCTAAATCCACTCTACGTGGCAGATGACGCAAAGAGGGCAAAACTTCTGAAAGAAGCACAAACTCTACCGTCTATAGTTATATGTTCTCAGGCGGCGGCAAATGCTGTGATGCTGGGGGCCGGATATTTCAATCCTTTGAAGGGATACATGGGGCTCCAGGAGTCTCTGAAGGTAGCTGAGAAAATGGAGACCAAGGATGGCCTCTTCTGGCCTGTTCCCATTGTGAATGTGGTCAAAGATGCCAGTGCAATCAAGGGCGCTAAGCGCATTGCGCTCAAAGACTGCAACGTTGCGGGCAACCCGGTCATCGCTATCCAGGATGTGCAGGCTATCGAGGTAGCAACCGAGGATCAGATGAAATTTATGGCGGAGAAGATCTTTGGCACTCTCGATGAGAAACACCCTGGCGTCGCCAACTGGTTGAGCGCAGGAAGAACCTTCATCTCCGGCCCAATTCAGGTATTGAACTACTCTTATTTTGCCACCGAATTTCCTGATACCTTCCGGACCGCACCACAAATACGACAAATGATCGAGAAGCATGGCTGGAAGAAAGTGGTGGCGTTCCAGACCCGTAACCCCATGCACCGAGCGCATGAAGAGCTTGTCAAAATGGCGATGAAAGAAGAAGGCGCTGACGGCGCAGTGATTCACATGCTGCTAGGCAAGTTGAAGAAGGGCGATATCCCTGCCGATGTGCGCGATACGGCAATTAGAAAGATGGTGGAACGTTATTTCCCACCTAACTCAGTTGAGGTCACAGGTTATGGATATGACATGCTGTACGCTGGCCCGCGTGAGGCTTTGCTGCATGCCATCTTCCGTCAGAATATGGGAGCGACAACTCTGATTACGGGCCGTGACCACGCTGGAGTTGGCAGCTATTACGGACCTTTC
>JAJYLC010000137.1 GCA_021787935.1 Chloroflexota bacterium | reverse complement strand
CAGAATCGGTGCCGAGTTGGCAAACGGGAAAGCACCGCCGAGACCCTGCACAACCCGGAAGATGATTAACTCAAGTGCCCCGGCGGACCCTGTGCTCCATGTGGAGGCACACAACGCGGAGCCGATAGTGAAGACGGCGAAGCCAAGGTTGTACATGCGGGTACGCCCGAACATATCTCCCAAACGGCCAAACATTACTACGAGGACAGCTACAATGACCATGTAGCCCATGAGTAACCAGAGCAAATAGTCAAAGCTTCCTGGGGACATGGGGTCGATGTGGATGCCTCTGAAGATAACTGGCAGTGCGAGCAGTACGCTCGAGCCACTGAGGGAAGCCATGAGGATGCTGAGCGTCGTGTTCGAAAGGGCGATCCATTTATAATTACTCCCCACCTGGGGTCGCGCAGCAGATGCCGAATTTTGTGTCATTTTCTCAAAAATCTCCTGTGCACAAAGGCGGGATGTGGTTATCGACTGCAGCAGAATATTGTCATATTGATTCTTTCCCCAGAGCTAATGCTGATGCCTCTTCCCCCGCGAATAAAGGGCGCAGGGCGTCCAGTGCAGCAGCTACACCGGCCTGTTGCTCAGGCCCCAGCGCGGCCAGCCTCTGGATCAGCCGCGCCTCAATGAGCCGCCGGGCGCGTATCAATTCGTTAACTCCCCTTGAGCTTAACCTTAACCTGACGCAGCGTCGGTCTTCGGAGGATGCGCGGCTAATGACCAGTTTACGAACTACCAGAGTGTTGACTGTCTTCGACATTGAGGGCAGTTTCAAGCCTACGTAATCGGACACTTGTGAAACTGAAGCGTCCTCATGACGGTAGAGGAAAATGAGGGTACGAAGTTGGGACATTGATAATTCTGGCATATGGTGGAATGTCTCAGCGCGAAGACGGTTCATAATCAAGGGAACCACGTCCATCAAAAGAGCGGCGGTCCGATCACCGGTAGATATGGGTGCGGATTTCATTTCTTTTAGAAATGATTTCATAAAGAAAACAATAGCAGCAGAATGTAGACCTGTCAAGTGGTTTTCTTGCCGTGATTTGGTGGCTGTTTCCAAAGCTTTACGACGTAGGTGATATGAGGAGGGATAATTGCCTTCCTTAATGAAGAACTGCTCACCGTCCTGGGAAGCTAACATCAGGATATAAAAATGCAGCGCCTGACTGGGCTGAGCATTGCGAAATGGCATAGCGCCTTGAGCAGTCAAAATGGAAATATTCGCTTTCCGTGCACTGTGTTGACCAGTTGGGCTGTCGCTGCATACCAGCAGAAGATGGCAAAGAAAAGGGCAAGCCAACCAGCTATTTTCAAAGGTTCTTGCGGCGACCCGAAAACGCCTATCATCCCGAGCCCCAGAATAGTGAGTGTAATGCCGATCTCAGCGATCCCCCCGAACAGGATCCAAGAAACCTTGATTACGGAGGGAAGAAGCAGAAAAAGGATGATTCCAGCGCTAAGAAACCACCACCCATCCATAGGGGAAATGCCAGGTATCCAGAGAGACCTTACGAAGGACAACCCTCCGCCCAGCCCCAACAAGCCTCCGAAGACCATACCTATGGTTCCAAACAGCGCTTCACCCCGGCGCAGGTCAACCATAGCAAGCATGAGGAGCGCTACGGCACATCCGGTAATCCAGAAGCCGAGGAGAGGCGCAGAGTCCGATCCAACTTGTCCTGTGGCGAAGGCAAAGATTCCCATGTGTATTGCCCCTACGAGATAAAGACTCGCCGCTGCTCCGGAAGCCCATCCTTGTTGCAATTTGGAACCATTCCCCTGTTTCATTTTTCAACCTTTAACAATTTCTAATTATGCGAATTATAACGTGGCAGTAGAATAGCAGGGTACATTATTCGGCATGTCCAGTCAAGAGTCATCTGCCGGAGATCACATTGCAAACATAGACTCATGCGCCTTCAAGATACTCTGAGCTCTCGCAAAATTGCAGAAAAATAAGTATTGACATTTTAATTAAGTATATTTAAACTGTTAAATCTAATTAAATAATTGAGGTGTAGGTAGATGAAAGATAGAACGCGCCTGGTGAAAGAGATCATCGAGCTACAGAGGCAGGTAAGGCGCGCCTTAAGGGGATACGTGCCTGATGCCTGGATGAATCTGAACCTCACAATTCCTCAATTGAAGAGCCTGTTTCTAATTGCACGCGAGGGGAGCATGAACACCAAGAGTCTGGCAAAAGAGCTGCGGGTCACTCCTTCTAATATAACCGGCATTATAGACCGGCTGGTCAGGCAAGGGTTGGTGAGCCGCCAGGAGAATCCCGAAGATCGGCGTATGCTCGAGCTCCGGATCACGGACAAAGGTGAAACCCTCCTGACAAGCCTCAGGGAGGAGACAATAAGCTCAATGTACGAAGTATTGTCACGCATGAACACTGAGGAGCTTTCATCGCTGGCCCGGGGGCTCGCCTCACTGGCCAAGGCTGCTGAGGGCCACAGAGGAGAATCTCGACATGAACATGATTGAGGTAGAGAATCTGACAAAACGTTTTGGTAGCTTTACGGCGGTGGACCATGTCTCATTTCAGGTGAAGAAAGGTGAGATATTTGGTTTCCTGGGCCCCAACGGTGCGGGTAAAACCACTACCATTCGTATGCTCTGCACCTTGCTGCGTCCCACAGAGGGCACCGCGGCTGTCGCCGGTTTCGACATACTGAAGCAGCCGGACAAAGTCAGGGAGCACATCGGGCTGGTAGCAGAGAAACTCATACTATATGAACAGCTGACCGCCGCTGAGAATCTGACTCTGTTCGGAAGGTTGAACAACCTCCCCGAAAAAGAAATCAAGCAGGGGATAGAGAAATGGCTTAATCGCCTTCACATGGAGCAATGGCGAAACAACCAGACGGGCACTTTCTCCACAGGTATGAAGCAGCGGATAAACATCGCTCGCGCTCTGCTTCATCACCCAGACGTACTTGTCCTGGATGAGCCCACATTGGGACTTGACCCGCAGACTACCAGGGCCATCCACGAATTCATACTGGAGTTAAGCCAGGAGGAAATCACTATTTTGCTGACCACACATGATATGAACGAGGCAGAGTCCTTGAGCAACGAGATCGCTATAATTGACCAGGCCAAGATCGTCGCCGTCGATACGCCCAAGAACCTGAAAAGGGTCGTTAGCAATGGTGATACCGCAGTAATTGACATAGAAGTGGCTAATCTGAACGAGACCATGCTCTTCAGTTTGAAGAAGATGGAGAATGTTGCCTCGGCAGTGGAAACGGAACCTTATAATCTGAGGATTCACATGAAGGGTGATAATGCCGCATCAGCAATTGTAGGCGCTATCGCTGCCGAAGGTGGCCAGATTCGAGCTATTAATACTGTGGAGCCAAACCTGGAGGATGTATTTCTGCACTTCACCGGACGCGAGATGCGGGATAAGTCCACGGGTAAGGTGGCCCCCAGCCAGAGATCTCTCTGGCGAAGACGCAGCTCAAGAGTGAGGTGAAAAACACACCTCAAAAATGAAGGTGGTGGAAAATGTTTCAAAGGATTAAGAAAGCGATAATACACAGCTACCGTCTCGGAGTAAAAGACCTGATAGTGTTTGCTCGCGACCGCTTGCGGCTGATTACCTTTGTCATCATGCCCATCTTCCTTATGATTATGACAGGCTACGTGTTCCCCAACCAAAATGCGTTGAAGAACGCGCCTCTGGGCGTAGTCAATCTGGACCAGGGAACATTAGGCGCGCAGATAATATCAGCGGTCGACCGGCCAGCCTCGGGCCAGAATGCAACCCTCCTCAAGTTAACCTATCTGGGCAGTGAAACTGAAGCAGAAAAAGAAATAAAAGACCAGATGATCAACGGTGCCATAGTTATTCCGGCGGATTTCTCGGCTAAGATAGAAACCGGGCAGCAGGCTACTGTCACCAGCATAACAGACCAGTCTAATCCCCAGATATCGTTGTTGATGAGCGAGGCCTTGAACAGGCTGATGTCAGCAATTTCTACTCAGATGGCCACTGAAAAGGTACAGACTCTTGTTCCCGGAGTGGCCGACCCTTCTGCTGTGGTTGATCCTTTTGTGGTGCAGACCGTAGGGATAATACCGGGAAACCCTAACTACTTCGAATTCATGGCTCCGGGGATTATGGCCATGGTAATAATGATGGCAGCTATGATTGGACTCGCAGGGTCCGTGTCCAGAGAACGGGAGCTGGGCACACTGGACGGCATCCTGTCTGCTCCCATCAGCAGGCTATCCATAATAGTAGGCAAGAGCTTTGCCCAGGGAGTGCGCGGGCTGCTTCAAGCGGCGCTGACCCTGATACTGGCAATATTACTCTTTGGAGTGGTAGTGCACGGCAACTTTGGGCTCCTTATCTTGCTGCTGATATTGACTGTTTTCTCCTTTATCGGCATCGGCATCATGATCTCGGCCATAGCCTCTGAGCAGGAGACAGCCATGACTATCATGATGACAGTGATGTTCCCCATGATGTTCCTCTCCGGGGCGTTTTTCCCCATCCAGCAGATGCCTACAGCTCTACAGTGGATCTCGAAGATTATACCTCTTACATATTCCGTAGAGGCGTTGCGTAAATGCATTGTACTCGGAACAGGCATTTCAGGGATGCTAACAGAGGTCTGGGTGATGCTGGCCTTTGGCGTAGTGTTTATGGCTATTGCGATACCTGTGTTCGGCAGAGTAACTACGAGATAAGCACATTATGATTGCTTGTGCATGCAGCCAAGTGAAGTGGAACCTGGTCTTTGCGGACAACGATGTTACCTTGAGGCTTACAGGCAAACCATCTATACTCTTAGGCGTCCCGTACTCCTGCGTTGTCTCCTGCTACTCGAGTGATTAACCAAAAAGTGGAGGGCATCATTAAATGATCAGAGCATTCAACGGTAAGACGCCTAAGATAGCGGATTCCGCCTTTGTCAGCGAATTTGCTTACGTAATCGGTGATGTCGAAATAGGAGAAGGCTCAGGAGTGTGGCCGGGTGCTGTAATTAGAGGGGACTTCGGCTCGATTCGGATCGGTAAGAACTCACACATCGAGGATAATGCGGTGTTGCATGCCTGGAAGTCTTTGATTATCGGGGACAATGTGACGGTAGGACACAGTGCAGTGGTCCATTGCCTGAAGATTGGAGATAACGTACTTGTGGGGAACAATGCCACGGTACTTGATGATACCGAGATCGGCAATTTCTGTATCATTGGCGCCAACTCAATGGTCAGAGCAGCCCAGAAGATACCGGACAGGTCGTTTGTTGTGGGCGTTCCTGCAAAAATCAAAGCCGAGTTCTCACCGGATGAAATAGAGAACATCCACCGGGAAATGATGGACAAATACTACCAGCCAACATCCGAGAAGGGCCCCGACCCAAGTCTGTCTGAGCTGGCAAAGCAATATAAAGCTCAGGGCCTGTAATCGCACGGTAGGTATGAATAGTGGAGTACAGGAAGATTTGCGCCTCTGCCAGTGCTTTCATGGAGTGATCACGTTAATCTAGGAGTTGAACATTGGCTCATGGCCCCGGTGTCCCCGTACAGAAGATTCAGGCGGCAGTGCTGCGCAACAAGGGCGGCCCCTTGAAACTCGAATCTCTTGAGATGGAAGGCCCGCGCGACGACGAGGTGCTGGTGCGTATCGTTGCCACTGGTATCTGCT
>JAJYLC010000136.1 GCA_021787935.1 Chloroflexota bacterium | reverse complement strand
ATATACGGGGACACCCGCCTGACTTATAAGCAGTTCAATGCTCGTATCAACAGGCTTGCCCATGGCCTGATGGACCTCGGTATTAAGAAAAGCAGCAAGGTAGCTATACTTGCCTACAACTGCAACCAGTTTATGGAAACCTACTTTGCGCTGGCGAAAATAGGAGCAGTGGCTGTGCCCCTCAATTTCCGTCTTCACCCCGAAGAGCTCACATATATAGTAGACAACTCCGATACTGAGGCCCTCATCACGGGAGAGGCTTTCGTAGATACTGTGGAAAGTATAAAGAACAGCCTTACCAAGGTAAAGAAATACATTTCCGTTACCGAAAAGCCTATAAAGGGAATGCTACATTACGAGACCTGGATTGCAAAGTATCCCGACAACGAACCGCTCATTCCAGTAAAAGAAGATGACCCGGCTTTCATCATGTACACATCCGGAACCACAGGTAGGCCAAAGGGCGCCGTGCTTACACACAAGAACGAAGTGGTGATGTGTATGCTGGAAGCGATGTGGGTTGCCTCCGAACCGGGAATTCATGACCTATCCAACTCTATTGCCCTCACCCCTCCTCCAATATTCCATCTGGCAGCGTTTGCTTTCTCCCAGATAGGTTTCTTTTTCGGGGCCACCCTGGTATTCCCTACAGAGGTCTTCGACCCTGTCAACATCATGAAAACCATACAAAAGGAGAAGGTCACCGCAATTCTGTTGATACCGGCCATGACCAACTTTCTCCTTTTGCTGCCTGACCTCGACAAATATGACACGAGCTCCCTCCAAATCTGGATTTCGGGAGGAGCAATCCTGCCTACGGAGACCCGCAGGCAAGTCAGAAAGCATTTCCCCAGTGTTAAAATCTTCGATATGTTCGGCCAGACTGAGATGAGCCCTGTGGTTTCGGGACTTCGCCCCAGCGAAAGCGACGGCCGGGAAACATCCGTGGGCAAACCATTAACTTTTATCGAATTACGAGTTGTAGATGCTAATGACAATGATGTCCCTGTAGGCATGATCGGTGAAGCGGCGTACCGTGGCCCGACAGTAATGAAAGAGTACTACAAGAATCCCGCAGCAACCCGGGAGGCTATGAGAGACGGATGGTTCCACGGAGGCGATCTGGTGAGGCAGGACGAGGAAGGATATATCTATGTTGTTGATCGAAAAAAGGACATGATTATCAGCGGAGGTGAGAATATATACCCTGCTGAAATCGAGGAAGTCCTCTATAAACATCCCAAGATTCTCGAGTGTGCAGTTATCGGCGTTCACGATGAGAAATGGGGTGAGTCGGTTAAAGCAGTGGTGGTGTGCAAGCCCGAAGAGCAACTCACCGAGAAAGAGGTCATAGAGTACTGCAAGATGCATCTGGCGAGCTATAAGAAACCCAGGTCGGTGGACTTTGTGGACTCACTGCCGCGCAGCGCTGTGGGCAAGGTCTTGAAAACGGTCCTGAGAGAGCAGTACGGCAGGTCTGTCAAATACTAGCTTCAGGACTAATTATTAGTTCTTATACGAAATCGAAAATAGAGAAAGGAGGTATATTGTGGTAGGGATTACTTCTTACGGCGCGTATATTCCTCTATACCGCATCCAGCGTATGACCATCTATCAAGCTCTGGGCTGGTTGAATCCAGCATCTCTGCTGCCGGGTGAGAAGGCAGTGGCAAACTATGATGAGGATAGCATTACCATGGCGGTGGCTGCCTCCGTGGACTGCCTGAATGGCCTTGAACGGGATAAGGTGGACGGTCTGTTCTTCTCCAGCACCACCTCACCGTACAAAGAGAGGCAGAATGCAGGGATAATCGCCACAGCACTCGACCTTCGTCCGGAGGTGAGGACCTCCGATTTCGCCACCTCTCTCAAGGCTGGAACCGGGGCATTGATTTCTGCCTGCGACGCCGTGTCTTCCGGCTCAGCCAAGAAAGTCTTAGTCTGTGCTGCCGATTGCCGTCTGGGGAAGCCCGGCGGCTATCAGGAGGAAATATACGGCGATGGGGCCGCCGCTTTACTCATAGGTGACAAGGATGTCATCGCGAGCATCGAAGGCACTTATTCTCTCTCGTATGACTTCTCAGATAACTGGAGGGCTGAGGAGGACAAGTTCAATCGTACCTGGGAGGACAGGTGGATCAGGGATGAGGGCTACAGTAAGTTCATCCCAGAAGCTATCTCTGGGTTGATGAAGAAATACGAACTCAAGCCCCAGGACATAGCTAAAGTGGTTTACCCCTGCCTTTATATCGGCGCCCATGCAGGCATCGGCAAAAATCTGGGATTTGAGCGCAGTCAGATACAAGATCATATGTTTACCTCTATTGGCAATGCGGGCACCGCCTATCCTCTCATGATATTGGTGGCAGCGCTTGAGGAGGCCAAGGCCGGAGACAAGATTATCGTTGCCAGCTTTGGAAATGGAAGCGACGCTATCCTTCTCGAAGTAACAAAGAACATAAAGAAAATAAAGGATAGAAGGGCCATAAAAAAGCATCTTGACTCTAAGAAAGACCTGGGTCTTTATGAGAAATATGTTACCTTCCGTGAGGTGCTTCCCATAGACACCGGCGGCCGAGGTGAGGAAGTCGGCCCCACCCAAATGACAATCCTGTGGCGAGAACGCAGGTGGCTCACGGGCCTTTGCGGCTCAAAGTGCAGGCGCTGCGGCACGCCCCAATATCCGCCCGAGGAAGTCTGTGCCAACCCCAAATGCGGGGCTATCAACGAGATGGATGATTACAGATTCTCGGACAAGAAAGGGCATCTGTTCACCTATACCGGAGATGTTTTGGCCTTCAGTCCGGGCCCGCCTGCTATCTATGGCATGGTCGACTTCGAAGGCGGCGGCAGATGGGTATTCGACCTCAATGACTGCGAACTCGACTCACTCAAGGTGGGTATGCCAGTGGAGATGAGCTTTCGCAGGAAATTCCACGATTTGGCACGCCATCACTATGTCTATTTCTGGAAAGCTACACCTATTCGGGCTTAAATGCTTTTGATAAGAGGTTTTGAAAAAAGGAGGCGACATGGCAGAAGGTATAAAAGACAAGGTCGCTATCATTGGCATGGGTTGCACCAAGTTCGGCGAGAGATGGGATAAAAGCGCCAATAATTTGATGGTGGAAGCCTTCGTTGAAGCTCTCGAAGATGCGGGCATTGAAAAGAAAGATATCCAGGCCGCCTGGTCTGGCACCTGCTACGAGGAAACCTCGGTGGGGAAATCAGCCATTCCTCTGTCAGTGACATTGAAGCTGCCGTTCATCCCCGCAACCAGGGTTGAGAATTTCTGCGCTACCGGCTCGGAGGCCTTGAGGGGCGCCTGCTATGGCGTTGCTTCCGGTGCCTTCGATATCGCTTTGGCAGTCGGTGTGGAGAAACTTAAGGATACAGGTTACGGCGGCCTTCCTCAAACCGACTCGCAAGTAGGTACATCCTTTAGATTCGCCTTTCCCAACTATACTCCTCCCGGGATGTTCGCCATGATGGGCACCAGATATTTCGCGCAGTATGGCCTCACCCCACAGGAGGGCAAACACGTCCTGGCCAGAATAACCGTAAAGAGTCATCACAACGGTGCGCTCAACCCCAAAGCGCACCTGCGCCGTGAGGTAACTATAGAGGATGTGGTGAACGCGCCTATCGTGGCCTGGCCTTTAGGGCTATTCGACTGCTGTGGAGTGAGCGACGGCGCAGCGGCAGCTATTGTTTGCCGGGCAGACATCGCTAAGAAATTCAGGTCCGACCCTGTCTATGTCAAGGCGCTCCAGATCGCTGCGAGCTCCGGGGAAGAGATAATGTGCACTGACTGGGACTACGCTCATGTAGAGTCGACAGTCAAGGCTTCTCAAAGGGCTTATCGCGAGGCAGGCATTACTAACCCCCGCAAAGAGATAAGTATGATGGAAGTGCATGACTGTTTCTCCATCACCGAGCTCACCATATACGAAGACCTGGGTATATCGCCCCGGGGCAGAGCCAAAGAGGATATCCAGGCAGGATTTTTCGACCTGGACGGGAAGCTCCCCTGCCAGCCCGACGGCGGGCTGAAGTGCTTCGGGCATCCTATAGGCGCTTCAGGGCTGCGGATGATGTATGAGATGTATAAGCAGCTTCAGGGTAAGGCAGGGCCCCGGCAGATAAAGAACCCCAGGTTCGGCCTGACCCATAATATGGGAGGCATCCCTCCTATGAATGTGGTCAGCGTCTGTATCGCCGGGCTGTAGCTTCCGGACAGTCTGCCCAGGCAGAGTTCACCTTATTCCGCGGAGGAGGACATGGACTTCTCTTTCACCGAAGAGCAGCAGATGCTCAAAGCCAGTGTGCGCAACTTCCTGGAGAAAGAGATAGCGCCTGTCGTCGATGAGCATGAGAAAAGTGGCCCGCTGACCAAGGCAGAAACAGTCGCCTTCATCAAGCAGTTGCTCCCCTTCGGCTACCTCACAGGGTTTCTGCCTGAAAAATATGGCGGCTCACAATTGGAGGCCAAGACCAATGGAATCCTGGTCGAGGACCTGTCCCGAGTCTGGGCCAGTCTTGCCGGAACCATCGTCATTGCCGCGGGTTTCCTTTGGGGCTTGAGTGAAGCAGGCAGCCAAGACCAGAAGCAGAAGTTGCTGCCGCTCGGCACATCCGGTGAATACATAGGATGTCTGGCAATAACTGAGCCCAACGCTGGCTCCGATGTGTCCAGTCTGGAGACCACCGCAAACTTGGATGGAGACAACTACATCATCAATGGTACAAAAATGTGGATCTCCAATGGGAGCATAGCCGACGCCGCCTTTGTTCTCGCTACCACAGATAAGTCGCTGGGGCCTTTGGGCTTGTCCTTTTTTCTCGTAGAGAGAAATACGTCGCCTTTCCAGGCCCGGGAGCTGCACAAGCTGGGTATGCGCTGCTTCCCCACGGCGGAGCTTTCCTTCGACGACTGTAAAGTACCTAAAACAAACCTTCTCGATCCGGGTGCTGGCTACAAGCGAACTATGGCATTCTTTGACGTGTCGCGGGCCATGGTAGGAGCCATGTGTACAGGCATTGCCCAGGCCGCTATAGATGCTTCCATTAAATATGCCCAGGATAGAACCCAGTTCGGCCAGCCTATAGGCAGTTTCCAGATGATACAGGAAATGCTGGTGGACATGGTCGCGGAGACTGAGGCCGGACGCCTTCTCTCTTTTCGCGCTCTGGACCTCATCGATAAAGGCCAGAAGTCCCGCTGGCAGTCTTCTCTGGCAAAGAGCTATGCCACCGAGGCGGCGGTCAGGACAACCTCAAAGGCTATACAGATTCATGGTGCTATGGGCCTCTCCGATGAATACCCTGTGGAGCGGTATTTCAGGGATGCCAGAACTATGACCATACCGGAAGGAACTACTCAGATACAGAAACTGATTGTGGGCAGAGATATTCTGGGTATCAGGGCTTTCCTCGTCTAGCTGCCGGGTGGCTAACTCGGCCCCAAAACATCTAGCTAACCGAGACATATCCGTAACAGATCGAGAGGACCGATATGATACGAGAATTGATAACAAGGAATAGAAGCTACCGGCGTTTCTACCAAGAGGTCGCAGTGGAATATGACACATTGAGAGAGCTTGTTGACCTAGCTCGACAGTCTGCGTCAGCGGCCAATCTACAGCCGCTTAGATATATACTTTCCTGCGATCCGAAGAAGAATGCTGTGATCTTTTCGCAC
>JAJYLC010000030.1 GCA_021787935.1 Chloroflexota bacterium | reverse complement strand
GAAGCTCATCAAGGCCAAGGAAATAGACGTAGCACCATTGCTGAGACGCAGGATGCCGCTGGATAAAATCAACGAGGCGTTTGAGATGGCACTGCGTGGCGAGGGTGGGAAGATTCTGATAAAGCCGTAGGGGCATCCACCGGAGGGGATGCCCTCGAGCTTACTTCTTATGGAGCTCTACCAGTGTGCTTCTAGCTTCTACTCCTCTATAGTCCGCGAAGCTCAGCACTGAGGGCTCGGTCCTCACATCGAGCACTGCAGGCAATCCCGACTTGAAAGCTCTCTTGAGGGCGGGCTTGATTTCCTTCGCTTCTGTCACAAGTTCTCCGTAGGCCCCCAGGCTCTCGGCATATTTGTCGTATCTCACGTCTTCGCTCAATATAGAACAGGTCTCCCTGCACTCATTGAGTTGCTGGTCGTGCCTGACCATACCCCATTGGCAGTCATTGCTTACAACGACTATGATTTGCTTCTTATGCCTCACTGCCGTGTCGATCTCGCTGGCATTGAGCAAAAAGGAGCCATCGCCTGTTACCACGATGACTTTTTTCTCCGGTTTCGCCGTTTTGACACCTATCCCGAAGGGGATGCCTCCCCCCAGGTGCCCCAATGAGCCCCCTAGGGCATTTATATAGCTGCGCGGAGCATTGGCATGATACAGAGGCGTGACGTGAGCGTGGATATCCCCACCGTCCATTACGATGACGGCATCGTCGCCCAGGAACTCGCTCACCTCTTTACCCAGCCTCCTGGGGTCGATGGGTTTACTCGAGCTTGATGCCCCTGATGTCAGCGTATCCTGGATGGATTTGGCGATACTTTTTACGTTCTTCACCCACTCTGTTTCCCTGCGTTTCTTGCCCGAGGCTCGAAGCGCCTCTTGAGCTGCCTCGGCCATTTGGGTCAGGGCAGCTCTAGCATCACCCCATATGCCAAGGTCGATGGGCCTATTTCTACCGATCTCCAGTGGTTCGATGTCCACCGAGATTACCTTTACACCAGGCGCATAAAAAGCGCCCTTGCCGTAGTTCAGTATCTCCTCGAACCTGACACCGATAGTGAGGAGCACGTCTGCTCCGGCAATACTCCCGAAATCATAGCCTACAGGTCCTCCGCACAGCGGGTGGTCATCGGGTATGCCCCCCTTGCCTCCTATGGCATAGCACACGGGAATCTTAAGGGACTCGGCGAACTTCACCAGCTCTTTCGAAGCGCCGGACCAGAGTATGCCGCTACCGATCAGGATGCCGGGTCTCTCGGCATCCAATAACCATTTTACGGCTTTCTTGACTAGTTGCGGGTCTCCATAGGGGCGGGCGTCTGTTCTGTACCTCTCCGGTGGAATGATCGGAGCTTCTCTCTTATCCACCCCGACCAGCAGCAAATCGTAAGGAATATCTAACAGCACTGGCCCTTTGCGTCCTGTGGTAGCATATCTGAAGGCTGTGGCTACATACTCCGGTAAGCGTTCTGTGGATGCGGGGTAGCCCCTCCACTTCGTGATGGGGTGATATGTATCCCTGGAGTCGAATTCCTGGACAGCACCCTTGCCAGTATAGCAGAACGGCGTGGAGGTGCATATAGCGACCAGAGGGGCGCAGGCGTACCATGCCGCAGCGACACCCGCCGCCATATTGATAGCACCCGGCCCTGCCGTGACCATAGTGACCCCCGGCTCACCTGTGGCCATGGCGTATCCTGTAGCAGCATTAGCTACAGCCTGTTCGTGTCTCATATCTACGAACTGAATTCCTTCATCTATGCAGGCATCATAAATCTCACTCAACTCACCGCTGAGGGTGAAAACGGTTTTAACCCTCTCATTCTTCAAAGCCTTGCCCACGAGTTCGCTTCCTTTTATCTTTGACATTTATACCTCCCCATATGAAAATTCAAATCAGAGGCTTAGATTTTAACCGATTTTGCCAATAGTTCTAACTTAGCACGGTCTAGTTTTTAAGGGGCAAGTTGCCCAACCACCCAAAAAGCTTTTTTAAGACTCAGCCAGTCGTTTTTTGAGGAAATCGATTATTTTTACCGGGTATGGGTCGGTCTCGTTGAGCAGCGCCAGGTAATAGCTGACCCAGTCCACGAAGAAGACAAGGCTCATCATCTGGCTCAGGGCGCTTTCTCCCCTGGCGTCAATTATTTCATGGCCAACCTTTGCGTTGCTCAGCATCTCGGCGGTGAGCTTATATCGAATTAGGGTTCTGGAGTGCAGTTTGGGGGAGCGAAGTAATACCACGAACAGCTTCTGCACTAAGTCAGCAGGGAACTCATAGCCTACCACAGCGTTATGGTTGAGTTCTGGAAATATCTCATAGAAGGCCCAGGCCTTGCTGTTTTCATTAATCTGCGTTTTCCATCGTTGCGCTGCAGTGGAAAGAAACCCTGCACCATAGATAATCGCTAGATGGCCATATAATCTGGTTGCCAGTTGTTTGGCGACGTTAAGCTTCAACGGGCAACTATCATCGATAGTGCTTTGCTGGCCTTTGAGAACCTGTACCATCTCCGCTACATCTTTTGCTTTGTCGATTACAATGCCCAGCTTTTGGCAGATGCCGACCAGGGGGATGAAGCTGTGCGCCAGTGCCGCTCGGGGCGGTGCTTTGTAGTCGATGGT
The DNA here is from genome assembly GCA_021787935.1 of Chloroflexota bacterium. Lineage (GTDB taxonomy): Bacteria > Chloroflexota > Dehalococcoidia > SZUA-161 > SZUA-161 > JACWAE01. The sequence goes on along the minus strand of JAJYLC010000030.1, from coordinate 25,248 downwards.
CAATACAGGGACATCGTTCTGCTCTGCAATTTCTTTTAATCTGCCGCCAGTTGTTATGACCAGCTTCCTGGCTGGTGTTGTTAGCGACTGATTGAATGCCGAAAGTGTCTCTTCGGTCATACCGGAGTAGCTTGAGGCAATGACCAAGGTCTTAGTGTCAAGAAAATGGGGCAGGTTGTAATCACGGCATACCGAAATGGGCGTTTTACTCTCCAGCGAGGCCAGGCTGTTCAGCAAGTCACCGCCTATAGCGGAGCCGCCCATGCCCAGGATGATAACCTTGTCTACATTGAAATAGCCCTTGGGCAATTTGAAAGCCAGAGCCTGCTGCCATGCTTTGAGGCACTGCTCCGGCAGCTCGCGGATGCGCTCCCTCATCCCGGAAGGGTCTAGCCTCTGGTAAACTTCGGGGTTGTCAAGGTCTATCATTTCTAAATCCCCGCCAGTTTCTCTCCTGCCTTGAGCAGCCGTTCCACATGTTCTGGGGAATCGCTTTCGGCATATATGCGCAGGACTGGCTCTGTCCCGGAGAGGCGGATAAGGAGCCAGCTTCCATCGCTCAGCCGGAAGCGAAAACCATCCACTGTGTCGCTCTTGATCACCTTCGTATTATCGATCTCAGTTGGCTTGAGCTGGCTCAATCGTTGGACAACTGCCTCTCGTTTCTCCTCAGAGAAATGGAAATCGATTCTGTTGTAGTGATGCGGGCCGACTTTACTATAGAGATATTTTATAAGCTCTGAGGGCTTCTTGCCTGTCTTAACCATAAAATCTAGTATATACAAACCTGACAGGATTCCGTCACGCTCCGGGATATGTCCCCGGTAGCCGAAGCCGCCGCTCTCCTCTCCGCCGATAAGAGCATTTTCGGCCATCATCTTGGGGCCCAGATATTTGAAGCCGACCGGTGTCTCAAAGACTGGAACATGGTAGAGCTCGCCCAGTTTATACACCATGTCTGTGGTGGTTACGGACTTGACAATTGCCCCCCGCTCTTTCCGGATCTCCAGGAGGTACAGGGCAAGCAAGGCAAATACCTGAAGTTGTGTCACGAACACGCCATTTTCATCCAGGACGCCGATCCTGTCGGCGTCGCCATCTGTTGCCAGCCCAACGTCAGCCTCGCTGTTTTTTACTTTTCGGGAAAGTTTGGTCAGGTGCGAGGCTATAGGCTCGGGCTGTATTCCCGGAAAGAGAGGGTTGCGTTTGGAGTTAAGCTCGGTTAGCCTGGTACTCCCACCCTTCAATAATTTCCTGAAGTAACCGGCGCCGGCTCCATACATTGAATCTACGGCTATGTTCAATCCTGCCTTGCGGATGTGTTCGAGGTCTACCATTTCGGCTATATGGCTTAGATATACCGGTGCGGGGTCGTGGTATTCTATCAGGCCCTGCTTCAAGCCGTCTGATAAGGGAAGGCGCTTTATCTTGCCGCTGCTCGCTATTCCGTGGATGCGCTTCTCCAGCTCGGCAGTGACCTCAGGCGAGGCGCTTCCAGCGTACTCTGGCTTATACTTAAACCCGTTCCAAATATGGGGGTTGTGGCTGGCGGTGATGATAACTCCTCCCGCTGCCTTTTTAACTACTATGGCATAGCTGATTACCGGGGTTGGTGCTGCCTTGGGGTTGAGATAGGCCTTGATGCCGTTAGCGGCTATTACCTCGGCTACAGCAGCGGCGAAATCCTCCGAAGCAAACCTGGTGTCGTAGCCAATGAGTAAGCCGTTTTTGGCTGTACCTTTGTCTAGTAAGTAGTCTGCTACCCCTTGGGCGCAAGCGCGGACGTTGTCGAAAGTGAAATCATCGCCGATTACGGCTCTCCATCCGTCGGTGCCGAACTTTATGTTTGAGGGCATATCGGTCCTCTCTAAAACGAAATAGCATTGTCTGCGATGGTCTTCCCTGCCCAGACCCTGATCCCGTGCTCCATTTTGTTGCCGCTGCCGATGGTAACATTATCGCTGATAATTGAGCTGTCATTGACCCAGGTGCCGTCTCCTATGACTGTATTATCTCCTATCACGCTATTTCTCACAGTTGCATTCTTGCCCAGCTTAACATTTTGCCAGATTATAGCCTCATCTATGATGCTACCCTGTCCGATAACAGAGCCAGCGCCGATAACCGTCGGCCCTAAAATCTCGACATTTTGCTCGATGGCGCAGCCTCTACCCATCACTATCGGTCCTGTCAGCTTGACCGAATGATGGACGTTGCATCCTTCCTCCAGCCAGATGTCGTCAGCCATGGGTTTGCCGGGGAGGCGTGAGACAGCTTTACCAATGAGCAGGTCGTGATTCAGTTTGAAGTAGTCGTCGGGTTTGCCGATGTCGAGCCAGTAGGCAGGGGAATTGAATCCATAAAAAGGGATGTCGCGCTGTACCAGGTCAGGGAAAAGCCCTCGTTCCAGCATGGAACGAACACCTGCTGGGATAAGTGCCAGCACGTCCGGTTCGAACACATAGGTGCCGGCATTAATTAGGTTGGAGGTTATCCTCTCAGGGCTTGGCTTCTCGATGAATCCTTTGACCCTGCTCTGGCCGCCCAATTCCACTACGCCGTACGATGTGGGGTCTTTAACAGGAGTAAGTGCTATGGTGGCCTTCGCCTTATGGTCCCTGTGAAACTTTATCATCTCAGTGAGATCCAAGTCGCTGAATATGTCGCCGTTAAACACCAGAAAAGTATCTTTCAGAAATTGCTCCGCATTTTTCACCGCACCGCCGGTTCCCAGGGGCGTCTGCTCCACTGCGTAACTCAATTTCACTCCGAAACTACTGCCATCTCCGAAGTGTTGCTGTATGCGGTCGGGAAGATAGCAAATAGCAAGAATAATATCGATGATGTGGTGCCGCTTGAGGTGCTCGACCATATGCTCTAAAAACGGTCTGTTCACAATGGGGACCATGGGCTTAGGGAGATTGCAGGTTAGGGGCCGCAGCCTCAGCCCTTCCCCGCCTACGAGAATTATAGCTTTCAACGGCACTCCTCATTTAGCTTCAGCCCTGCCTCTTCTCTTAGCTTTGCCGCCTTATCGGTTCGCTCCCAGGGCAGGTCCAGGTCGTTGCGCCCGAAATGACCGTAAGCAGCGGTTTGTTTGTAGATAGGTCGGCGCAAGTCAAGCGATTCGATAATGGCACCAGGACGAAAGTCGAAGTGCTTCCTGAGTAGCTTGTGAATTAGTTCTTCATCGACCTTAGCGCTGCCAAATGTCTCAATGCAGATAGAGATTGGGTGAGCTATTCCGATAGCGTACGATACCTGAATTTCTAGGCGGTCGGCTAGCCCGGCAGCAACGATGTTTTTAGCAGCATAACGGGCGTAATAAGCCGCAGAACGGTCTACTTTAGTGGGGTCTTTCCCCGAGAAGGAACCGCCCCCGTGTCTGGCGACGCCTCCATACGTATCAACCAATATCTTGCGCCCTGTAAGGCCGGTGTCTCCCATCGGTCCGCCGATGACGAAACGCCCGGTGGCGTTGATATAATACTTGGTCTTCTTGTCCAGGAGGTCGTGAGTAATTACGTGTTTTATCACCAGTTCCTGTATATCCCGGTGGATGACCTCGTTGCTAGTTGCCTCATTGTGCTGGGCACCGATAACGACTGCCTCTATTCGTTTGGGCACTCCGTAGGCATACTCAACTGTAACCTGCGATTTGCCATCAGGGCGCAGGTAGGGCAGGATTCCCTCTTTTCTTACTTGCGCCAGACGCTGGCAGAGCTTGTGGGCCAGTGTAATTGGCAGCGGCATGAGTTCAGGGGTTTCATTACAGGCAAACCCTATCATCATTCCCTGGTCTCCGGCCCCCAACGTTTCTTTCTCGTTTGAATTGTTCTCCTTCTGCCTTGTCTCTAAGGAATGGTTCACTCCCATAGCGATATCCGGCGATTGCTCTTTAATAGAAACAATCACGCCGCAGGTATCGCAATCGAAGCCATACTTTGCGCGGGTGTAGCCTACGCCGCGCACGGTTTCACGAACTATCTGAGGGATCTCCACGTAGCATTTGGTGGTGATCTCTCCCATCACGATTGCCAGACCCGTTGTCGCCATACTCTCGCAGGCTACCCTGGCCATGGGGTCCTGAGCCATAATTGCGTCTAATACTGAATCTGAAATCAGGTCGCAGAGCTTATCCGGATGCCCCTCGGTAACCGATTCCGAGGTTATTAGCATGCATGGCGATTTCATAAATGTAGTACTCATTGTTCCATCATCTCCTTTAAGTTCCTGACTCCCAACTCTCCAGATATTTCCGTTGTTCCGGTGTCGGGATGTCAATTTTGATTCCCATAGCCTTTAGTTTGAGCCTGCCTACCTCCTTGTCCACTTCATCTGGGACAGGGTAGACCCTGGCTTTGAGCTCTTTACCACTTTTAACCATATATTCGACACAAAGCGCCTGGTTGGCAAAACTCATATCCATGACGCTTGCGGGGTGGCCTTCGGCAGCGGCAAGATTGATTAACCTTCCTTCGCCGAGAAGGTATATATGTTTCTTGTCGGCGAGTGTATATTGTTCTACCGAGTTCCGTATCTGTTTTTTATCTACTGATAGTTTCTCTAAAGCAGGTATATTAATCTCCACGTTGAAATGGCCGCTGTTTGCTAGGATTGCGCCGTCTTTCATCGCCTGCATGTGTTCACCATCGATAATGTGAAGGCCTCCGGTGACTGTGATGAAGATATCGCCTATCTTAGCCGCTTCGAGCAGGGGCAGCACCTGGTAGCCGTCCATCACAGCTTCCAGAGCGCGGATAGGGTCCACCTCACATACAATGACATGAGCGCCGAGTCCCTTTGCTCTCAGGGCAACGCCCCGGCCGCACCAGCCATATCCACAGACCACTACCTTCTTACCCGCCCAGAGGATGTTGGTTGCCCGCGTAATACCGTCTATTGAGCTTTGCCCTGTGCCATAGCGATTGTCAAAGAAGTGCTTTGTTTGGGCGTCGTTCACAGCAATAATAGGGTATTTAAGTTTCTTCTCCTGCTCCAAGCTCCTCAGCCTGATCACACCTGTGGTTGTTTCCTCTGTCCCCCCGATAATATTGCCGACAAGCTCTTTACGTTCCTTGTGAATCGATGCCACAAGGTCAGCGCCGTCGTCCATCGTGATATTCGGCTTGTGGTCCAGAGCGGCATTGATATGTTTATAGTAGGTCTTGTTGTCTTCACCTTTGATGGCGAAGACAGGGATACCATGTTCTACTACCAGATATGCAGCCGCATCATCCTGAGTCGACAGAGGATTAGAGGCGCAGAGCGCTAAATCAGCGCCGCCGGCCTTGAGGGTTAAAGCCAGGTTAGCTGTCTCTGTGGTGATATGAAGGCAAGCAGAAATGCGAATCCCCTTAAGCGGTTTGCTTTTGGCGAACCTTTTCCCGATCAATTGCAGTACCGGCATTTCGCGGGACGCCCATTGTACCCGGAGCTCTCCTGCCGGAGACAGGGATTTGTCCTTAACATCGCTAACGCCCGCTGTTTTCCGTTTCACTACACTACTCCTTTGATTTTGTTGACATTCTTTGTTATTTTCGACTTGAATTGCCCGGCAACCCAGTCCGGTAAATCCAGAGTGCCCATTAAAACCGGGTTTTGGTGGCAATCGCTGCCGCCGGTCATGACCAGATTGTGGCTCCTGCAGAACTCGATGTAACGGGCAGTCGTTTTAGCATCGTGTCTGATATGCCAGCACTCCATGCCATTTAGATATTCTAACATATATTCTTCGATTACCTTTAACTGCTGCGTCAAATCGCGAGTTATGGTTACAAGAGACGTACCATTGGGGTCGTTGGGATGGGCGAACACCAATATGCCACCGGCATTCCTTATCAACCTCGATGCTTCGGCGAGTGAAAGCGGATACTTGGGCACATCGCATTTCACCAGATATTTATCAAATGCCTCCTGTTTATCCTTGACGATTCCTTTTTTGACCAGATAGTTCGCTATGTGGGGCCTGCCGAATGCACCGTCCACAGTTGCTTGTATGTTCTCCAGGTCTTTCTCGGTGAATCTCTTAATGCCCTCTTTATCGAACTCGGCATTTAAGTTCTCCATAATCTTACGGGCTCTAGCTTCCCTGTGTTGTCTCATTAATTGGAGTTTGGTTTTTAACTCCTTATTTTCTATATCGTACTGATAACCGAGGAAATCCAGCGAGTGCGATTTGTGGGATTTGCCCTCGCTGTGAGGATATTCAAATGTAATGTTCAATTCTATACCGGTTATATAAGAAATACCATAGTCTCGGGCTAGGGCTATTGCTCTCGCCTGGGTATCTATGGAATCATGGTCGGTTATGGAGAATAACTCGATATTTCTTCTCTTCGCCTCTCTAAAGACGTCCTCGATTGGCCAATTGCCATCGGAGCCGGTCTTGGTATGTACATGCAAATCTATTTTCATTTTATCTATTCTTATCTATTCATTTGGTACTAGCAGCCTGAGCCCAATCCAATGTCATTCTGAGCTTTAGCGAAGAATCTCAGATTCTCTGTCGGGGCTTTTGAGGAGTCCGGACCATTCCTCGCTCAAATCCTTCCAGGCAGGATTGTCGGCTTCGATCAAAGCTATCTTTTTACTGCGCAACCAACCTTTAATTTGTTTTTCTCTCCTGATCGCCGCATTCACGTCATTTACTGATTCACAGTAGATGAGTTTAGTAATATTGTATCTCTCCGTGAAAACTCTAATCAGCTTGTTCTTGTGTTCGAAAACTCGCCTTCCTAAATCGTTTGTGATACCAGTGTACAGTGTTTTGGATTTATTGGTCATTATATACACATAATATTGCCCCATTGCACTATCTGAGACCCTTCGCTTCGCTCAGGGTGACATCGAAGCTAGCCACTCATCTTGTCTACACTATTTCCGATTCCGAACAGGTGAGTAGTGAGTCCCCTAACACATTTCTATCTTTTATCTATGCCGATGATGTACCAATCTTCTGGCGGATCGAATTGGGTATCTACTAACAAATGCACGATACCTAGGCTGGGGTTTAGCCGCTTCAGGTCATCCAGGTCTACTTTCTCGAACTTCTTTTCGTTATTGATATAGGCTTGTTCGGTGAGAGCGTTCGATTCATACTTCTCTTTAGTTCGCCTCGCTATCCGCGCCAGGGATACCTCGCGAGGACACTGAGTTTGCAATATGACGAAGGTTCTCTTGTATTTAGCTGCCAGGGCAGCGGCCTGCCTTCGCAACGATTGAGTGATGAAGGTGGCATCTATTATGATACCTTTCCCTTTCTTAAGAAGCTCATCTGCCTGGCGGAAGGTCTCATCATAGACCAGCATCCGTTTATCCATGTTCGAGGCGACCTTTTCATCGAAAATGTCCTCATTTTTCAGCACTTCTTTCCTGATGAGGTCGGTGCGCACGATAGTATAGCCCTTGATCTTTGCTATCTCCTCGCTTGTCTCAGTCTTCCAGGAAGCGGGAAGGCCGACAGTGATGAGCAAAATATCAGGCCCCAGATTGGCTTTGACGAATTTGGCAAATGACTCTTTCATTCTACAACCCCTATATAAAAGCCTGATTCATCTGACGGAGTAGTCCGCTAAATCAGGCAACTACGTTATATACGATTCGGCCAGCTCGAAGTACCTTCTGGCCCTGTTAAGTGTTTTTGATTTCTGGTCTCTTGAGATATGTGGGTCATCCAGCTGGAAACTTTCCACCTTCCCCCGGACATAAGCGCGGTAGCATTTATAAAAGTCAAGCAACTGGAGCAGTTCCTTGTCCCCGGATGCCTTTACATAGGCATCGATGAAGTGCTTTGAAAGCTCGGGACACCTGTGAAAATCCAGGTCCATGGCCAGGAAGGCGACCTCGTTGGCAACATCAATATATCTGAATCTGTCATTGAACTCAATACAGTCGAAAATGCATAGCCCGTCTATGAAGCAGATGTGCGCTGCATGCAGGTCTCCATGACAGTCCCTTATTCTGCCCTCTTTAACTCTCCTGGCAAATAACGCTGCATTTTTTTTGAGAAACAAATGAGTGTAATCTTTGATTTGTTTGTATTGTTCACTGGTAATTGTTTTGTTGATATAATTGCTTACCTGGGCAAAGTTCTCCTCGGCGTTTTTCGCCACTGGATCGAGTCCGCCGATACTAGCCAACTCCTCGCTGATTTCTGCCCTGCGGTGAAATTCTACCAGTCTCTTGGCAACCATCTCGACCATTTGTGGCGTGACCTTGTCGCTCTCTAGCATCCTGTCCATCATGCGTTGATAGGGGAGAGGGCGCATTTTCACTGCGTATTCGACCTTTTTGCCACTACCTTCGACAAGAAAGCTTTTTCCTTTCTTGGTTATGGGTACCACACCCAAGTAGATATTGTTGGGGCAGAGACGCCTGTTTAACACTACCTCCTGACTGCAGTAGAAGCGTCTTTTCTCCAGAGTTGTGAAGTCAAGGAAGCCAAAGTCAACAGGCTTCTTCACCTTGTAGACATAATCTTCAGCAAGGAAGACAAAGGATATCTGCGTCTGCACCAACTCTACTGACTTCGGGTTGTGCGGATATGCCTGGGGGTTCGATAGCGCTTTTACAAGCGCTTCTAGCTCTGGCATTACGGCCTACCCCTCTACTGGAGCTGAACTTGCTCACTTTTATTTAGCGGGCTTCGAAGCTTTTCTTTTCTCTTCCAGCTTCTTGCCCTTACGGCGGTGCTTCAGTTCTGCTACCCTTTTTCTCTTGTTCATATTTCCTGCCCAACTTGTGTAAAAATTGAACCGGATTCTCTCTTTAACCTGGCCTGCCCACAATGCCAACGGCGGCAATCGCTTGCGGGCCTCCCAGATTATGAGCAAAGCCCATTTTAGCATCTTTAACCTGGCAACCTTCTGCTTTTCCCAGGACCTGCTTTGTCAGCTCGGCTATCATCCTTACCCCGGTAGCACCTACGGGATGGCCGAAGCATTTGAGCCCGCCATCAGGGTTTATGGGGAAGTCTCCGTCGATAGCTGTAACTCCTGCTCTAATCAGCTCTGCTCCCTCTCCAGGTTTGCATAGCTTCATGTCCTGATAGGTCATCAGTTCAGTTATAGTGAAGCAGTCGTGGACTATCCCGAAGTCCAATTCCTGACGCGGGTCTGTTATCCCAGCCTCTTTATAGGCGTCCTCAGTGGCTCTTACAGTTGCTGCAAAGGAAAGCCCAGTCCAGCCCGGCTTGAAATATGGCCATTGAGTCTCGACGGCTAAAGCCATTCCCTTTATTGTAGCGTAATTGTCCCCCACCAGTCCCCTGGCTATTTCCGGCCTGGTAAGCACAACTGCGGCCGCTCCTTCGGACAGGGCACAGCAATCGAAAAGGGTGAGGGGGTACGAAATCATAGGGGCATTTAGTACAGTCTCAATTGTTATCTCTCTTCTGAAATGTGCCTTGGGATGCTTTGCCCCGTTCTGGTGATTTTTAACAGCGACTTTTGCCAGGTCCTCTCTGGTCCAGCCCCATTCCTTGAATGCCCGGATTGCACAGGGAGCAAAATAGGCAGGGGCGGACTGCCACGGTAAGGAAGGGTGCCAGTATAGTATCTCTTGAGATAGCCCCCTGCCACCTTGGTCCAGAACTTTCTCGACGCCGCAGGCAATAACTATGTCGTATCTGCCGCAGGCAACAGAATAGGCCGCATTTCTAACGGCGTCCATGCCTGAAGCGCATTGGTTTTCTACCCGGGTAACCGGTTTGCCAAACAACTTCAGAGGCTCGACGGCTGCCCACCCAGACATACCTGACCAATCATAAAGCGTGGAAACCCATAGGGCATCGGTATCTTTGCGCAGGTCGATGTTTGCTTCTTTGCAGGCATCATTTACCGCATCAACAATCAAATCACCTGCGTCTTCTTCCCAGTGCTCCCCGAATTTTGTGATTCCGGTTCCAATGACTGCTACCTTATCTCTCAAGCTCTCTGGCACTTTTTCCCTCCGAATTCAGCTTGATTGTCTTACAGGCCTGGCTCTCCAACCGTAGAAAGGGAAGCCGCTCTTCTGATGAAGCAGCCTGAAGGTCAACTCTACTGGCGTGCCTATGTTTACCTCTTCGATTTCATGGTCTGTCATTTCCAGCCACATTCGGCACCCGTCTTCAAGGTCTACGAGTACTCTAGAGGTGGGGTTTATACCATCGCCTGTGAAATTACCGGGACCCAACAGGTAGTCATGAGTAAAAGTAAAGACTTTACCTTTTCTGGCCAGCTTCACCTTTACGCTATTGTCCTTCTCACCGCAGTTTGTGCAAACTCTTCTTACAGGGTACTGCAAAGCCCCGCACTTATTGCATTTCATGCCATAGAGAGGCAGCAGCCAGCTTTCGTCTCTCCAGTATTTGACCACAGAGCTTTTCTCCCATTCCGGCCAACCGACATCGATCTCTTTTTTGACTGCCAGGAAGCGGCCATACGACGAGATCATTTTCTTAGTGGATATATACTTTGTGCCCTTATGCTTCCCTTTCGCTTGTTCTATTTTTTCGGTGGTCCTTATTAGAAAGGCGTCGCTCCCTTCGCCATAGCTGGCACATACGATCCTAGCATTTGCTTTTGCCTGTTCCAGCGCTGCTACCAGGAGCAACAGGCAGTGTGCTGTCCCGGTTATTCCTACGCTTTTGAATAAGAGGTCTTGCATCTGAGTCTTCGCGTCTATCTTCAACGGCGCTGCGATAGCTGCGTGGCTCCTTGCATCAGGCCCGTAGAATGCAAACTTGGATACATCCTTCACCTGGACGCTGTGTTTCTTTAACAGGTTGCTAATTGCCTGAGGGACGTCCTTCAGCAGACCATATCTCGTGTCAAGCCTTACATCGAATACTTTAGGATATGGGTCTTCTTCCCTTTTCCAGGTTCCTGGTATGGGGTCCAGCACAGTGGAGAAGTCTTCTATCTCCGCGATGGAATCTTTCCCATCACCCAACAATAAGGCAACCGCCCCGTCACCGAATGTCTGTTCGGCATCAGAACGTGGCTCAGCTTTCCTGTCATCTGCGGCAATGACCAGGACTTTCTTCATCGTCCCCGCCTTTATAGCATCAGAGGCGGATTTTATCGCCAGCGTCCCTGCCCGTAGCGAGCCTGTGAAATCGAAAGTGAATATGTCTCTTCTAAGGTCTAAAGCCGAAGCAATTAAGGAGGCAGACTGTTTTTCTTTGAAAGGGGAGGAAACGGTGGCAAAATACAGCCCGTCTATTTCTTTGGGCTCAAAGCCTGTCATGCAATCGAGGCCTGCTTCCATTCCCATCGTCAGGCTGTCTTCATCCCAGGATATGACTGCCCTCTCTCCACCCAGCGATGCACTGCCTATTGACTTGGCTATCTCGTCTCTGCTCATTCTCCACATGGGGATATAAGCACCATACGATAATATGCCTGCCAACTTTGCCTCCTCAGTTAAAGTCCAAATCGGTTTCTCTGCTCACTGGGCCTTGAAGTTGAGGTAATTCCTTGCGCCTTCTTTATGCTCTGTGAACTCTATTTTAACGGGTGTCCCCACCTTGATTTTCTCTGGATTTTTGGGATCAATACCATGAATTCGGCCGCTGATTTTGGGGCCTTCGTCCATTTTCACTATTCCCACCAAATAAGGGTTATTTCTACTGTAGCCCTCCACGATGGTACAGGTTGGGCCTACGGAAATAGCAGTAAAGGCAGCTAGCTTACCGCTGCCCTTCATCTCCACCCACTCCATATCGGTACCGGAACATTTCTCACAAATGGGATGAGGCGGCAGATATAGTGCATTACACTTCTTGCATCTGGAAGCCATGAGCTTTTTCTCGGCGAGAAACTGGTAAAACGAGGTGCTGGTTACTTTCCTTTCCTCTGTCAAGGTATTATCTCCTCTCATAAATGTGAACTACGCAGGTGCCGCCGGTTGCGCCAACGTTGTGTGATAGGGCTAGGCGGATGTCTTTTCCAGGGACTTGCCTTGGCCCAGCCGTCCCTCTCATCTGGTGCCATATCTCCACTGCTTGCCCCACGCCTGAAGCCCCCACAGGGTGCCCCTTGGATTTCAACCCGCCGGAGGTATTGATGGGTTTGGCTCCCTCACGAGCCGTAAGCCCTTCTTTGGTTGCCTTGGTACCCTCTCCAGGCTTGAAGAACCCCAGGTCTTCGATGGCCACCAGCTCAGCAATGGTGAAGCAATCATGTACCTCGGCGATCTGGATATCCTTGGAGGTTACCCCTGCCATCTCGTAAGCCTCTTTTGAGGCAACCTTTGCCGACAGTAAGGTAGTCATGTCTTCTCTCTCGTGCAGTGCGTGGTCGCTGCCATGTCCGGAACCGATGATATAGATGGGTTTATCTGTAAAGTTCTTCGCCAAATCCGCAGCGACTAGGAGAATGCAGGCTGCACCATCTGTAATTGGTGAGCAGTCAAACAGCTTCATAGGCCAGGCTACTGTTGGGTTAGCCTGGGGGTCTTTGAGGAAATCGAACTCATCTTTCCAGGCAGGCAACGGCTCGCCTTTCTGTTTTGCTTTCTCTATCCTGGCGTTCATCAGGTCTTTTATGGACTTATTGAATTGGGCTTTGGGGTTTAAAGCTCCGTTTTTGTGGTTCTTAATACCCACTCTCATGAAATCTTCCAGGGTGGCGCCATGCTTCGCCATGTACGCTGTAGCCATGGCTGCATACAGGCCGGGGAACGTAAATCCAGGGCAGCCCTCATAAATAGTATCGGCGGCTGAGGCGAGAGTATCGGTTACCCTTTCAGTAGGCAGATAGCTCATCTTTTCAACACCGCTGACCAGCACGATATCGTAAAGGCCGGAGACCACGCCGATGAATCCGTCCCGGATGGAAATTCCGCCGCTGGCACAGGCGCCCTCTACCCGTGTAGCTGGCTTGGGTACCATTCCTACCCAGTCAGCCATGATGGGAGCAACGTGCCCTTGTCCCTCAAATAGGTCGCTGGAGAAATTTCCCACATAGAGAGCTTCAATATCTTTTGTGTCTATGCCTTTGTCTACAGACTTGGTCATCTCGGTGAATGCTTCCACGAACAAGTCACGGCTGTTTTTATCCGGAAATGCGCCAAACTTCGACATCCCGGCCCCCACAATAGCCACACCTCTTGCCAATTTTCGTGCCTTTCGGCTCATAATACCTCCTTCAAAATACCCATTAGCTTATTTGCTAATTATCAGTTCAGTATATGATGACTCTTTCTAAAGTTTGCTGAGATCGCGGCAGTCAATTCCAGGGCTCTTGTGGCTGCTTTTATGGAGATAGAGCCAAGCCCGCAAGAAGGGGTGATTAGGCACTGCGATTTGATAGTACTGAGGCTGAGGCCCTTCTTTGAGAGCAGGCCCATTGTTTTCTCCAGCCTGTCTGCGATGCTGCCTTCCGTCTCTTTCGCTAGAACTTGCTCATCGTTGGGCACTATACCCCAGGCGATGACCCCTCCACGGGTGAGGAAGCTGTTAACCTCGTCCGGATAGAGGGCCAGGGCTTCTCCATAGTTATATGCATCGAAGCTCAAGATGTCGATAGAGGTCTGCAGCAATACTGACCAGTCGGTATTGCCGCAGCAGTGGATAGCCTTGAGCCCGCTTATGCCTCCCAGTATTTCCTCCAGTAGGACCACGACCTGCTCTCGAGAAGTGGATACGAACGCTGAGCCCAGCGAAGATAGATAAGGTTCATCGATAGAGATGATAGTCCTGGGGCATACCTTCCTGAGAGCCGCCTCCTGCCAGGCAGCCTTCAGCCTGAGGTGCTTGGCTATGGCATCGGCCAGCACCTCGTCATAGAGCAGCGGACGCCGATTCTGGTCCGTGACGGATAGCCCGAAACTTATTGGTCCGGTCACTTGGCCTTTAACTGCCTTTCGCCCTTTCTGTTTTGCCTCTTTAAGGAAAGTGTGTAGCCCTGATGCATATTCAACCCTTGTCGCACCATATTCTGTCTTATTCTCCAGGTAAGCGGAGTAGAGCCGCTCCAAACCCTGGCTCAAATCCTGAGAGCGATCTACCCAGATTCGGTCTCCTTCCACTATCACCCCGGGGAAACCTTCGCTGAACTGGACGTACATATTCTCCAGAAATGACCTCTCGGGCAATTGAGGCCAAGCGGGTATCTCGGGAATATGCTCTAAAACTAAAGAGCAGGCTTCCCGAGGCTCAACATGTGGCATGCTGCCTATTGCGGTAGCCAGCCCGTTTAGCTCAAATCTCCCTTGGGTCACTTCAGATACTTTCCTATCAGCAGAGAAAGCTCCTCCTTCCTTTTCGGCGGAATTAAATCCCTCGATGTAATGATAGCATCTTTGAGTGCTGTAGCGCAACCGCAGTCTCTTCGTTGGGGAAGCTGGGCGCTGGCCTTTTTGATTACCTCCTTGGCTGCTTCCAGGGTTTTGCGCAGGTTTGAGATCACCATCTCAATGGTGACTGACTCATGCACTTGGTGCCAGCAATCGTAGTCGGTAACGCAGGCGATGGAGGCATAACAGATCTCGGCTTCCCTAGCCAGCTTGGCTTCAGGTATGGCGGTCATGCCCACAACGCTTGCTCCCCAGGAGCGGTACAAGTTGGATTCTGCCCTGGTGGAGAACAGGGGCCCTTCCATCGCAATGTAGGTTCCCTTCGGGTGCACCTTGCGCACCTTGTCTTTTAAGTCAGTGCGTGAAGCCATTTGGTAGAGGAACCGGCTGAGCACCGGACAGAAGGGGTCGGCGAAGGTGACATGTCCTACAATCCCGTCTCCAAAGAATGTACTTACCCGCCTTTTGGTGCGGTCTATTATCTGGTCGGGAATAACGAGATCCAGGGGCTGGATATTTTCCTGCAAGCTGCCTACGGCGTTCACGGCGATAATTTGTTCCACACCGAGTGACTTCAAGGCCCAGATATTGGCTCGTACAGGCAACTCGGTAGGCATTATGCGATGACCGCGGCCATGCCTGGGGAGGAAAGCGATCCTTGTCTTTCCCAGATTGCCCAAAACGATAGCGTCGCTGGGGTCTCCAAAAGGTGTTTTCACCTTTACTTCTTTTACATCGCTTAGCCCCTCTATTTCATAGAGTCCGCTGCCGCCGACCACGCCTAGCTTCGCTTCTGGCATTTTCACTCCTTATTTTTGACTAGACTTCCGAATCCACGTTATCTGTTCTGTAGTTCTGAGGCTGTTTTCGATTATCAGAGTGTGATTTTACCATATGCAATTGCACTTAATCCTTTTATAATCCATCCCTAGTCTTTCCCACATAGCTACTGTTTCCTTACAGAGTGCGACTTCGTTATACTTATATTTATCTCTGAGCCGATTGACCATTGCCACATATAAATGGTATCTGGCAGTGAATTCGATCTTCTTTCCCCAATTGGAGCTTTCATTTAAGTATTCAAGCCATGTCCTGTCTGTACTACCATTGATTGTGCTTTGTAACCCACGAAGTGAACCAAGGGTGATTCGACTAGGAACGAAACTGGCAAATATCTGATCAATGAGATTTGCATAGTTATCATTCCAATTTGGAATTGGAACCAAGGGGTCAATCCTTATTCTTACTTCATAACCAATCTCACTGAGTTTTCGTGCTGCGTCGATTCTTCTTGCTATTAATGGAGCTCGCTTCTCCCATCTATTTGCTACCTCGGCAGCATTAAAGCTGAAACTTATTATAGCTTGATTATGGGGCTTGATTTCCAGTAGATTTTCAACATTGTTCGATTTGGTCACAAATAGCACCTTGTGGACTTTTTGTTCCTCGAAGATAGGAATGATGAACTTTGAGAAAGGTTTACTTGACCCTTCTTGCATAAGAGAGTCAGCTATTTCCCCGGTGTTCAGGATTTCAGGGTTGCTTACTTCTTCAAGGAATCTTCTAACATGCAGTTCTATTTTCGCGTAGTCCTTGATCACTGGTTTCGTCTTAGTAGGTAGAAATCTAAAAGTGCCTTTCAAGTAGCACCAGGCACAATCGAAGGGACAACCGTAAGCCCATTTTAGCTCTAGAAAATGGGGACAAACTACGTTCGTCTTCTCGATTGGAAAAGGTGTTTTATCGAAACGCTTTATGATTGAGCCGTCACCAACTTGCTGAACTAATAACAGTTTGGAATCATCTAGCAGTTGATATTCCTTAACCGAAATCTTCGGCCTTGATAACATTGCCCTGCTTAGAGTCCCTTGCTGCTCAAGGTGCAAATTTGATAGTGCAGTCATCGGGATATGTACCTCTCCGTCTAGTTCTATCATTTGGTAATTTCACTTCAATTATTTTTGGTGGGTTGAATTCGTATTCTGCTATTTTCAATGCCTGGGTCAGGTGACGTTCAATACAAATAGGATGTAACGCCAAATCATTCTGTATAAGTGATTGCTTGGATACGGTCTTCCCACAATGATTATTGCAGAGTTGATTTGCCAAGTCTTGCGAATAAGTCCTATCGTAGAACTCCTGGTTGAACAATCTCGGTTGTTCAGGATTAGTTAGATCGAAGTATTGGAAATCACCAGTGGGTGCTGCGCTCCACATGGCTCGTTTCATGGCAAGCATGCCATCAGGGCTTGCAGTGGCGAAGAACAGATAATATTGCGTCTGATTATGGTTGTTCACCATGCGGAAGTGGCGACCTCTCCAGCCAAGGTCTGACAGTGCTTTCTGGTAAGCTTGCATCATGTAGGTCTCTTTATGTCGGGAATCGTTAATTGCTAGAGCAGTGCGCCAGATGTCGCTTCCATAAAGTTCATCTAGGTGTCCGTGTTTGCGCGGATCCTGCAAAAACCACTGGTTGAGAGCTTGGTAGTTGAAGTTGATCAAAACCTCTGATTTAGGCTGCTTGGCTAGCCGTTTAATTAGAGACATAGGGAATCCAGTGGGACCAAAGGGATCGATAAACACGAAGCACGGAGCCAGTGTTTTGTTTTGCTCTTCAATTTTAGTTAGTATGCTATCGAACACTTCATCGAAACTAGCGCAAATCGGGTGTATTACGAAATTATTCGGTAATTGGAGGGTAGCAATTTTTTGTTTCAGATTTTGGCATCTCGCTTCATCTTTCTCGACAAAATAGAAAACCAATTCCATATTTGGCCGTTGAAGCTTTTTACTAAGTGTGTGATCTCGTGCCACCTTCAACGCGATTAAGGGCGAGCCTTCTTCCTTGTTAAGGTACTCTCCAGGTCCGGCGAAGCCATCTATGTAGAGCAATCTGCGTTGGGTTGTTGCGAGAATAGGAAACCAAGCTTTGAGATAGTATCCTAGTATTTCATGCTTAGCTTCTGTATGTGGTTCAATCTGCCATAGAGTGCCAAGCTCCTTATCCGTTTTTGCCCTCCTTATGCGACTATTATCGCATTCTTTAACAGCAATCTGACTTGAGAGCTTTTAGCCTCTCTATGTAGGGCTCTCTGGCTACGCCTTTTTCTGTAATGATAGCTGAGACGTAACAATGGGGTGTGACATCGAAGGCGGGATTTGCTGCTTTTACCCCTTTGGGGGCGATTCTGATACCTTGAATGTGCGTGACCTCATCCGGGTTGCGTTCCTCGATGGGTATATCTGCACCCGATGACAGCGAAAAGTCGATTGTGCTCATAGGCGCTGCCACGTAGAAGGGGATGCCGTTCTCCGTAGCCAGCACCGCCATAGTATAGGTGCCGATTTTATTGGCCACATCACCATTGGCGGCTATACGGTCAGCTCCTACTATGACGCAGTTGATCACGCCTTTGTTCATGAAATAACCGGCCATGCTATCGGTGATCAAAGTCACCGGAATGTTTTCCTTGAGCAATTCCCACACAGTGAGCCTAGCTCCCTGCAGCAAGGGGCGTGTCTCGTTGGCATAAACCTTCACTTTTTTGCCCTGCTCCTTGGCCATTTTGATAACACCCAACGCTGTGCCATATCCTGCCGTAGCCAGCGACCCTGCGTTGCAGTGGGTCAGAATGGTGAATCCATCCTGAATCAACTCGGCTCCGAACTCGCTGAGACGGCGGTTCGCCTCGTCGTTTTCGGCTTCTATACGCTGCGCCTCAGCGATGAGGGCTGCCTTTATCTGCGACACGTTTTTGCCCTTCTGTGCGACTTTGTTCATCCTCTCCAGGGCCCAGAAAAGATTGACCGCAGTGGGGCGTGACGAGGCCAGCGTCTCGCTGATAGGGCGCAGCTTGGCCAGAAAATCGGCTTTGGAGCTTGCCTTTATTGACTGCGCTGCCAGGGCAAAGCCGTAGGCAGCGGCAACGCCGATGTCGGGCGCTCCCCGTATACACAGCTTCTTTATAGCATCGGCCACCTCATGGCAGTCGCGCAACTCCAGAAATACCTCTTTGTGGGGCAGCTCTGTCTGGTCGATTATCTTTATTCTATCGCCCAGCCACTCGATAATCTTGAAGCCTTCCATCTAACTCACTTTGCCTTCTTAAGATTTAAAAGACGCCCCTGCCGGTCTCTAACAGAGAAGAGACTGTCCTGTTCCAGAATCTTTAGAATATCCTCCACCTTTATGTGCCCTACGATGACCGAGAGAACGCCGTCGGGCTTCAGGACCCTGTGCAGTTCCCTCAACAAAGACTGCTTATCTTGTACCATGTGAATCATGTCGTATGCCAGCGCTACATCTATACTCTGGTCTGGCAGCCGTGTGTCTCTGTCTGAAAGTATTGTGGTGATATTGGTCAAGCCTGCATTTTTCGCTTTTTTCTGCACCGATTGCACAGCCAGAGGGTGAATATCCAGAGCGTATACTTTCCCCTTTGGCCCAACCATCTTGGCGGCTGCGATAGCATAGAAGCCAGGGCCGCAGCCAAAGTCCAATATTGTTTGACCTTCCTTGATGCCGGCTTTCTCCAGGGGCTTTCTGACATCTACAAATCTACGGTGTAACGCAAGGAAAAATGCCATCAGCCTGAATGTGATATTTGACAGTGGTTTGGTTCTTTCAGAACTCATATGTGTCTCCTTCCATATCAGCCTAGTAGCTTGAATGCTACTACATCGACCAGTCCTTTATCCGTCAGCCTTAGTTCAGGTATCACGGGCAGTGCCATGAAGGATAGTGTAGCGAAAGGCGATGGCAGCACACAGCCCAAATCAGCCGCCGCCTTTTGCAACCCGTCCAGCTCGGATACTACAGCCTCGAGCGGCTCTTCGGAGAGCAGGCCGGCAATGGGCAATGCTAAAGACCCTTCGATTTTGCCTCCAGCCGCAGCGACTAGCCCGCCCTGCAGCCTCTCAATTTCCTTAACTGCCGCGAAAATATCCTCATCGTTTGTGCCCACGGCGACGATATTGTGGGAGTCATGGGCTATGGATGAACCAAGCGCCCCGTTCTTGAGCCCGAATCCTTTCACAAAGGCTAATCCTATGTTGCCAGTAGCTTTGTGTCTTTCTACTACTACCAGCTTCAGTATATCGCGTTCTAGGTCAGGCACCCAAAAGCCATCCTTGACATTTGCTTCTAGCTTGATGCTTTTGGTGATTATCTGTCCAGGGACAATCCCAATAATCGGCAAGTTCTTCCTGGAGGCTGGTATCTTTAATGCGTCTATGCCGAATGGTTTGATGTTGACAGAATGAGTGATCTCGGAGTCAGTTCGCCGGGAAGCAGAGAAAAGTGCTACGCCTTTACGGGCTGCCAGCTTCCCCTTGTGAAATACCATGTCTACGCTTAGCTTCGCTAGGTCACTCACCACGATGAGATTGGCTACATATCCCGGCGCTATCGCTCCCACTTGCCTCAGTCTGAAATGCTCGGCAGTATTGATGGTCGCCATCTGGATGGCGCGGATGGGGTCGAGGCCTCTCACTATCGCCTTCCTTACTACGGCGTCTATATCGCATTCCCTGAGCAGGTCGGCGCAGGTGCGGTCATCGGTCACAAAAAGGCATCTTTTATAGGTCTTGTCTGTAACCAGAGGCAGCAGTTCATCCAGGTTCTTCTCCGATGAACCCTCTCGTATCATGAGATACATGCCGCGCCGCAGTTTTTCTCTTCCTTCCTCTATGGCTGTAGACTCGTGGTCGGAGCTGGGCCACGCTGCCAGATAGGCATTCAGGTCCTTGCCGCTGACTCTAGGGGCATGACCGTCTATAACTTTGCCTTTAGCCAGTCTAATCTTCTTTAATACCTCTTCGTCCCGCATCAACACTCCTGGGAAGTTCATCAACTCGCCCAGGCCGATAACGTTCTTCCATCTCAAAGCGATCTTAAGCTCTTCTGCTCCAAGCTGAGCACCTGAAGTCTCGAGATGTGTGGCAGGCACGCAGGAGGGAGCCATGAAATAGCAGTCTAATGGTAGCCCTCGAGCGCAGTCCATCAGATAACTGATACCTCTCAGTCCGGCAACATTGGCTATCTCGTGAAGGTCGGTGACTATGGCAGAAGTGCCTCTGGGCACCACTGCCCGTGTGTACTCTGCAATGCTAAGGAAGGAACTCTCAATGTGGATATGCCCGTTGATCAGCCCTGGGGCCAGATATTTGCCTTCGAGGTCTATTGTATGCTTCGCCCGGTGATAATCGCCGATGCCGGCGATATATCCCTGGCAGATGGCGACATTGCCTTTCTCGATCTCAGACGTAAATGTGTTAACAATCCTGGCATTGGTAAGCAACAGGTCTGCTGGAACCTCACCCCTGGCCACAGATATAAGTTTCTCCAGGCTCAATCTCACTCCTCCAGGATGCAGAGGTCAGGTAGGTGGCGGAACTTCTCGCCAAAGTCGAGTCCGTAGCCGACAACGAATGCATCGGGGATTTGAAAACCCACATAGTCGATCGGCACATCCACTTTTCGCCTCGAAGGCTTGTCGAACAGGGCACACACTTTCAGCGAAGCAGGTTTGCGAAGCCTCATGAAATCAAGAAGATAGCTTAGACTGCATCCGCTGTCAACGATGTCCTCGACCACCAGCACATGTCTGCCTTTTATCGGTGTCTCTAGTCTCTTCATAATCCTGATTTTGCCTGAGCTTTCGGTGCAACGACCGTAGCTAGACAGCCGGATAAAATCGATCTCGGCGGGTATGTTCATTGCACGTACCAAATCGGACATGAAGACAAAGCTGCCTTTCAGAATGCCGACGAGAAGCGGGTTCTTATTTTTATAGTCTCGACTGATCTCAGCCGCAAGTTCAGCTACTCTCCTGGCGATTTCCTCTCTCGTGATAATAATCTTGGTCTTGTCCAAGGACTTCCCCCTGCTAAATTTTGCCTACTGCCATAATGTAAAGCGCGCTCTCGTTCTTGCCATCTAATCCAAGCAAGCGGTTGAATTCGTTGTCGTGAAAAGCACCGATAGCACAGGCTCCCAATCCCAGTGAGGTAGCTACGAGGTACGTGTTCTGCGCGATGTGCCCTGCCTCGAAACAAATGTAGCGCTGAGCCCTCTCTCTATATCGTTGCTGGGTGCGTTGAAAAACGGCGGAAAGCGCCACTATCACATTGGCCTCTTTGAACATCCTCTCTTGCAGGGCAGCCCGCGACATCTCGTTGCTGAAGTCACCCTCACGGACAAGCTCCAGTTCGTGGGACGAAATCAAGTAGTGATATATGCCCTTGGCCAGACCTTCTATATTATTGGTTATGGCATAAACCTCTATAGGATAGGTAGCCCCCGCCGAAGGGGCGGCTCTAAATCCGTAGCGTTTGTCTGTGATGCCGCTTGAGTAGTGCAGAAGATGAGCCAGTTCGGTCAAAGTCATTGTCTCACCTGTGAAGCCTCGCCGGGACCTCCGATTCGCTATGGCTTTCTCCACCGTCAGTCCGTTATAAGCTAGCTCTGGAGCGAGATGGATTCTCATGATTGAATTCTTGGTTTGGCTCGGCATAAATTCAGAATCTTGCTGAATGATTATAAACTCGGCGGCATCGTCTGGCAAGTAAATACTCTCTGAGCCATTCACCGGCAGATGTAGCGTCTCCACTCCTGTGGAGACGAATTAAGAGCGGTGATATGAGTTACGATGCCAAGTGATTGTTGGTGGGTACCTCTCTGGGCAGTACAACTATGTGAGGAGCCGAGGTTACAGGATGCTGGCTGACTTTCACCGAAGCAGAGAAGACATCCTGTATACTGCTTTCGGTCAATACCTCCCGGGGTGAGCCATCGGCGACGATAGTTCCCTCTTTAAGCAGGACCAGCCGGTCGAAAAACAGTGACGCCAGGTTCAGGTCGTGCATAGCTGCAATAATGGTAACCCCTTGTTGCCGGTTAAGGCTCTTAACCACTTCCAGCACCTCAAGCTGGTGGCTTATATCGAGGTGTGTCGTAGGCTCATCAAGAAGCAGGAGTCTGGGCTCTTGAGCCAGGGCCATGGCCAGAATCACTTTCTGGCGTTCGCCACCGCTCAGGTCATTGAAATAGCGATTTTTTAAGTGATTGATTCCAGCCAGTCCTAATGCTAAGGCACTCATTTCATGGTCTCGCCTGGTCTCGCCCGAAATGGCGCTAACGAATGGTGTGCGGCCCAGCAGCACCACTTCGGCTACGGTGAAGGCGAAAGGAATATTAAAGTACTGGGGTACCACCGCGACATGCCGCGCCACTTGTTTGCGAGGCAGCTTCTTCAGGCTTATTCCCCCCAGCGAGATTTCTCCCCTGACCGGAGATAATACACCGCAGGCTAGCTTCAAAAGAGTCGTCTTGCCACAGCCGTTGGGCCCTATCAGCCCTACCATCTCCCCATCCGCTACGGTCAGGTCTATATCTCGCAGGACGAGCCCGTTGAAGTAGGAGAAGGATACTTTTTGCATGAGCAGGCTGTTTGAATTAGAAAGCATATTCCCTCCTCGTGCGTCTTAATAGGTAGATGAAGAACGGGGCGCCGATGAGAGCGGTGATGATGCCTACGGGTAACTCTGTCGGTGCAATCAGGGTTCGGGCGAGGGTATCGGCAATCACCAGAAAAGTTGCTCCGGCCAGCGCGGATGCTGGGATGAGCAGGCGATGGTCCGGGCCCAGAGCCAGCCTCACAGCATGCGGCATCACCAGTCCCACAAAGCCGACAAGCCCGCTTAAAGAGACAGCGCAAGCGGTCAGGAGCGAGCCCAGAGCTAGTATCAACAACTTCTCCCGCTCTACATTGATTCCCAGATAGGCGGCCTGTTCCTCCCCTAAGGAAAAAGCATTGAGGTGAAAGGAGAAAAATAACGATATAATAATTCCTCCTATGACCAGAGGGGCGATGACTGCTATCTGGCTCCAGTACTGCACCGAGATGCTGCCAGCGAGGAAAGAGAAGATAGAGTGCAGCTTGAGCTGCAGTTCACTGTCAGTCATAATGAGCAAGCTCATGATTGCGCTGAGCATGGAGCTTACCACGAAGCCTGCCAGCAACATGCTGACGATAGGCGTCTTGCTTCCCACCCTGGCCAAGTTATATACCAGCAAAATCGTGACAAGTGCGCCACAGAAAGCGGCAACCGGTATTACTCCGAGGCCTGAGAAGGCCAATCCGAGAGGCAGCATCATAGCTATAGTGGCTCCTAGAGCAGCCCCCGCCGATGTCCCAGTGATATAGGGGTCAGCCATGGGGTTGCGAAGTAGACCCTGGAAGAGCACGCCCGCAGTGGCCAGGGCCGCTCCCACCAGGGCTGCGGCTACCACGCGGATCAGTCTGATCTGGAAGATGATGGTCTCGCTGGCTGGCTGCCAGGTAGCCTGGAAATCGGAGAAGTGGATTTTGTTCAAGGTCATTTTGATAATGTCCAGTGGCGGTATGGATACTGCCCCTAGAGCACACGCAAGTAGGACTCCCCCTATCAGGGCCAGTGCTAGCGAGACCAGGACTACTGCTGCGCGGTTACGCCTTTTCATTCATACTGTCTTCCGAATCAATCTTGCTTTCACGATGTCCTGAAACCAGTAACCCTCGCTGAATACCTTGTTGCCAGGGGTTATCGAGATATGTTTCTGAAAAGAAGGGCCATCAATGACGAAGGTATGATATTCTCCATTCTCGCCGCAGATATCGAAACTGTGGTTGCGGCTATAGTCCTGTAACTCAGCCATGAATCCGCGGTCTATCTTCCGTCCCAGCCATTTATCGTCACAGCTATCAGCCTTGAGGCATACGATAATTGATTCAAAACCATCGTCTATAAAGCCCCTGAGTATCTCCTCGCGGTCGAGCTTCCACAGAGGCATCAGGGCCTTAAGGCCGAACTCATTGCACATATTTTCTGTCCACGTCCGATGTTCAATCATATCGATGTCTCCGGTTACCAGACCCTCGATACCCTGCTCACGAAGTTTCCCCATCACCTCCCTGAATGCCTGCTCATAGCCCTCCCAGGTGGTCTCACGCTGAATCATGGGGACTTTCATTGCTTCTGATTGCAGGCTCACTATTTTGCTTTTCACACCGTGAAATGCGTTCTTGCCGAATCCGGCTAGTGAGACAAAATTGACCAGGTAGCGAACATCATGTCCTTCAGATAGAGCTTTCCAGCTGGCATAGCAGCTATCCTTTCCACTGCTCCAACAACAAGCTACTTTCACTGAGATTGTCCTCCTTTCAACGAAATCGGGATGCCGGCCACCATGAAATAGACCTCATCAGCATTGCTGGCGAGCATCTGGTTTGCCATGCCCAGGGCATCACGGTAGACCCGGCCCGCAGGATATGGCGGCACCAGGCCCAGCCCCACCTCGTTGGACACGATGATGAAATGGGCCTTGCTGGTTCTCATGAAAGCGACCAGGTTTTCTAGCTCGCCAGTAACTTTTTTCTCCAGAGCCTCCGAATCCTGCTCCTCTGTTCCCATGAGATTGGATACCAGAAGTGTCATACAGTCGATAATGACGACCTCGGCGTCGCCAATTTTCCCTTTCATTGCCTTGGCGACGTCGGTTGGCGTCTCCAGGGTTTTCCAGTTGCGCGGCCGCGACATCTGGTGTGCCTTAATGCGTGCGTTCATTTCTTCGTCCAGCGGCTCACATGTGGCAACGAAAAGCCCCCTATTGCTCAGCCTGGCAGCAAGCTCCTGCGCGAAGCGGCTCTTGCCGCTTCGCGCCCCCCCGAGGATTAAAGTCATACTCATACGCCGTAACTCCAGGTTATTAGAGGTATTAAAATCAATACTGAAACCTCGACCAATTCATTGATGGCGCCGTAGGTGTCGCCAGTAAGCCCACCCAGCTTTCTGCTGAGCCAGGTCGCCAGCAAATCAGCGACCAGAAGTGTCGCAGCCATCATAGCTAAGCCGTCTAGCCGCATCACGCCCAGGCATGAAGCCAGTGTTATCGCTGTTGCGATAGCAAGCCTGAGCCACTTTGTC
>JAJYLC010000029.1 GCA_021787935.1 Chloroflexota bacterium | reverse complement strand
CATCGAAAAAGCAGTAATTAAGGCTCTCAATGACGGCTATCGCACGTATGACATCATGAGCGATGGCATGAATAAAGTCGGCACAAAAGAGATGGGTGACCTCATTACCAGCAGGATTTAGTCCACTTCAGTTTTATGTTGTGTAGGGGCGAACCAATGTGTTCGCCCCTTGCTTCTTATCTAGGTCAGGCACATCGGTTTGCCACTACGGGTTTCGCTTGACAGCTTTACCCCCCTAAAGTACAATTCTCAAGAGGTCGTGCTAGATGGGGAGACAGCGGTGCCCTGTACCCGCAATCCGCTATAGCGGGATCGAATCCCCGCTCGAGGCTCTGCTCTTTCCGGGACTGTCTTCTGTCCATCGGTTATGAACACTGGGTCCTGCGCGGCAGAACGCTATGAACCCCGTCAGGTCCGGAAGGAAGCAGCGGTAAATAGTAAATTCTGGGTGCCGCAGGAGCACCTGGTGGGAGCCGGCGTCAGGGATAAGCCGGAGGGGGAGTGTCGACAGTGGGTGCACGGCCTTAAACTTTGCCATGTTTTCGATCTCAATCATTAAAAGAGAGGTGCAGGAGAAATCTCCTGCCTGGGGCATTGGGGGTGTCCCCCAATTTTACCTTCTCCCCCAAGACTGGGGAAGCCAGAGGGGGTTGATTAAGATTATTTGAGCATTCTCAAAAAATCCCAAATTCAAATTCTAGGAGGGCAAACTAAATGGAATTAGGTCTGGCAGGTAAAACTGTAATCGTGACCGGCGGAGGCTCCAACATCGGTCGCGCCATCACATTCGCTTTCGCCAAAGAGAAGTGCAATGTGGTAATCGCCGACATCGATGAAGAGCAGGGCAAGAAGGTGGCTAAAGAGGCCAGCGCCATGGGCGGCAAAGCCATCGGCATCAAGACCGATGTTACAAGCTGGGAATCGGTGCAGGCCATGGTAAAGAAGGCCATCGAGCAGTTTGGCAAAATAGATGTCCTGGTCAACAACGCCGGGTTTGTCTCCAATAAGCTTTTTCTGAAGAAGCCGGTCGAGGAGTACGACAAAGAGCTAAGGATCAACTACCTTGGCGTCATCTATTGCACCAGGGCTGTTCTCGACCACTTCGTAGAGAAAAAGGCCGGCAGAATCGTGAACATCGCCTCGGACTCAGGGCGCGTCGGCGAGCCCAGGGAGGCAGTTTATTCAGGGACCAAGGGCGCTGTTATTGCCTTCGGCAAAGCCATAGCCAAGGAGACGGGCAGGTTCGGCATAAACGTAAACAGCATCTGTCCGGGAGCTACCATCCCTGAGAAACCCGGCACGGCAGGCAGGGACAGCATGTGGGCCGGGGATGTCACACAGGAGATGATTCCGGCCGAGGTCAAGGAGAAGATAATCAGCCAGTATCCTCTGCAGAGGATGGGCAAGCCCGAGGATACCGCTAATGCCGCAGTATTCCTGGCCTCCGATGCTGCTGCCTTCATCACAGGCCAGACTCTCAGCGTCAGCGGCGGTTTCAGCATGTGCTAGCCAAATTCTTCCAGAACCCTATAAAAGGAGAAAAATAAGGCGTGGAAGACATCAGACCCATTGACATTATGAACTATCCTTTCTGGAACCCCCATGCCTGGGATGGCAGGGAGTTCCAAATCCTGGCGGCCACTATGATGAGGTCGCATACCGGGCCGGGCTCTGAGTTCCCCAGAAATATCCTTATCAATACCCTGAAGAAGCCAGCCCCGAGGCTACCCGTCCCCATCCCCTCCACTGATGAATTCGTGGCTATGATGGATATAGAGGGCTACGACAAGATATTCATCCCTGCCATCAGGATGTGGTCTCACTGGGAGAACAAGCTCATCTGGAACTACACCATTGACGAGGTCTACGAACACATTAAAGACTATCCCGACCGCCTGATACCTGTCGTCGGCTACAACCCCTATCGCATTGAGGAGAGCCTCGAAGAGATGGAGAGGGGTGTCAAAGAATATGGCGCAAAGTATTGCTATTTCCACTCCCTGACCTTCGGCGTGCCTCTTAACGACAGAAGGCTCTATCCCTGCTATGCCAAGTGCAGCGAGTTGGGCATACCGGTGGGAATGCAGACCGGCCATGCCGCAGAGCTGTTCCCCAGTTGGCCGGGACGTCCCATTTACCTCGATGAGGTTGCTCTGGACTTCCCCGGGCTCACCATCATTGGCTCTCACACAGGCTGGCCCTGGGGTAACGAGCTGGTAGCTATGGCATGGAAACATCCCAACGTTTACTGCGACTGCTCGGCCTGGATGCCCAAGCTCCTATCTAAAATGCATCCTGAGATGTTCACCTTCATGTCATTCTGGGCAGGTCAGGAGAAGGTGCTTTTCGGCACCAACAACATGGGTCTCGCAGCGTTCAAGAAGCAGTTCTTAGAGCTGCCGCTGAGCGACGAAGCCAAGAGAATGATAATGCGCGAGAATGCCATCAAAGTATTCAAGCTGGAAGACTCCAAACCCAAAAAGAAAAGTGGCAGGAAGAACAAATAGGCCTGGCGATTGTATCCTACGTGCGGGGCGTCCTTCCTTTAGGAAGGACGCCCCGCTTTATTGTTTGATAAGTAGCTAATAATTTCGTACCGACCCTATCTATGGTAGCACAGACGCCATCGCCTGTACTTGAATAGCATGCGGCTGTTCCCAAACTCTCTCTTTTAGTTATATAATGTGACTGAGGTTGAATGAGAGGTCAAAATACTATAGAACGCTTCTCTCCCGATGCCAAAAGCCTTTTGCACCGCCTGGGCACAAGGGCTAAAAAAGGGCTGGGACAGCATTTCCTCATCGACCGCGGTGTGGTAGAGAAGATAGTCTCGGCAGCCGAGCTTGTGCCCTCCGATACGGTGATTGAAGTAGGTCCAGGACTGGGTATACTGACCGGGGAACTGGTGAAAAGAGCAGGGAATGTAACTGCTATAGAGGTTGATCCCAAGCTCGCCTCGGCACTGCAAAAAAGGCTCTTCAAATCTGCCGGCCTGACTGTGATAAATGCCGACGTCCTGCAAGTAGACCCGCTGGAGTTAATTGACAGAAAGAGGCGTTACAAGGTCGTCGCCAACCTGCCTTACTATATCGCCGCCCCGATACTGCGCCATTTTCTCGAAGTATCGCTCAAGCCGAGCCTTATGGTATTCATGGTGCAGAAAGAGGTCGGGCAAAGCATAGCGGCTGCACCAGGTGACATGAGCATACTTAGCATCAGCGTGCAGCTTTATGGCAAGCCCACCATCGTGGACTACGTTCCCGCCCAAAGCTTCTACCCCCAGCCCAAGGTAGATTCTGCAATTGTGCGCATAGATGTTTACTCCAAGACCGCAGTTGATGTCAAAGATACTGCTGATTTCTTCGAAATAGTCAAGGCGGGGTTCAGTGCACCGCGCAAGCAAATACGAAACTCCCTCGCTTTAGGGCTGCGACTTACGTCAGCAGAGACTGGAGAACTTTTACAAAAAGCGAGCATAAAGTCGCAGAGGCGTCCTGAAACTCTATCGCTCGAGGAATGGGCCAACCTGCACCGCGCATTTTCCAGCAGGGCTACAAAATTAGGAAGGAGCAAAATGCAGGGCAATTCATGAATTGCCCTACATTAAGAACCGATAATCGGTGGGACAGACGCCCTCGTCTGTCCAGCCCATCGCAGCGCTGATTAATAATGATCAAACTCAAGGCATATGCCAAGATAAACCTGACCCTCGAGGTCCTGGCCAAGCGACCCGATGGTTACCATGATGTCGCCAGTATTCTACAGACTATCAGCCTGTCAGATACGCTCACCTTCGAACCTGGCAAAACACTCGATTTTCACTGCGACGTGCCGACACTTCAGACACCTGATAACCTAGTGCTGAAAGCAGCCAGACTGCTGCAGGAAAGTAGCGAATATAAGAAGGGAGCTCTAATCCGCCTCACCAAGAGCATTCCCATAGCGGCTGGACTGGGCTCAGGCGCGACCGACGCTGCTGCTGCCCTGGTCGGACTAAACAGGCTCTGGGAATTGCATCTTTCACTCGAAAAATTAGCAGGCCTTGCCTCGAAGCTCGGCTCAGATGTGACCTTCTTCCTCTACGGAGGCACAGCGCTGGCCAAAGGACGAGGCGAGGAGATAACACCGTTGCCTCCTGCACCTGAATTCTGGCTGTTGCTGCTCAAACCGACAATGGAACTTCTTCCTGACAAAACAGCGCAGCTCTACTCGCGGCTGAACCGCTCCCATTACACATCCGCCCAACATACCGAGAAATTACTTACTCACTTGAATCATGGAGGGGATGTAGACGACTCATTCCTATTCAATGTATTCGAGCGGGTCGCTTTCGATTTCTTCCCCGCTCTTCCCGATTTTCGCTTGATTTTAGCGAAGGCAGGAGTCGGAAGCGTGCACCTCGCAGGCTCTGGCCCTACCCTATTCGCTCTTGTACCTGACAAATCCCGCGGAGAAGTTATTTTGAGCCGACTGAAAAAAGAAAGGCTGGAGGCTTATCTTGTTCACACAATAGATACAGCAGCTCCAACCATTAGAGGTGATAGAAAGTGTTAAGGGACGTCCTTGCTGGTATTGTCTGCGGATTGTTGATGAGCTCGGTCTACCTAGGAGCACTGATATACATATTTTTCAGCGATCGCAATATATATGACCGCCTGGCTAAGCGGCTGCCCCAGGGGGTCCCCCCGGTACTGATCATGTTATCCCTGATAATCGGTGTGCCTCCAGCTTGGGCGTTAATCGGTATTGTTGCTGGAGTGCTTTATAACGTGGCTGCCAATGCCTCCCCAGGCTCATGGCTGGGCAGCCAGAATTCCATTTTTACCATAGCTATCCTTGGCCTGACAGTGCTGCTTATGCTGCCAGCCATGTTCCTTATCATCAAACGTAAGAAATGGGGCTGGCCCTTTTTCACAGTAAATATCTTATTTTTAGGTATCTTTGGCTGGATCCTGCCGCTGCTGGTAAACTTCCACCGATGAATCTCTGCACTGTGCAGCGCATCCACTAAACGATGACATAAAAAGTATCCTTACGCCCAGGCAATACGCCCAAGCGTAAGGATAGCTACACCATCCTGCGAAATGCTAATTCGTTTTCGCTCTTGATTAGCCGTTACCGAACGATACTACAGATCCTCGAGCAGTGTCGTAAATGTATCGTGATGGTCTTCTTCCTGCTGCAGTATTTCACGGAAGAGACGGTTAGTAGTTTCATCGCCTTCTTTGCGAGCCATCTCCACAATCTGTGAATACATCTTTATGGCGTTCTCCTCATCCTTAACATCCTGCTCTATCATCTGCTTAAGGGTTGTGCCCACAAATATGGGAGTTGGCTTTGTGGTCGGTATCCCGCCGAGGTAATATAGCCTCTCTGCAATGGCTTCCGCATGCTTCATCTCTGCTACCGCGATAGATTTAAGCTCGCTGTGCACTGCGAATCCTTTTACCCCGCCCCACTGGACATGCTGCCACATGTACTGAATTGATACCTGGATTTCCCTTGCGATGGCATCGTTCAGCTTGTCTAACAGTTTTGCCGATGCCTTCACCACGGACGTCTTCTTCACTGCCATGTCTTTTTCTCCTTCCTAAATTATGTTGTCAGCAGAATAGTCAATCCAAAACCGAGCAGCTTGGAAGCAGTATTAACTTTGGCCACCGCTTCCACTGACTACTTTTTTGTTGCTTTGGCTTTGACCTCCTTTCTCTTCATGGGCTGACCGCAACATATAATATCACAAACATCCACGCAATCACAAACCTCATCGACAGAGACCACCAGTCCGCAGGCTTGGCACTCATAGCTATCACTCTTACTAACCTTCTTTTTGGGGGCACTCTTCACCGGCATTTTTGACCTCCTTCTGTCACCTCAAAATTCCATCATACCCTAAAAAGTTTGCACAGAATATAACAACATAATGTTAGCGAGAAAAGTATAAAGAAGTTATAAAATGATGGTAGGAAAGATTAAGAAGTCATTACATTTATTGTGCAATTCCTAATATAAAAAAGCACCTTCCCTGAGCCGCTGACCCAAGAGGCCATTTCCGCCTCTTCTATATGAATCTCCTCCATTATAATGTTATAATTTCCTCATGGAGCAGACCTATGTTTCCCTTGACCTCGAGACCACTGGACTCAATCCCGATGCCGATGAAATCATCGAGATCGGTGCAGTAAAGTTTCAGGGCGAGGAGGTCATTGATACCTTTCATTCTCTGGTTAATCCGCAGCGCCTATTGCCCTACCGCATCCAACTGCTCTGCCATATCGCCCAGGTGGAGCTAGATGCTGCCCCACCGTTCTCAGATATTTCCAGCGGACTTGTGTCCTTCCTGGGTAACGACCCCATAGTGGGGCACAATATCGCCTTCGACCTGGGCTTCCTGGCTCGGAAAGGTATCAGTCTGAGCAACGCCAACTATGATACCCACGAGCTAGCAACTATTCTCCTCTTTCAGCTATCCGACTACAGTCTCGCTTCAGTGACTAAATATCTCGGCCTGGCCACACCACAACACCGGGCCATGCCCGACGCCGTAGCAACCAAAGAGCTGTTCGTTTCGCTCCTGGGCCGTGCTTATCGTCTCGATATCGCCACAATTGAAGAGCTAGTCCACCTGGCCGAAAAATCGGATTGGGCACTGGACACATTTTTCAGGGAAATGCTCAGGAACAAGACTAAAACAGCATTCTCCGAGACCCGCAGCCGCAAAGCTGGCAAGAGCGAAGATAAGAAGCAGCTCTGGCAAGGAAGCGATGAGCACTTAACGCCGCGCGCCGAGAAAATCCCCCTAGATATTGGGAATCTCTCCGATATTCTGGGAGCAGATGGCCCCCTGTCAAAAGCCTTCCCCGGCTATGAGTACCGTCCTGAACAGATTCGCATGGCGCAGGCGATAGCGCAAGCACTCAATAATAGCGAGCACCTCATTGTAGAAGCAGGCACAGGTACCGGTAAGTCTGTTGCCTATCTTCTGCCTTCGATATTCTTCAGTGCACAAAATAGTCTCCCCATAGTTATTTCCACCAACACCATAAACCTGCAAGAACAACTCATCGGCAAGGATATCCCGGACCTGCTGCAAGCACTCGATGTGAAACTGAACCCTGCAATCGAGAACCTCAGAGCGGTGCAGGTCAAGGGAAGAGCTAATTACCTTTGCCTGAAGAGATATGAGTCACTGCGGACAAGCGATAGGCTTTCTCTCGATGAAGCCAGGCTTCTCGCCCGCATAAAGGTCTGGCTTCTCTCAACCCAGAGCGGAGACAGGGCCGAGCTCAACCTGAACAGTGTGGAGTATCCAATTTGGAATAAGCTCTGTGCTGAATTTGGCGAGCGAATAGAGAGCCAGTGCCCACACTACCAGCGCGGCACATGCTACCTCTACCGTGCGCGCAAAGCGGCTGAAAGCGCCCATCTCATTGTGGTCAACCATGCCTTGCTCCTGTCAGATATGGTCGCAGATAACAAGGTCTTACCCCCTTTCAGCCACCTCATCGTTGACGAAGCACACCACCTTGAGGAGGAGGCAACCAGACAACTTGGATGTCAGACAACCCAGTGGGACTTATTTAATCACCTCAACTTGTTGAAACAGGAAGCAGGGGGACAGCGAAGTACCGGCCTTCTTTCCTGGCTGAACGACTGCTTTCGGGGCAGCACTGTATCTTTATCTAGGCAAAGGCAGGTAAAAGAGCTGGCAGAGTCGCTCAGCAGCAATGTAGACGAGGCACGTGACAGCGTCTCTCAATTCTTCGACAGGCTCCGCGATTTCATCGAGGGTCATGCCTCTGACCAGGGCGAATATGACCGCAACCTGCTTCTGGCACCATCTAAACGCACGCAGCCGGGGTGGGCCAGGGTTGAAATTGCCTGGGAAGACCTGAGCCTGGCGCTCACCACCATCGGCGATGGTCTGGACAGACTTTACACCGGACTGGAAGACCTGGGGGAAAACAAGGTATCCGGTTACGATTACCTTATGCTCGAAATAATAACTCTGCTTTATCAAAACAAAGAGCTGCACCAGCGGATGGATTCTTTTGTGTCTCATCCGGACACCGATAATATCTACTGGCTGACTGTCAACGTGCAGAACAATTCAGCCGGCATGTACACCGCTCCGCTCAGCGTAGGAAGCCTCTTGGAGAAATCGCTGTTCTCCTCCAAAGACTGTGTTATTCTCACCGGCGCTACGTTGAGCACAGAAGGGACTTTCGAATACATCAAGGGCAGGCTGGGGCTGGAATATACCGGAGAGCTCCTTCTGGGCGCTCCTTTCGACTATCCCAACGCAGCTATGATTTACCTGCCCAACGACATCCCCGAGCCGGGAACCCCGGGCTATCAAAAGGCAGTCGAGAAAACGCTCCTCGACCTTTGCCGCGCCTGCAAGGGGCGTACATTGGTCTTATTCACTTCTCATGCCGCGCTGAGAAATACCCAAACTGCCATCCAAGCTCCTCTGGAGGCAGAAGGCATCCTGGTCTTAGGTCAGGGAGTGGACGGCTCGCCCAAACAGCTTCTGGCAGCTTTCAAGTCTAATCCCCAGACAGTGCTTCTGGGCACCGCCAGCTTATGGGAGGGCATTGACGTCGTAGGAGAGGCACTCAGTGTCCTGGTCATCGCAAAGCTGCCGTTCAGCGTACCAACCGAGCCTATATTTTCCGCCCGCTGCGAGCTGTTCGATGACCCCTTCAACCAGTACGCTATTCCCCAGGCTACTATCCGCTTCAAACAGGGGTTTGGCCGCCTTATCCGCAGCAAGACTGACCGCGGTGCTGTGATTATCCTGGACAGGCGCTTACAGACTAAGAGATATGGGTCGGTTTTCTTCGATTCGATACCCCAATGTACTATAGTCAAGGGCTCATCGCACGACTTGCCTGCTGCTGTAACACAGTGGCTCAAAGGAGAGCACAAGGGCCGCAGAAAAGGCCATGACAGCTCTGCTTGTCTCCCCAAATAGCTTCTTGGAGAGGCTTATTATGAAGCAGATTTACGATTACATAGACGACCACTGGCAAGATGGAGTTGCAGACCTGATACGGCTCTGCCGCCAGTCCAGTATCAGCGCCCAGGGAGTGGGAATGCCGGAGATGGCCCAGCTTCTGGCGCAGATGATGAACGAATATGGTATAAAAACACAGATTCTTCCTGCCCCCGGAAGCGAATTCCCTGTCATTTATGGCGAAATCGCTGGCGAATCACCGGTCACCCTACTTTTCTATGACCACTACGACGTTCAACCTCCGGAGCCTCTGGAGCTATGGACTTCGCCGCCGTTCGAACCGGTGCAGCGCGAAGGCAAGCTGTTTGCCAGGGGAGTCTCAGACAACAAAGGAAACGTCGTTGCCCGGATCCTTGCCCTTAAAGCCTTCCAGAAGATAAGGGGCAAACTCCCCATTTCCGTGAAGTTCTTAATCGAAGGAGAGGAAGAGATAGGAAGTCCCCACCTGGGCGCTTTCGTCAAGCATAATCGCCGCCTCCTCAAAGCCGACGCCTGCATCTGGGAATGCGGCGGCGTCAACTGGAAAGACCAGCCCATTATCACTCTCGGCCTTAAGGGCATACTATACGTGCAACTCGAGGCCCATGGAGCCTCACAGGACGTCCATTCCTCGATGGGCACGGTAGTGCCTAACCCAGCCTGGCGTCTAGTGTGGGCCCTTGGCACCCTCAAAGATATGGACGAGAATATCCAAATCGCAGGTTTCTATGACAACGTCAGACCGCCTACCAGACAGGAAATTAAAGCAATCAAAGCCATCCCGCGGGATGATCGGGAAACAAAAGAAAGTCTCGGGTTAAAGAAATTTATCAAAGGGGTTACCGGGTTCGAATACAAGTACCGCCACATTCTCGAACCCATCTGCAACATCTGCGGTCTCGATTCCGGTTACACAGGCCACGGCTCCAAAACAGTCCTGCCCAGCGTTGCTCGAGCCAAGCTTGATTTTCGCCTCGTACCTGACCAGCGAGCCGAAGAAATCCTTTCCAAGCTCAGAAAGCATCTCGACAGCCACGGGTTTTCAGATATCACTATCGCTCCCACTACAGAAGGGGAAAATCCTGCCCGGACCCCGCTGGACTCCCCTTTTGCTAATATTGTTGCGTCCACAGGCAAAGAGGTTTTTGGAGCCAATCCTGTGATAGTTCCCTCCATGTCTGGCAGCGGCCCCATGTACTATTTCACCGATACGCTCGGTCTGCCCACTGCCGGCATCGGAGTGGATTATCTTGGCTCCAGAGCGCATGCCCCCGACGAGAATATCAGGCTCGCCGATTTCATACTGGGTACAAAGCATGTGGCTGCTCTTCTGGAGCGCATGGCTTCAGACTGGCAGCATCAGCAGAAAGGAAGGAGCAAGAGATGGAAATAGCTGGCTGGGCTGGTTTTGCCTTGACCCAGATTTTCTACGCACCGCAGATTATTAAAATTTTCAGGAATCACGACGTTAGCGGCCTTGCTTTGCCCTCTTGGTTCATCTTGGCAGTAGCGCTTCTCTCCTCCCTTATATATAGCGTATCAATACATAACAACGTATTCATAGCCGGCAACGCTGCGGGCCTTACGCAATCACTTTTTATGATTTCACTAATTCTGAAATATGAGAAGGAGGAGGTGACTGAAGCCAAAGCAGGCTAGATAGCGGGATTAGTGCTTAGAGACTAACAAGAAGTCTTCGTATTCCCAAAAGGCTGCTGGTTCGAACAAAGTTTACAAACAAAAGCCAGACCGCAAACATTCCACTGAGTTACTATAAAGCCGCAGCTATCCTCGGCACTTTCCTCCGAGGGGAAATGGATTTCCCTGCCGCAGCCAATGCAGGTGACGGCATTCGTCTTGTCCAGAGGTTTGCTGCAAACACTGCAAATTTCTGCCATACTAACTCGTCAGCGTTTCCCTTTTTTAAGCCAACTGCGCACCAGTTTTCTCTCGTCCTCTCTGGTTATCACCTTACCATCGAGCTTTGCTTCCTTTAGCGCTTTCAGCATCGCCCCCATCTTCTTGCCTGCGGGAACGCCCATTCTTCTCAGGTTATCGCCGTTGAGCGATAGCTCCACAAATCTCAAGCTGGAGAGGTAAAGCTCAAGCCTTTGTCTGACCAGCGCAGAATCCGTAACCAGAGCCCCAGCCAGTATGGTTTCAGGGCGATGATGCTCAAGTATATGATAGACGCCGCTGGGCGTGAGTTCAGATGCTGCCAGGGCGGGGATGGCTTGTTTTAACAGGGGGATATCTCGCAGCACCCGCACTGCATCCCCTCCAAACTTCAAACGCTCTACGAAATTTTTGAGCGCTTCGTCCTCAATCCGCCAGACTAGTAACGCCAGATAAAGGTTTTTATTCGGCTTGGGGCTGCCGCACGCTTCGCGGGCCATGTCGAAATGCTCGCCCAGCCAACCGTTGCCCATCAGCGCCAGATGCAGGTTTCGGAGCACACCCAGCCTCTCGCCCCGATAGAAAACCTTCTCAGGATAATCCTCTTCCAGAATGCGTTCTAACTCATGACGCAGCCGGTCACCGCTGATCCTTTCCATTATGGGTGCATCACGCCGTAACTGGGTCGTAGTGTCAAACTCCAGCCTGAAGCCCAATCGCTGCTCATACCTGAGAGCGCGCCAGACGCGCGTGGGGTCATCTTTGAAGCTTCTCTGGTGCAGCACCCTGATGAGGTGGCGATCGAGGTCGCTCTTCCCACCGTAAGGATCAACTAAATCACCGAACCGGGCAGGGTCTATACTGACAGCCATAGCGTTAATAGAGAAATCACGCCGCAACAGGTCGTCCTGGATACTTCCCGGTTTCACAGTGGGCAAGGCGCCTGGCTCAGGGTAGGTTTCTGACCTAGCAGTCACCAGGTCAATGCTGTAGGCTCCGTATTTGAAGGTTGCAGTTCCAAAACGGGGGTGAGTTACTAACTTACCATCCCTGCCCTTGGCAAGCTGTCGGGCCAGCGGCAGGGCATCTCCCTCCACCACCAGATCGAGGTCCAGATTGCGACGCTTCAAAAAAAGGTCGCGCACAACTCCGCCGACGAGGTATACGCTTTGCCCTCTAGACACAGCGATTTCCCCGGCTGCTTTCACCAGCGTCAGGATTTCAGGTGGCAGATATTCCTCGATATTTTTGCCGATATTAATCAAAAAAATCCTCAGCCTAATTATTATATCAGGGGGTTCAATACCCTAAAATGAGGCTGGAGGTTATATATAGGGGCAGGGCATACTCGACCAGTACTACGAATCGACATAGTACAGCGAGCACATTTCCACTGCAGCGAGGCAGCGGCTTCTCCGCGAATTTGGTTTCAAGAAACCTCTCACTATTCCTATAGCGGACGGCTCTTTGTAAGTAACGCACGCTCGAAAGTAAAATCCTGACTTAGAAATGACACTGGGTGCGTCCGCCAGAGGCGGACGCACCCACACTTTCGACACCTCCACGCCTGTGTTAAACTTAGGGCGTGAGAATTAAATCGAGTAGCCTGGAGAAAGACCTCTTCAGCGCTGCTCAGCCGGACCTGGCCCCGGGCGCGCTAATAGCATCGGGAATCAAAAGCAGTGCCGACCTCAATAGCTATCTAGCTAAATTAAATACGCTGTATCAGCAAGCAACATCTGAAATTCACACCGGAAGCAAGCTGAAAAAAGCCCAAGCCATTTTTGACTGGCTGTGGGCCAATAAACCCAACAGGTATCAGTATCAGGGCAATTTCAGGCTGCAAGATGTACTAGATGCGCAGCTTGACCCCAATATGGAACATGTAGGAAACTGCCTGGGGTTAACCGTTCTCTACAACGCGCTGGCACAAAGATGCGGCCTCGATATGAAGGCAGTTTACCTCGAAGAAGCCCACGGCAGGCTATCTCACGTCTTTTCTACCCTCGTCAGGGGGGATATCACCATAGACGTAGATAACATTTTCCCCTTCG
Organism: Chloroflexota bacterium; assembly: GCA_021787935.1. Taxonomy (GTDB): domain Bacteria; phylum Chloroflexota; class Dehalococcoidia; order SZUA-161; family SZUA-161; genus JACWAE01. The sequence goes on along the minus strand of JAJYLC010000029.1, from coordinate 15,280 downwards.
GGTTCGACTTCAAGGACCACCTCGATAGCGCCGGAAGGGTCTTATGGGGTAATTCTGAGCTTATCGCAGATATCTACCACAGCATCGGCTGGGCGCTGCATGAGCAGGGCAAGCTGGAGGGCGCTATCCTGAACTACAGCAAAGCGATTCGTCTCAATCCCAAATACGCTAAAGCCTATCTCAACCGCGGTATCGCACTATCAATGCTGGGACGCGAGAAGGAAGCCAGAAAAGATTTAGAGAAACAGGTATGATTCGAATAGTCACGGCTTCGAATCTATTGAGGTGTGGGAAACCACCTATGTGAAATACTGCATGGTGCCGTCAGGTACCACAGCCACTTTGACTTTAGTCCTCTTGCCGTGGTCTTTGCTTAGCCTTTCCAGGGCCTCAGGCCATGTTTTGGCCCAAACAATGTACTCAGGGGCAGCCAGCCAGTCAGCGCCTGCTATGTCGATATAAGGCGTCAGCACGATAAACCTGTTGATATCCTGGAGTGGGCCCGCGGGCCGGCCCCAGAGCCTGCCCCCCAGATTCTTACCGAAGCTCCTCACCAGATAATGCGGTACCTGACCCTCCGGTGCATTGGCAATCAATACTAAATCGCCCTGCTTTCCTCGGAGCAAGCCCCCCAGCAGAGGGATAGCCAGGACAGCCTCGTTGGCTTTGCAGTATGTGTTCAGGACGACGATATCCGGCGTTTCTGAAGGTGTTGTGGCGTAGACCTTCCTAGCAAGCTTGACTCCTTCGGCATAAGCGGCGATAGGGTCGCCCACAAAGATGGCTGTGGTTTGGCCCCATCCGTTTAAAACCGTGTCGATTTTCACATCCAGTCCCGCCATTCTGGCCGCTTCATCTATATCACGGCGCATCAAATTGCCCTCGAACGTAGCAACACCTATCCCCGGGTCAGTGCCCTGGGTGAGAAGCTTTGTTATCAAATCGCGGTGGTGAGCAGCCATAGTATCGATAGAGGCCACTCCGGGGAGGATAATTTTGCTCCCGCCTCCGAAGCCGGTGAGAGGATGGGGAATCAGACAGCCGATGCCTATTTTGAGATCGCAGGCCATTACCTCAGCATTTACCGCTACCGGGGTGCCGTGGCTCGTCTTCCCCAAATTGATGCAATTCTCATAGGGGTTATGGTTGTAAACCGGAAATCTGCTGAGCACTGCCTCACCCAGCTTCTTGGCAAAATCGATGCGGGTGAGCGCACCGTGTGCTCCCACTGCGGCGATGAACCTTACGCTCTTATCCTTCACTCCAGCCGCTTTCAGTTCCTCGAGCACATAGGGAACGACTTCAGCTACCCTGGTGGGCCTCGACATATCATCGAAAAGGATAACGACCTCCTTTTTGCCCCTGGCAAGCTGTCTTATCGGCTTCGTACCTATGGGGTTGGCGAATGCCTCTCGGTAGCCTTTCTCGCTCAGCGCCCTGCGGCGGTGCCCTTTCATATAGCAAACCGAGACGTCCCATGATGCAGGGAATTCGATTTCAAGCTCGGTATTTCCGTACCAGGCAAGCTCGGGCAGGTGAATCTTTATGCCATTCATCCTGTACGTCCTCCCAGGGGCAATTATAGGTCTGCAGGTCAACAGATGCAATGCCTATATGGAATTGACACGACGTCGTGCATATTGCATAATCCTCGCGTAGACCGTTCCTCCATTGATGACCTGTGACCAGAGAATACGGCCTGGGTTCAACATTCTTCACACTCCCTAGGTACCGAAATGTGCCTTGAGCCATTAAATGGTAAAATAGGCGTATAAAGTCCCCCTGAAAAGCCGGTGAAAGGAGGAAGCATGCGCAGGCTGCTACGGGTCAATCTTTCCAAAGGTATCACCAAAGAAGAGGATATCCCCCAAAAGATACAAAATGACTTTGTCGGGGCGCGTGGGTTCTGCGCCAGGTATCTCTACGATGAGGTCAAACCGAATATAGACCCGCTGGGCTCCCAGAACAAGCTGTTTCTCACAGTAGGGCCTATGGCTGGTACGAGTGCGCAGGCGTTCTCCAAATGGATAGCCGTTACCAAGAGCCCGCTTACCAACACTTATACTCGCAGTGTCGGCGGGGGCGATTTCGGAGCCTGGATGAAATGGGCGGGCTTCGAGCTTATGATTATCGAGGGCAAGACGGCCAAACCTTCCTACCTTTTCATCAAAGACGGCAAGTACGAAATCATGGACGCAGCCCCTATTTGGGGCAAGACTACCAGCGAAACTCAAGGATATTTGAAGAAAGTACATGGCCCAAAGGCGCGTATGGTCTGCGTGGGGCCTGCAGCGGAGAAACTGGTGCGTTTTGGCCCCATCATCAGCGGAGAACGCGCCGCCGGACGCGGCGGCACCGGCACTGTAATGGCATCCAAGAACCTCAAGGCTGTAGTAATAGTGGCCGACAGGAAGGAAGACATCGCGAATCCTGCTGAGTTCAAGAAGCTGGTGCAGGAGCAGGTGAAAGCGATGAAGGCGGGTCTGGGCTACGGCGTATTCAAAGAATACGGCACTGTGCAAGGGTTGGACTACTTCTATCCTGTTTTCGGCTCCATCCCCATGAAGAACTGGCGTTACGGAGAGCTGCCGAACTGGCCTGAGAACATTGGCATGTGGCCCTTCTCCAAGATCACTATAGACCACGTGGGCTGCTATGCCTGCTCACTTAAATGCGGAAAGATAAGACAAGTGCCCAATGGCCCATATAAGGGGCTCACCGTGGAGGGGCCGCAGTTCGAGGGAGCCTGGGTCTTCAGCGGACCCACCGGGTGCACCGATACCAACGCCACGCTTGTATGTAACCACATCTGCGCCGAGCAAGGGCTGGACGTGATAAGCACGGGCAACAGCATCGGCTTCGCCTATGAGCTCTTCGAGAAAGGCATCCTGACCACGAAGGATACGGACGGCCTGGTGCTGAAATACGGAGACCCGGAGCCCATGATTGCACTCGTTAAAAAGATTGCCGCTCGTGAGGGTCTGGGCGACATCCTTGCTGAAGGCGTTAAGAGAGCTTCTGAGCGCATCGGCAAAAGCGCTGAGCAATACGCCATGCACGTCAAGGGACTGGAGACGCCGGGATACGACCCGCGCGCGAGAAAAGCCATGGGCTTGAACTGGGCCCTGAGCAACATGGGGGCGAACCATAATTTCGGCTGGCCCCAGCAGGAGATCGGCGACCCCAAGCCACGGCTCTTAGACCCGACACAGGACGAGGGACAGGGTGACGTTATTAAATGGAACCATGATTCGACAGCCGCACTGGAGTTGTCCGTGGCCTGCATATTCCCCAGCCACCACTTGCAGTTGTACGACCATGAACTTATAGGAAAGCTGCTGGCAGCTACCACCGGTGTGCCGGAGTTTGCCAGTGTAGATTATCAGTTCCTTGTGGGGGAGAAGGTATATAATCTAGAGCGGTGCTTCAACGTTCGTGACGGCTTCAGCAGGAAGGATGATAAGCTCCCCAGGCGATTTCTCACCGAACCCTTGAAGGGTGGAGTGCGCGATGGGGAGGTGATAAGGACGCCTGACAAAATCATAGACCAGTATTATCAACTCAGAGGCTGGGACAGTAACGGTATCCCCTCCAGGGAGACGCTGGTAAGGCTCGGAATCGGGGAAGTAGATAAGGACATCGCGAAATTCCGGAAATAGGGGGCGCCTAATCCCCCTAACCCCCTTTAATAAAGGGGGGACAAGCGTAGGGGGGCAGACCCGCGTCTCTGCCCCATAAATTCTTAGATGAGGTATTGAGATGCGAGAAGCACAAGTGGTTGGCGAGAGGAAATTCGCCATAAAAAGGGCGCCCAAGCCGATACTGGATAAAGATGAAGTCCTGATAAAGGTGCGATGTTGCGGGATATGCGGCTCCGACCTGCATACATATATTCTTGGGATGCCCGGACGATACGGCCACGAATACGCGGGTGATATTGTAGCCGTCGGCTCCGAGGTAAAAGGTTGGAAAGCCGGCGATAAGGTGACAGCCGAATCGGCCTGTTCCTGCAACGAGTGTTACTGGTGCACGCAGGGAGACATGGGGCTCTGCGAGACGTTTTTGGAGAGGTGGGGAGCGAGTGCAGGAGGCTTCGCCACCTATACCAAGACCAACTACCAGCAGCTTCACAAACTGCCACCGGGGCTGAGCTATGAAGAGGCAGCATTGGCTGAGCCTACGGCGGTGGCGCTGCACGCTGTCCGCTTGTCCGGGGTACGCACAGGGGATGTAGTAGCGGTACTTGGTTTAGGCCCTATAGGGCAGCTTGTAGCTCGCCTAGCCAGGATATCGGGAGCAAGGTCGGTCTACGCCTCAGAGACAAGCAAGTCCAGGATCAAGCTGGCTAAGGGTGCAGTGGATGAAGTCATTGACGCCAAAAAAGTCGACCCTGCTGCAAGAATGCTGGAGTTGACCAGCGGCAGAGGACCTGATTTGGTATTCGAATGCGCAGGGGCTGTTGCACCGACGATGCAGGCCATGACCATGACCAGAAAAGGCGGAACAATTATGATTGTGGGAGTCTGCATGAACCTGGCCGAAATAATAGTGGGCAGCATTGCGCTCAGGGAGCTGACCATCAAGGGCTCAATGCTTTTTAATCAAAGCGAATTTGGCGTTGCGCTAAACCTTATAGCAGGAAAGAAGATCGATGTCACTCCCCTGATAACGGATATTTTGCCCCTGGACAGAATCAATGAAGCCTTCGAAAAAGCGACCAGCGGCGAGGGAGGCAAGATACTGGTGAAGCCCTAAAATATTATCCTCAATATCTAACTATACTCCTTCTTTTACCCTCTCCGCCAACTGCCTCGTCATTCCCGAGACCGACATAAGGTCTTCCACGGAGGCTTCTTTGATACCTCTGACAGAACCGAACTTCTTGAGCAAGGCGCGTTTGCGCTTGGGGCCTATGCCGGGCACTGCCCACTCGGATCTTAAAGCAGCCTTCTTCCGTACATGCAGGTGATACGACAGGGCAAAGCGGTGCGCCTCATCGCGAATGCGCTGCACCAGGTAGAGCGCCTGCGAATCGCGTGGTAATATGAGCGACCCGTCTGCGCCTGGTAGAAAGATTTCCTCTTTCTCCTTAGCCAGTGCGGCCAGAGGGATAGAATCTATCTCAAGCTCATGCATCACCTCTTGCGCAGAGGTCAGATGCCCCCTGCCACCGTCTATTAGCACAAGGTCAGGTATTACAGCCCACGAAGAAGCATCTTCCGCCTTGACCCGTTTGAAGCGACGCCTGAGCACCTCCTGCATCATGGCATAGTCATCTACGCTTGTTACCGTTTTTATCTTAAAGCGCCTGTAGGCTGACGACTTGGGGCGCCCATTCTCAAAGACCACCATGCTGCCTACAGCAGAAGTGCCCCGGATGTTCGATATGTCGTAGCATTCCATCCTGTTGGGCAGCCTGGGCAGATTAAGCCTTTCCTGGAGTTCCTTAAGTGCAGTGGCTGTTTTGCCCGTGTCAGCCAGCCACTTCGCCTTGAGCTGGGCCAGCGCCTGCTCAGCGTTCTCGGCCACCATATCTACTAGCTTCCTTTTCTGGCCACGTTTGGGAACCCTGAGGCTCACCTTGCCCGCCCGTAGGCTTTCAAGCCAGGAGCTAAGAGATTCTACGCCCTCCGGCTCATTCTGCAGAAGTATCGTGGGAGGGATATGCGGAGCGGAACCATAGAACAACTGAATGAAGCTGGCCATGATATGGCCCGGCTCCTCGTCCTGCGTCCCTTCGAGGATAAAATTCTCTCTCCCGATGAGCTTGCCGCTGCGCACAAAAAATATCTGCACGCAAGCTTCATTCCTTTCTCTGGCGAAAGCAATTATATCCTCATCGCCACCGCCGGCGGAGATAATCTTCTGGCCCTCGGCTACACTCTGTACAGCCTCAAGCTGGTCGCGTAACTGGGCAGCTTTCTCAAATTGCAGCGCCTCGGCAGCCTGCTCCATCTTGCGTCTCAAATCACGCAGGACTTGCTCATGTTTCCCTTCGAGGAAGAGGATGACCCGGCCTATGATTTCGCGGTAGTCTTCTTTGCTTATTTCTCCGCTGCAGGCTCCGGAGCACCGATGAATGGAGTAGTCGAAACAGGGACGCGGCTTCCTGCCGGTGATAACCCATCTGGGAGAGCAATAGCGAAACAGCTTTTTCAACAGGTCGAGCGTCCTGCGTACCGAACCGGCGCTGGCGTATGGTCCGAAGTACCGCCCGCCATCGTCCTCAAAGCGCCTGGTCAGAAATGCACGGGGCCACTCTTCGTTGAGGCTTACCTTGATGTAGGGATAGCTCTTATCGTCCTTAAGCCTCACATTGAAGCCCGGACGGTGTTTCTTGATGAGGTTGTTTTCCAGGATAAACGCTTCTTGCTCTGAATCGGTGATGATGAAGTCAAGGTTCTGCACCCTGCTCATCAATCTACCTATCTTCGGTTCGAGCGTTTGTGGAGCGCCGAAATAAGACCTTACACGCTGGTGCAGGCTGGCTGCCTTGCCTACGTAAAGTACCTTCCCCGCCCCATCCTTAAACAGATAAACCCCTGGCTTAGCAGGCAGCGTTTTCAGTTGTTCCTTGAGCCAGCCCTGTTCCACTTAGAAGATTCCACCTATCCCTCGCGTTTGACATCCATAGTGCGACTCACGTTGATCACACCGGGCACGCCCTCTATTTTGGAGAAGAGCTTCCATAGTTGCGCAATGTTTTTTATATCTACAGTAAGGAAAATATAAAGCGTATCTGCGCCTTGCTCTTTGTTGGACAATGATACCGAGGTTATATTTATCTTTTCATCGGACACAAGAGCGGTGACATCACGCAACAGGCCTACACGGTCCCAGACCTCAACCTTGATATTCACAGGGAATGAGATCCCCGCCTCACCCCACTCCACTTTAATCAGCCTCTCTTTTTCATCTTCACTAAGGATATTGGGGCAATCCTTACGGTGTATCGTGATACCTCTGCTGCGCGTAATGAAGCCTATTATTTTGTCACCCGGTACAGGCTGACAGCAGGGCGCAATATGAGTCAGAAGGTCTCCCACACCAAGCACTGTAACTGCCGAGGTAGCCGATTTAGCCCTGGAAGGAGCCGCTACCGGAACAGCTTGCTGCGGCCGTTCCTCAGGAGCTGTAAGCTTAAAATCTATCTGGTTGGGGCTGATATCGCCACAGCCAATAGCCGCTAAGAAATCTTCGACCGAGTCGTATTTAAAGAGCTTTGCAATCCCCTCTCGATCGGCAAAACTTACCCCCAGGCGACGAAGTTCTTTCTCCAGAATCTCCTTGCCTCTCTCAATATTCTCGGCCTTCTCCCTGCGGCGGAACCACTGCCTGATCCTCTCACGAGCTTGATTGGTCTTGACATACCCCAGGTTGGGATTAAGCCAGTCAAGGCTGGGGCCACGGCCTGACTTGGTTGTCATGATTTCAATGGTATCCCCATTACGCAGTTCATACGCCAGTGAAACCAACCTTCCGTTCACTTTGGCTCCGATGCAGCGGTGTCCCAGGTCGGTGTGAATTCGATAAGCGAAATCAAGAGGAGTCGCTCCTCTGGGCAGCTCCTTTATCTCCCCTTTTGGAGTGTAGACAAAGACCTGGTCCTGAAATACGTCGGTCTTGATTGATTCGATAAACGCCGTGCCGCTGAGCTCACGCTGCCACTCCATCAGTTGTCGGAGCCAGGTTATTTTCTCCTCGAATCCGATGTCCTTTGTCACCCCCTCTTTGTATTTCCAGTGAGCAGCAACGCCATATTCGGCAATACGGTGCATGCGGTAGGTACGTATCTGTACTTCCAGGGGGCGGGCGCCCAAGCACATCACCGTACTGTGCAACGCCTGGTACATGTTCTCTTTGGGATTAGCAATAAAATCGTCGAACTGGTCAGGCAGCGGATGCCACAGGCTGTGAACCACGCCCAGCGCGTGGTAGCAGTCCTGGATATTGTCTACCAGCACACGGAGAGCCAGCAGGTCATGGATATCACTGAACTCCTTCCCCTGAGCGGAATATTTATGTATCTTTCTGTACACACTGTAGAGACTCTTCGGCCTCCCGGTTACCTCCGCTTTGATGCCTGCTTTCTCCAACTCATCTCTCAGAATCTGGGCTACCTTAGTAATATATCTTTCACGTGTTGCTCTCCGTGCAGCCACTAACCGGGCGACTTCGCGATATTTCTCAGGCTCCAGATAACGGAAAGCCAGGTCTTCCAACTCCCATCTAAGCTGCCACATCCCTAGCCGGTGCGCCAGAGGTGCATAGATATCCATTGTCTCCTGGGCTATCCTCTGCTGCTTCTCGGGCGTCAATGCTTTCAAGGTACGCATATTATGCAGCCTGTCAGCCAGCTTAATGAGCACTACACGCACATCCTCTGCCATAGCCACAAACATCTTGCGCAGGCTCTCTACCTGAGCGTCACTTTCCGCAATCTTCTTCAGCCCGGTACTTTGAACCTGAGATGATATTTTGTCCAGTCTGGTTACCCCCTCGACAAGCTTAGCCACTTCCGCTCCAAACTTACTTTCAATCTCCGAGAAAGGAATCCCGGTGTCCTCAGGCACATCATGGAGCAACGCTGCCGCAACGGAGGTTTCATCGAGCTGAAGATCAGCCACAATCATAGCTGTCTCCACCGGGTGCGTGATAAAGGGGTCGCCAGACAGTCGAACCTGATTGCCATGAGCTTTCAGGGCAAACTGATAGGCGCTCTCTACCAGAGGCAGCTTGTCTTCGGGGAGATACTCTTTTACTTTGTCGAGAAGAGGTTTTATATCCATAGCCCGCCTCCCCACCCTCTACCCTAAAGTATATTGCAAGGGTGTATTGGATGCAAACTTCTTTACAAACTGCTTCCGATGCTGTATGCTGCTAAACGTAAAAATTGGATGTTTGAACACAGGAGGTTATTTTATTGTATCAGGCGCCGAGGGGTACCTCAGACATACTGCCGCCAGAGCAGAAATATTGGAGCTATATCAGACATACGGCATCCTCTATCTGCCAACTCTATGGCTACCAACGCATTGATACCCCGACCTTCGAAGACGCTCGCCTCTTTGTGCGCAGTATCGGCGAGAGCACTGATATCGTTGAGAAGGAGATGTACTCCTTTGAGGACAAGGGAGGAGACCCGATTACACTGCGCCCCGAGGGGACTGCCCCGGTGTGCCGCGCCTATGTAGAGCACGGGATGCATAACCTCCCCCAACCGGTTCGACTCTATTACATGGCCTCAATTTTCAGATATGAGCGTCCCCAGGCCGGCAGATACCGTGAGCATCACCAGTTCGGCGTTGAAGCTTTGGGAGCAGCCGACCCTGCTCTCGATGCCGAGGTCATCGATATGGCCTGGCAACTTTATGTAAACTTAGGGTTGAAAGGAATTGCCCTCAGTTTGAACAGTATCGGCTGCAGTAACTGCCGTCCGCGATATCTTGAAGTCCTGAAATCATATTACACACAGCACAAAGAATCGCTTTGTCCCGATTGCAAACGCAGGCTGGGGAAAAATACGCTGCGCCTTCTCGACTGTAAGACTCCGAGTTGCTTCGCTTTGAACGAGCAGGCGCCGAGAAGTATGGATTATCTCTGCCAGGAATGCGCTGACCATTTCAATCAGCTTAGGAATTACCTAAATTTGCTGAACCTGCCGTTTTCCCTCAGTCACCGCCTGGTGCGAGGTTTAGACTACTACACTAGGACTGTATTCGAGATTGCTCCGGAGGGTGAAACCGGAGCCCAGGTTGCCATTGGCGGAGGCGGCAGATATGACGACCTTATCGAGCAACTTGGCGGCAAGCCCACGCCGGCGGTCGGCTTCGCCACCGGTATAGAGCGCCTCGTGCTCAACTTGAAGAAACAGGATGTTGTCGTCCCCGCCTTATTTCCACTAACAGTCTTTATAGCTCACCTGGGCCAGGAAGCCAGGGACGAAGCAATGAAACTAACCTCACATCTGCGAAAATCAGGTATAAGCACCATAGCCAGCCTCAGCGACAAAAGTCTCAAGGCTCAGCTCAAGCAAGCCAATGTCTCGGGAGCACGCTACAGTATAATCATTGGCGAAGATGAAGTGAAAAGCAGGACAGTAACGCTGAGGAACATGGCAAAAGGCGAGCAACAGACCGTCCCCATAGATAAGTTAGCCGAGGCCTTGAGGTAGCTGCGTCAGGCTCTTCACATTCAAAAGCATCGCACCTGTGCTATAATATTTTAGATACAGAGAACGGGATGATACCTGTCAGGTGAACTATGCTGGAACGACTTGAAACAATTGAAAAACGCTATGAAGAGCTCAACGAGCTTATGGCCCGTCCTGAGATAGCTCTTGACTTCGAGAAGCTGCAAAATCTGGCACGTGAGCGAGCAAACCTTGAGGATGTGGTGACCAGATATCGGGAATACAAAGCCACTATGAAAAGCCTGGAGGATACCCAGGCTATGCTCAACCAGAAGCTTGATGAAGATATGACCGCTTTAGCGAAGGAAGAGATAGAAGACCTCCAGAGTAAACGAGAGCGTGTGCTACAGGAGATTAAGGTCGCTCTGCTGCCCAAAGATCCTGCTGACAAAAAGGATGTCATAGTGGAGATCCGTGCCGGGGCAGGAGGAGAAGAAGCAGCGTTGTTTGCAGCCAGCCTCTTCCGGATGTATTCCCGCTATGCCGCCTCTAAAGGATGGAAAGCAGACATCATAAACAGCAACGAAACAGGCATCGGCGGCTTGAAGGAGGTCATCTTTGAGATCAAGGGTAAAGGTGTCTACAGCAGGCTGAAGTATGAGAGTGGAGTTCACCGCGTGCAGCGCGTGCCCGTAACCGAGTCATCAGGACGCATTCATACCTCTACAGCAACCGTAGCCGTGCTGCCCGAGGCAGAGGAGATTGAGGTCGCCGTCGACCCTAACGATTTAAGGGTAGACACCTTCCGCAGCGGCGGCGCCGGAGGCCAGAATGTCAACAAAGTGGCCTCGGCAGTGCGAATAACACACATCCCTACCGGGATGGTGGTTGTCTGCCAGGATGAACGCTCTCAGCTGCAGAATAAAATCAAAGCAATGGCAGTGCTTCGAGCGCGCCTCCTGGACCAAGAGCGACAGCGTCAATTCCAGGAAGTGACCGATGCTCGCCGCTCTCAGGTGGGCACAGGCGACCGCTCGGAGAAGATTAGAACCTATAATTTCCCGCAGAGCAGGGTCACCGACCACCGTATCGGCCTGACTGTCCACAACCTTGAGGGCATTCTAGAGGGCGACATCGACGACATCATCGATGCGGTTGCCACCGCCGACCAGACCAAGCAGCTGGAGGCGAAAGTGGGGTAACCTTAGGCGAAACGTTAAACCGTGCGGTAAAAGACTTCCATACGCACAATATCGACAATCCGCGTCTCGAAGCTGAAGTTCTCTTAGGACATCTTTTGGGGATTGGCCGCGTTAACCTCTATGTCAACACAAAACAAGAGATCTCGAATGAGCAGGCCATAGCCTTCTCCAACCTCATTAAACGCCGTTTGAACCACGAACCCACTGCTTATATCACCGGCCACAAGGAGTTCTTCGGCATCGACTTTCAGATTTCCCACGGCACCCTCATCCCCCGGCCCGAAACGGAGTTGCTGGTAGAAAAGGCAATCGAACTGGCCAACACCACTTTTCCTCAATTCTGCTTGATTGCCGATATCGGCACCGGCTGTGGTGCCATCGCTATAGCATTGGCACTTCATCTGCCTGAGGTGAAAATCTATGCCTCAGATATCTCCGCAGTTGCTCTCGAAGCAGCTAGAAGCAATTGCCTTTACCACAAGGTGGGCGACAGGATTACCTTGCTGCAAGGCGACCTGCTCGACCCCCTGCCTGAGCGGGTACATCTAATTGTTGCCAACCTGCCTTATGTCAAGGAATCGGACATGGCTATGTTGCCTCCTGAAATATTAATGTTCGAGCCGCAGATTGCTCTGGCAGGAGGCGCGGATGGTCTTAAGGAAATCGAGAGACTTTTGTCGCAAGCAAGGAGGAAGCTGCTACCCAAAGGCGCAATTGTGCTCGAGATAGGATATGACCAGGGACAAACTGTATCTAAGCTGGCTGAGCAATATATACCCGGTTCCAGAGTCAACGTAATTACCGACCTCGCCGGACTCGACCGAGCGGTAATAATTCAATCGGCCCGACGAGCTAAGAAGGACTGATTCCCCATTTCTGCGCGTGGGCTTGCTTCAGGTTCTGGAGCCTCTTTACATATGGAACTGATGTAATCCCCTCTGCGGTCATAATCACGGCATCCTCTTTGTTATCCATATAGTAGCCGCGTCGAAGCCCCACCTCGACCAAGCCATATTTCCTGTAGAGTGATTGAGCTATCTTGTTGGAGACGCGCACCTCAAGCGTGACGAACTGTGCCTTGCGTTCAATAGAGACCTCTATCGCTGAGATTAGCAGACTCTCCCCGATACCCTGGTGTCGATAGGTCTCTCGCACAGCTATGTTGGCTAGATGCGCCTCATCCACCATAAACCAGAGTCCGGCGAACCCTAAGATGAATTGACTCGGGGCTGCTGGCAATCCCTGCCCCCCGAACAAGCGTCTCAGCCCTAATCTCAACGAATCCAGCCTTGATTTCGCGGGGCCGGGGTTACTCAAAGCATCTACTGCAGGGCGCGGCTCCTTTTGTTCGGGCGCTTCCTTACAAGCCACAAAGTAATATGTCAGGCTATTAGATAGTTCCCTTTTGAAATTGGTAGCAGGCCAGGGTGGGGGGAAGGCTTCCCTCTCAATCTGGGACACCTGAGATACATCCCTTACCTCCATTGCCCGAACAGAGTAAATAGCCATCCAATTAACCTCGCACTACTGTTGTTCAAAATAGAATTGCTGCATATTCTACCACAATCGGTCACGGTTGCCCATTGTATAGAGCTCCGCGTACCCTCGGGTACAGCTTGACAAAAAAGCCTCTAACTGGCATACTGAACAATGGTAACCGAGTTTATCTCGGCGATTGTTTTGATTAAGAGGAATGGTGAAACCACTGCTCACATTCTTTTTTCGACTCTTAACAGGACAAACATTTCTTCCAGATTCCGCCTATTCACCGCCAGGGCTAAGATGTTGGATTGCAGATTTCATTTTTCTTAACGGTTCAAAGCTTATGACTGAAACAACGAAACCTAAATGTCAGGCAAAGAAAGGAGCAGCCTGATGGCAACAGTTCCCGATCGATTAAAAAATTTGAAAGCGAGACAGGATAAAGAAAAGGCGGCAGGGGGGCCGCAGGCTATTGATAAGCAGCACAAGTCTGGCAAGCTGACAGCGCGCGAGAGGCTAGACCTCCTCTTCGACCCCGGCAGCTTTTCCGAACTGGATATGTTCGTGCGCCACCGCTGTTCCGACTTCGACATGCCCAAGACTTACATAGCGAGCGAGGGTGTGGTCACAGGCTACGGCTTGGTGAACGGCCGCCAGGTGTGCGCTTACTCTCAGGATTTTACCGCTCGCGGAGGAACTTTGGGCGAGATGCATGCCAAGAAGATCGCCAAAGTCATGGACCTGGCCATGAAGCTGGGCGTGCCCTGCATCGGGTTGAATGACTCCGGTGGCGCTCGCATTCAGGAGGGCATCGACGCACTTGCAGGTTACGGCAGCATATTTTACCGCAATTCCTGTGCTTCCGGTGTCGTCCCTCAGATATCAGCGATAATGGGGCCTACCGCCGGGGGGGCGGTTTACTCCCCGGCCATGACCGACTGGATTTTCATGGTCAAGCAAACCAGCTATATGTTTATCACTGGGCCCGAGGTCATCAAAACAGTAAGCGGAGAAACAATAGACTTCGAAAATCTCGGCGGAGCCCTGGTTCACAACACCAAGAGCGGCGTAGCTCACTTCATCTGCGATAGCGATACCCACGCCATAGAGAGAATCAAGGAGCTTCTCAGCTACCTGCCCTCAAACAATATGGAAGACCCCCCCATCCTCGATACCGGAGATAGCCCTGCCCGCACTGCTCCAGCCCTTGATGCCATAATCCCCGAGAGCGCCCGCCAGAGCTACGATATGAGAGAAGTCATCCGCTCTATAGTGGATAATGGCACAATCATGGAGCCTCACTCCCTTTACGCTGAGAATATCATCGTCTGCTTCGCCCGGGTAAATGGCAGAACTGTGGGAATCATCGCCAACAATCCCCAGGTAATTGCCGGAAGCCTGGACGTAAATGCTTCCGATAAGGCTACGCGCTTCATCAGGTTCTGTGACGCGTTCAACATCCCGCTGCTCACAATCGTAGATGTCCCGGGATACCTGCCGGGCACAGACCAGGAGTGGAATGGGATAATAAGACACGGAGCCAAGCTACTGTGGTGCTATTCGGAAGCTACAGTGCCCAAGATCACTATGATAGTGCGCAAAGCCTACGGCGGTGCTTATCTTGCCATGTGCGCCAAGGACCTCGGCGCCGACATGGTATTCGCCTGGCCCACCGCCGAGATCGCGGTAATGGGAGCCGAAGGCGCTGCCAATATCATACACCGCAAGGAGATATCGGAGTGTGCTGACCCCAAGGCAAAATTGCAGGAGAAAATAGCAGAATATTGCAACCTGTTTTATAACCCCTATATTGCGGCAGCCCGCGGGCTGGTAGATGAAGTCATCTTGCCCAGCGACAGCCGTCCCAAGATAATCAACGCCGTGGAGTTCCTATCAACCAAACGTGAGACTAGGCCGCCCAAAAAGCACGGCAATATCCCTATGTAAACGTACTGCGGGGTAAAATGATGGATAAGGACAGAGGAAAGATAACAGCAGCCATAATGGCAGCCGTAAATGCGTATATTGAGGAAGAGGGAATGGCTCGCGAAACGATAGCCGTGCCACAGCGCAGGCCAGTTCCAGCGATAAGCTTGTGGCACGTTTCAGGTCGCGAAGAGATGATGAGGATGCGCCAGTTATGGCAGCGAAGAATAGTCTAGAATAAAATGCGCTGCGCGCATTTTATGTCAATCTGAAGGAGGCTTAAGCCATGTCACCAAAGGCGAACTCAAAAAAGAATCCTGTCAAAATATGCGATACTACGTTTAGGGATGCTCACCAGTCTTCGTTCGCAACCAGGATGCGCATCGAGGATATGAAAGCCATCGCCCCTGATATGGAAAAGGTCGGCTTCTACGCCATGGAGGTCTGGGGTGGTGCCACATTCGATGTCTGCACACGGTTCTTAAACGAAGACCCCTGGGAGAGAGTGCGTATTCTCAAGAAATTGATGCCCAATACG
>JAJYLC010000135.1 GCA_021787935.1 Chloroflexota bacterium | reverse complement strand
TAACGCTTAAGGTGCCGGAGACAATCGATGGCTGCTGATTAGCCACCGGCAAAGAAGGTTTTTAGGCAGTTTGTCATAGCAGTTTTTCGAAACTAGTTGCCAGAGTGAAATTCAGCACAAAGGCGCAAAAAATAATGAAAAGGAAGAAGGGAAGGTATATGAAACTAAAAAAATCCTGGAAACTTATCACGGCGGCGGTACTGATTGGAGCTATTGCGATAGTAGCTGCGGCTTGCTCCGGCTCCAGCTCACCAACTCCCACAGCTAGTCCTACTCAAGCAGCCAAGAATCTTATCCTCAGCTCAGATATGGTCACCGGCAGCGGTGGTACTGTAGCACCAGCCGCAGTCTGCGTTTTAGACAATGTCTATAAGCCTGGCGAGGAGGTAGTTTTCCGCATCAGGGTGTACGACCCGGCAACCGGCGCTCAGATGGATAACAAAGCTCTCTCTTCTGTCACTGTAAGTTTACCTGATGGACAATCTTTCAACGCTAGTTATGGGGGCCATCCCAGCACAAATCCGCTAGATCATTTTTGGTCTTACTGCTGGGTAATACCTAATAACTATCCTACAGGCACCATATCGTATACAGCGACTGCTACAGCGGTTGATGGAAGGACCGGTACATTCGATAATTTTAATGTACAGCCGTCTTTGTTAACTGTGGTTCAGTAAACGCGCTGCTAACCGAGAAGTAAGGAGAGACATCATGGTGCAACTAAAAAAATTCTGGAAATTCATCACGGCGGTAGCACTGATGGGAACCATCGCTGCGGTAACTGCTGCTTGCGCCAACTCCAGCGCACAATCAGTACCTGTAACCAGTTCACAAGTATCTAAAAATCTTATTCTCACCTCAGATATGGTCGTCAGTGAAGATGGTCCTGTCAAACCAGCTATGGACTGCGTTTTAAACAATGTCTATAAGCCTGGCGAGAAGGTAGTTTTCCGCATCAGAGTGTACGACCCGGTAACCGGCAAGCCAATGGATAATAAAGCCCTCTCTTCAGTCACCGTAAGTTTACCCGATGGACAAACTTTCACCGGAAGGTATTCGGGCGAACCTGAGGAGAGCCCAACAGATTATTTCTGGACAGCTACCTGGGTAATACCTGATAACTATCCCACAGGCACCATATCGTATACAGCGACTGCTACGGCGGTTGATGGGAGGACCGGGAAATTCGACAATTTTAATGTGCAGCCATCTTTGCTAACCGTGGTTCAGTAAATTCACACTATGTGATGTTAAGGCTTGCACGTTGCCTGATTTTGCGCAGGTGGGGCACTTACCCCACCTGTGACAAAAGTGATGTTGGGACTCTTGGAAACCCTATGTAAGGCGCCTAGCTGACAAACTCGCGTCTATCCAGCGGAGGTTTCTGGAGTATAGGAGGAGGTACAGTTTGAACAAGGTTAAACCAATCCTTTTTTTAGCTGCGTTAGCTTCCCTTATTCTGGTTTTTACTGCTTGCCAACCTGCTTCGGGACAGAAAGCGCAAACGACGGTGTCACCGTCACCGATAACTGTCAAATACATCGGCAATTTCTCATTGAGTCCTACTCATGCACCCATTGGAGCTACAGTAAATGCTTCTGGTAAAGGTTTTGAGGCCAATAGTGAGCTCGATCTTGTCTGGGAAGGTTTTACAGGTGCGTGGAACGTTGCAGACGGCAATTATACTGGCCGAACCTTTACTGACGCCATGCAATCGCTGGGCAAGGTCGAGACAGACGCCAGCGGTGGTTTCCAGGCTACCTTTACGGTTCCCAGCGGATTCGGGTTCAGCCATAATGTATTGGTGGAAAAACAAAATGAAGTTCAAAATCAGTCTAACTTCAAAGTGGATATGCAAGTATCCATCTCACCATCCAGCGGCCCCGTTGGCACATCCATCAATATCGATGCCCAAGGCATCGGCTGGAGGCCGTTAGAGAATAGCTGGGAAGTGATCTACGATAACAAGTTCACCGGCTGGATTTCGTCGGTTACGACAGATGGAATTGCTCATGCCTCAATTACGGCCATCGGTGCGCCTGGTGAACACATCATCCAAATCATCCACGGTTCAGCTACCTTCCCTTACCTGAATATGCAGCAGTCGCCACGGCCAGACCGTCCTCAGTGGACATTTGAATTCACTGTGACCGATGGCGCTCCGATAACACCGCCGCCGGCTCAAGAACAAGGTCTGCCTATGCAAAAGAGTGCTGGCAAGCCCTCTACCACGGGCCCGGCCCTGTGGACAGATATCGCATCAGGCACAGTTGGTACACCGGTGATTCTTCAGGGCAGCGGATTACCAGCGGGAAAACAACTGGATCTCCTGTGGTTCCGAGTAGTCGGCAGCCGCGTCTCCGGCAATGGGTGGGTGGAGGCTTCGGTTCCACTAGGCAATGTAACAGTCGGAGCCGATGGAACAATAATTTTCCCGTTCAAGGCACTGGATGACGTGGGTGGGCCTCATAGAATTGAAGTGCAAGATGCGGGAACAAAACTGGCAGAAACATCCTTCACTATTACCCCGTCTGCTTTCGACATCTCACCTTCGTCCGGTCCTGCTGGTACCACTATAACTGTTCATCTCAAGGGGGTGGGCTGGACTCAGACAGCAAACATCTACACTCTGGTTTATGATAACGCCTACGTGGGGTATGCCTGCGGCTTCAATAGCCAGGGAGATGTAACTGTTTATCTCCCGGCGACTGGCGAGCCTGGCTGGCATTACATTGACCTGTACCCAGCTATCTACGCCGGCACAGACATGAGCCAGACCAACGACTTCCGCATACCGCAGTTAACCGCGTTAGAAGACCATCCTGGGGAGCACCTGCCCGT
The DNA here is from genome assembly GCA_021787935.1 of Chloroflexota bacterium. Classification (GTDB taxonomy): domain Bacteria; phylum Chloroflexota; class Dehalococcoidia; order SZUA-161; family SZUA-161; genus JACWAE01. The sequence goes on along the minus strand of JAJYLC010000135.1, from coordinate 2,961 downwards.
ATTTCACTTCGCTTTCCAGGTAACAGAATGAAATAAAGAGTTTATCAAAGAGCTATACTTGGACATAAACAATTTCAGGGTTGAAGGCAGCATTTGCCTTCAACCCTGGTGTAAAGGTTCAGATCGGTCACGTTCATCATAATCTACCGGACGAAAAAACCCTCAGCGATTTCAACCTTAATACTTAACCAAATTAGTAGTTTGTGAACAAGAAAAAAGCCATAGCTCCCTTGTAAACCCTCGGCTTGCCCCCGCTTACCTTCTCGATCTCTTACAGCGTCGGTCAGAGACTCTAGTGACTCTAGTAGTCACTTGCTTGTAGTTTCAACGCTGACAAGATAATTCCACAATGTCCTACAAAACAATCAGAATCTCGCCGATATTCAGATGGTATTCCTTGTTTTAGATTGGAAATTAATCGACCAGTGGTCGCTTTACGATACGGGGCGGGCATTGCTTGGGCAACTTGGCAGTGTTCCTCGACACTGAAGCGGCAACCCAGCTGGTAGCCAAGACGAAACCAGCAAGTAGCTTCCTCCAGGCGAAAGTGGCGATGTCCGCTTGTATCGAACCTCAAAAAGATAAGGAGATGTATCATGACCAGGATGAAAAGGCTACAAGAGCTGATGCTGCTATCGGTCGGAGCTGTTATGCTGGCCGCGCTGTTTGCGATTCCAGCTATAGCGGAACCCAGCACATTTTCTTGGGTGCTTTTCAACAGGTAGCTCAGGACCCCAGGTTTCATCCAGCGATCTCCTCGAACTTACTTTTGGGATAGCTCAGCTATCCTCCGCTTAATTTATGCCATCGGCAATACCCTTTATCTTTTCCACTGGCCTGAGGCAACCATGATGTTCCTATCCCACCGGCTATCCCCTTGCACTTATGCCTCCAGCAAAGCGAACCTCCCATTTGGAACAAGCTTCTTGCTATCCCGGAACAGGCCAACGTAATAAATCCTAATACCTGTTCCACGTTCAGAGGATCAAATCAAACACAAAAATATCTCCGACATCTGTATATGGTATTGCAGCTTGTCGCCTGCTATCATATACTTATGAACAGGTGCTTTCTCTAACAATCTGGTGGAATGAACTACTGACCGACTCAACGCCATTCATATAGATGCCCCACAAAAAGATGCGACTTCAGGCAGAGCAGCATTGAGTTCCCGGCACGTTCCATCGCCGAGGGCAAATGATGAACACGCGGCTGAGCAGAGAGCAGAGCAAGATCCTTCAACGGATACGTGATCGAACGCAGAGAGGATTGTACACTTGTTGGAGTGACATAGGGAGGCACTGTGGGCGCGCAGGGTTCTACTGCAGGCCTACAAATTGCGATTTTTATCTAACAATAACCGATAGGACGTCAATCCAACGTACTCTCCGGCAATTGGAGGCTGCGGGATTGATCCACCGTCAAGGCTATGCTTTTCACAGAGGCATTAAATGGTATGCCACAATCGTTTAAAAGAAGCGGAGGACAGACATAATGGAGATCATGCCTGGCGTTCATCAATTCAAGCTCCCTATTCCATCTGCTACGCTTGCAGATGCGGGGGAAATGGTCGGCGAGACCAACGTTTATTTGATTCAAGGAAAAGATGGTTGGCTGCTGCTTGATGCTGGCTGGGATGACCCTCGAAATCTGAAGATTTTAGAGGAGGGGCTTGACGCCATAGGTGTTAACTTCAAAGATATTTCCAAAATCGTTATCACCCATTTTCACTACGATCATTTCGGTATGGCTGCCAAGCTGAAGAAACTCTCAGGGGCAGCACTGGTATTACACCGAAAGGAGTCTGCCTTCATCGAGGCTATGGGAGGAAAAGCCAGGCAAACACTCCGAGAAACCAATAGCTGGCTCCTGCGCAACGGCACCCCTGAAAAGGAGCTTCCCGATATCAGCTTCGCCACAGATCTGGGCCGCCCTGATATACTTTTCTCAGGAGGCGAAAGGATTCCCACCGGCCTGTTCGACTTGGAGGTCGTGTGGACGCCAGGCCATTCCCCGGGACATATCTGCCTCTATGAGCGGGAGAAGAAGCTGCTATTTTCAGGAGACCATATGTTGCAGGATATCACGCCCGAAGTTGGTACATCTCCCCTGCAATACGATAACCCTCTGGCCGATTACTTAAGTTGTCTGAAGAACCTCCGTGAACTCGAAGTTGACCTCGTTTTGCCGGCCCATGGTCCGGCCTTCACTCATTTCCAGAGAAGGACTGATGAGTTGATTGAACATCACCAGACAAGGAAAACACACATCCTTGAGATTTTGCAGAGCGGTACCATGAATGCCTACGAGATAGCGGCAAGGATGCATTGGATACCGCAGGCAGGCGGGATTGCCTGGGACAAGCTGGATTCTCTGAACCGCCGTTTAGCGTTGCTGGAAACCTGGGCTCACCTGAGATTGCTGCAGGAAGAAGGCAAAGTAAGAACCATTACCAAAAACGGCTGTTTATACTATTCATTACAAATAGAGGGATGATATTGGCCAGTAATCATTTTGCCGAGCCTTACTGCCGAAGCTACTTTTTGATAGCTTTTCTGATTTTGGTGAACATATCAGGTGTTATGGTTTTGACGTTGTGAACCTTGCTGATATGCTCCTGGAACTTATTGACTAGTTCGTTGTCTGTTCTCGCTTCGACTTCGAAGTCACACTTCATTCCTACGTCTTTGCATTTGATAGATAGCATTATCTCACCCTCTTTCTCCACTTTCGCCTCGGTGCAAAAGGACGAACAGGTTAATGTCGAAGGGAAAATTCGTGATGGAGCAAATTGAACCATACCAGCAATATATTGTCAACCCTATTTATAGTATTGTTATAGTATTAGAGCCCGACCAAATACAGGTGCCCTGAATTTTCTTTACAAGTTTCACCAGGCTTGGTAGAATTTTTACACCCTAAGTTTTTCGTGAAGTTCCGTCCTTTCAGCCATTAGATTAG
>JAJYLC010000134.1 GCA_021787935.1 Chloroflexota bacterium | reverse complement strand
GTAAAAGGGAGGAGGCCCAGAAATGCCTGAGATAGAAATCGGCAAGGTCAGCACTTTCTTCGCACGACCCGTAGTGGCAGGCATTGACCTTACTGCGCCAGTCAAAGTCGGTGACAAGCTCCATATCAAGGGGCACACCACTGACGTTGAGGTTACTGTGGCATCAATGCAAATCCACAACGTAAACGTGCAGGAGGCAAAATCCGGGGATTCAATCGGAATCAAGGTACCGGACAGAGTGCGGCCCGGAGACCATGTCTACAAGATCACCGCATAAGTTTTTACAGTTAGGTTATTACCGGTCGCTTTGGTTACTGCCCTGCTATCGCTCTGCCCAGGTTCGCCATCTCAATGGCGTGCATCGCAGCCTGCGAGCCGTAGTTGCCTGACTTGGTGCCCGCCCTCTCTATGGCCTGCTCCAGTGTATCAGCGGTAATCACCCCCAGGATGACCGGAAGCCCGGTCCCCAAACTCACGTTGGCAATCCCTTTGGTGACTTCAGCCGCAATATAATCGAAATGCGGCGTGCCGCCGCGAATCACAGCACCAAGGCAGATTATGGCATCATATCTTCCCGATTCGGCCATCTTTTTGGCAATGAGAGGTATCTCGAAGGAGCCCGGCGTCCAGGCAATATCTATATCCGCCTCCTTGACGCCGTGGCGAGCCAGTGCATCCTGCGCTCCGTCTAAAAGCTTGCTGGTGATAAATTCATTGAAACGAGAGACTATTACCCCGAATTTCAGTCCTTCCCCTACTAGCTTGCCTACATAACGCTTAGTCAAGATTCACCTCCCCATAATTTCGTTTGAGATTGAATAACCTCTTATCAGCCCCCTAAATCCCCCACGCTTGGGGGACTTTAAAAATTGGGGGACATCCTTCGACAGGCTCAGGACAGGCCCCCAAATCCCCTGGCAAAGGGGCTTCGCCCCTCTGCACTCCCCAGTTTCCAAACACTTAAAACAGATGCTCCAGGCTACCCACTTCCGTGTAGCCTTATTCATCCAGCTTCAGGAGATGTCCCATTTTCTTGCGCTTGGTCTCAAGATAGCGGACATTCTGAGGATTAGGCTTGCAGATAATGGGCACCGTTTCTACGACCTCCAGGCCATACCCCTCGAGCCCGATTACTTTTTTAGGATTGTTGGTAAGCAGTCGCAGCTTGTGCACCCCAAGGTCGGCCAGAATCTGCGCCCCGATGCCGTAATCGCGAAGGTCGCTGCCAAAGCCCAGAGCTTCATTGGCCTCCACGGTATCCAGCCCCTGGTCCTGCAGGGCATAGGCACGAATCTTGTTGTGCAGTCCGATCCCTCGGCCTTCCTGACGCATATAAAGAAATACCCCGCGTCCTTCTTCAGCTATAGCCTTCATGGCGAGCTCGATTTGCTCTCCACAATCGCAGCGCATGCTGTGGAACACATCACCAGTAAGGCATTCGCTATGAACGCGCACCAGCAATGGCCTATCACCATTCAAGTCGCCTTTGACCAGCGCCACGTGCTCATCGGGGTCGATAGCGCTTTTATAAGCGATGGCATGGAAATCGCCGTACCTGGTGGGCAACTTAGCCTCAGCTACTCTTACTATCAGCTTCTCATGGCGACGGCGATGAGCGATGATCTGAGCCACACTCACCATCCTTATACCATGCTCAGCTGCCATAGCCTCCAACTGCGGAACCCGGGCCATGGTCCCATCTTCGTTCAGTATCTCACAGATAACCCCCGCGGGATAGAGACCTGCCGCCTTTGCCAGGTCCACAACCGCCTCGGTGTGACCAGCGCGTACCAGAACTCCGCCATCCCTGGCCCGTAAAGGGAACATATGACCGGGACGGGATAAGTCACCAGGTTTGGTGGCGGGGTCAATGAGAGCCTTAACCGTGGCTGCGCGGTCATGGGCGGAGATACCTGTGGTCACCTTGTGCTTGGCTTCGACAGATACAGTGAAGGGGCTGGAGAACTTCGAAGTATTATCCTGAACCATCATGGGGATATTCAGTTCGTCCAGTCTATGACCGGTCATGGCTATACATATAAGCCCTCTGCCGTATTTAGCCATGAAATTGATGGCTTCCGGAGTTACTTTTTCCGCAGCGATAGCCAGGTCACCCTCGTTTTCCCGTCCCTCATCGTCTACAATAATGAGGAACTTCCCCGCCTTTATGTCTTCGATTGCTTCAGGTATCGTTGCTAGAGCCATTTTTAAACCTCAAAGGTCTAGGTGGGCAAAAAACCGTGTTTGCCCAGAAACTCCAGGCTTACACCAGGTCTGCTCCCACATTTAAGCTTCTCCACATATTTGGCAATTATGTCAACTTCCAGATTGACCATATCGCCCGGTTTCTTGTGCCTCAAAGTAGTGTGCTGCAAGGTATAGGCAACCAGTGAGACTGTAAAAGAGACAGCATCGCAGTCGGTAATAGTGAGGCTGACACCGTCCACTGCAATGAACCCTTTCTCCACTACATAGCATATTATATCCGAAGGGGCGGCGACTTTCATCAGGAGCGCTTCGTCTTCAGGAACCACCGAATTGACCCTACCTGTGGCATCCACATGTCCCTGAACAAAGTGCCCTCCAAAACGGCCATCTGCAGGCAAAGCACGTTCCAGGTTAATACTCTCGCCGGGACGCAGAGCACCCAGGTTGGTGCGTCGCAGGGTCTCCGGCATAACATCTATGGAGAAGGTATTGCTGCCCATCACAGTAACAGTGAGGCAAGCACCGTTGACATTGATGCTGTCACCCAGCTTAGTGCCTTTAAGGACGCTGTCTGCTGAGATAGTAAGCTTCCCCGCCTGCAGAGACTTAACGGTGCCTATTTCTTCAACTATGCCAGTGAACATTTCTTCGTATACTTCCTGTCTCTCACCAGATTATGTAATTCTATCATCTCACTCTTTAAGGTGCAACTGGAAGCTAATAACATGGGCAGGTTGGGAAACCTGACCTACAATGAGAGAAAGTAGCCCGCTATGCCTATTAGGTATAAAATGGGGCAGCCCCGCAATGCTGGGCTGCCCCCTCTCTCCTTTAGCTCCAAAAGGGTGCTTTGACACCCTGTTTACTCGATAGCGTATGCTACCTACGTTGTAAGGGTATAATATTCACTCGTCTGAGTTGGTTACTTCTCTCAAGCAAATTTACTTAACAGCTACTCTTGCCCTGCGCTGCCTGGCGAAAATCATCACCGCGAGCAGAATAAACACAACAGCGCCCAGGCCTATCTCGATCTGTCTCAGCGGCCAACCGGCACCAGCCTCTTCCTGAACTATCACTCCTGCTCCGGCTGGAGCTTCAGCCCCGAGAAGACTCTGGGCTGGCCCAGCTATAGACCGAAAAGCGGGCGGAGAAGTAAGTACGGTGTAATCCGTGTATCCTACAGCTTTTGCGGTAGTAAGAGACATCTTCCCCATAACACCCGGGACAGCGACCATAGTCTGCTGCTCGGTAGGAGCCGCTGGTGAGAATCGAACATAAGTTACGTTAGCTCCACTACTAACCCCGGGATTGCTGACAAAAACGTTGAGGAAGTCGCCCGCGAGCAGCACCACAAGTGCAATGGCAATAACAGCAGTCGCCGGGCGCAGCCAGCGCAGGCTTCCCGGACCTAAAGCACGCTCGCGCTTCGGCTCGGACGCAGTGACCGTAAAGGAGCGCGGCACGGGCACTTCAGGCACCCTGTGCAGCAGCTGCACTGTCATTTGCAGAGATTCAAGCTCCTTTGAACAAGCCTCGCATGTTTGGAGATGCCGCTCGATGAGGGTTTTCTTTTCGTCGTCCAGCCTATTATCAATGTATTCGGAGAGCATGCCCCGTACTTTTCGGCACTGGGGCACCCCCCATTTAGCCCTAAACATTGCATTACCCCTTATTTATTTAGACGAAATTTCGATGGTAAAAGTTCCTCATGCTGAAGCAGAAAGTCTCTTAGACGAGTTCGCCCCCTGTTTAATCGCGATTTCACAGTACCAAGAGAACAGCCTGCAACCTGTGCGACCTCATCGTAACTCAAGCCCTCGACATCGGAAAGGATCACTGCCAGGCGCTGGTCCTCAGGGAGATGAGACAGCCCATCGTTGAGGAACCGGCCCAGTTCCCGGCGCAAGGCATAGTCTTCGGGGGATTCGGCATTATTGGACTGAGGAAGATCATCAGTTTCCAGCAGAGTGTCCAGAGAGACTACGCGGTAGCGCCGGATTACCCTCTGCTTGTCATGGCAGGAGTTAGCGGCGATGCGCAGAACCCAGGATTTGAAGCTGCCACCCCTGAATTTGTCGATGGCCCTATATGCTGAGAGGAACGTATCCTGGCTGGCGTCCTCGGCCGCCTCAGCGTTGCCCAGCATCCGCAAGGCAAGATTGTAGACCAGGCGCTGATATTGCTCAACCAGCCAGTTGAAAGCATCGACATCGCCGTTCTTACTTCGTGAGATTAACTCCTGTTCATCCATTAAACATCCATCCTGCGAGCTTAAAAGAGCGCCTGAGTGGAAATGTTCAAAAATCGCGGCAGAGGGACTTTTCTTCACTGCACTCCACTGTTGTTACACAATATCTAAACCGTGCTTGACTCACAGGTAGTGCCTATTTATACTAATTCAGTATATGTAAAGGCTCTGTCCATTTTAACATAATTAGGCCAGGGCAATCTAACCCGTCGGGCTAAACAACTTGACGGAGGAATGCTAAGAGGCTTTGACAAGGGGCTTAAGCCCCTTGTCAACCATATTAAGATGAGAACTCTAATCCGCGAAACACTGCAGGTCATTCTCCTGGCTCTGGTTATCTTCTTCGCCATCCATTTCATGATACAGAACTTCAGGATTGATGGCACCAGCATGGAGCCCAACCTACACAACGACGAATATGTTATTGTAAACAAGACAGCCTACTGGTTCGGCCACAACCCCCGTAGAGGCGATGTTATTGTCTTCCAAGCTCCCGACCAGCCCCAGAATGACCGCGTAAAGAGAATAATCGGTTTGCCCGGCGAGACTGTACAGGTGACCCCCGACGGCACCGTATATATAACCGATGTAAACGGCCAACGTTTTAGACTTGACGAACCGTACCTGCCAGCTCAACACAGCGGCATCAGCGGCACCTGGACAGTGCCCGAGGGCGAATACTTCGTCATGGGAGACAACCGCAGCGTCAGCTATGACTCCCGTGAAGGCGGGCCAGTGCCCCGGGATAAGATAATCGGCAAGGCATGGCTCATAATCTGGCCGCTACATGATTGGGGGTGGGCCCCCAACCGCACAATAGCCCTGGCATCGACTACGCCTTAGCCTCTTTTTATCCACTTGACTTAAAATTGTACATAAACTACAATCATTCTAACTGAGACGTTTTTCAAAGAGAGCCACTATGAAAAAAGACCTGATGGAGATATTGGCCTGCCCGGTATGCAAGGGCGACCTCCAACTTGAAGTAATCGAGGAGGACAAGAAGGAGGTTATTACAGGTACGTTAAAGTGCACTAAGTGCTCACAAACTTATCCCATCAAGGATTCTATACCTAACCTATTACCACCGGATCTGCGCAATTAAGGAAATGTTCCAAGTCAGAAGTGAGGAGGTAAGAACAGATAAATGAACAGGTTCAAAGTGGGTGGTGCGTTAATCTGCCTTGGCTGTATTGTTCTTGCCGGCCTTTTTATCTGGGGTTTAGTTGCCGGTGAGCCCTGGCGCTTCTGGGCAATCGCTTCTCCCGTGATTGTCGCCTTTCTGGGAGCCCTGGGGATTGGCTTTTCCATTTGTAGGGATACGGCGACCACCGAGGAAGCCCCCAAAA
>JAJYLC010000133.1 GCA_021787935.1 Chloroflexota bacterium | reverse complement strand
TCCGGCTATGGCTACTAATGTGCCGAGGCTGAGAGGAAGACCATGGTTAAAGAGGCTCCTCCCGAGGCTGTGGCTGAGGAGCCAGAGAAGGTGGAAGAAGAGGGACCTAAGGTTAAGGAGCGAGTTGCACGGGTGAAGGTGGCCGCACCTCCGGTGAAAGAGGCGGTGGAGGTCAGCGAAGTAGCTCCCCCAGTTGAGGAGGCTGCAGCAGTGCCTCAGAAGATTGAGGAGGAGATCGAGGCGATTCCTTATGAACCTCCTCCCGAGGTTGAGGTGCCCGCTGAGAAACCGCAGATACGCTTCGCTGAGGACATTTTTGCTCCCAAGGCCCCTAAGCCTGACCTTAAGAAGAAGGACAAAAAGAAGAAGCAGTATAAAGAAGATAAATTGGAGGGCGGGAAGGCCAAGAAAGCACGCAAGCATCGCGGCTTCGAACTCCAAGAGTTGGATGAAGACCTGGAGGAGTAAACCAGAGGTGCCTGTAACACGAAGTCATACTAAACATATTCCCGAGCGCACCTGCATCGTTTGTCGTCAAAAAAGACCGAAGTGGGAGTTGGTACGGATTGTGCGTACCCCCCAGGGTGCTCTGGAGATAGATAACAGAGGTAAAAAAGCTGGACGTGGCGCGTATTTGTGTAGAACAGTTGACTGCCTTGAGTCTGGCTTAAGGCATAAGAGATTGGAGTATGCTCTCAAGGTGGAGATTGGTCCGGAGCAGAGGGCTGGACTTCTGGAGTACTGCAAGACATTACTGGCGGGTGGTAATAGTGTAGAACGTCGCTCTGAGCTTCATATCGAAGGAGCTTGTGGATGAAGCGTAAAGTTGCCGGTGAGGAGCATGCTGCCCAAACTAAGACGCCGGCTGCCGGAAAAGCTGAGGCCAAATCGGAAGCCAAACCGGCGCCTAAACCTGAGGCTAAACCGGAGGTCGTTGTACCGCGCAGGCTGACGGTGAAACAGCTGGCTGATATCCTGAAGGTCAGCGGTATAGACGCGATAAAGTGTTTGATGCGAAATGGAGTTATGGCCAGCATCAACCAGGTTATCGATTATGAAACCGCTGCTATTGTCGCCGCCGACCTAGGCTTCGAGGCCAAGGAAGAGCCGCAGGCCTCTGCTGGCACAGCTCTCAAGCCCCGCATTGCTGAGACAGGCAAAGGCATAAAGCTGCGTCCTCCTGTAGTGACTATTATGGGCCATGTCGACCACGGCAAAACCAAATTGCTTGATGCAATCCGGCAGACTAATGTGGTTGATACCGAAGCTGGCCAAATCACACAACATATCGGTGCATACCAGGTTGAGGTTCACGGTCAAAAGATCACTTTTCTCGATACACCGGGCCACGAAGCATTCACCGCAATGAGGGCTCGAGGAGCCCAGGTTACCGATATCGCTGTCCTGGTCGTAGCTGCTGATGATGGCGTCATGCCTCAAACGGTGGAGGCTATAAACCACGCTAAAGCTGCTGGGGTACCCATCGTAGTTGCTATTAACAAGATAGATAAGCCAACTGCCAACCCGGATAGGGTCAAACAACAGCTGGCAGATAATGGCGTAATTATTGAGGAATGGGGAGGCGATGTTGTCTGCGTCCAGGTTTCCGCCAAACGAGGCGATGGTTTACCTGACTTACTGGAGAACCTTCTTATCGTTGCTGAAATTCTGGAGTTAAAAGCCGACCCTGACCGACCGGCTATCGGTGTTGTCATCGAGGCCAAGCTGGATAGCAGCCGGGGCCCTATGGCTACGGTTCTGGTACAGACAGGCACTCTCGAAATCGGTGATTACGTTGTAGTCGGCGATATTTGGGGCAAGGTCAAAGCAATGTTTGATGATCGAGGCAAGCGTGTAAAGAAAGCAGGCCCGTCTACTCCTGTGGGGGTGCTGGGGTTAAGCAGTGTTCCTCAGGCAGGTGATACCCTGGCGGTGGTTAGCGGCGAGAAGGAAGCGCGAACTGAGGGGCAGCGGCGGCAAAAAGAAAAAGAGTTGAGCAGCGTCTCAAAAGTGCCCAGGCTGAGTAACGTATTCGCTCAAATTCAGGCAGGGAACGTAAAAGAGCTTAACATAATCTTGAAGACAGATGTTCAGGGAAGCATAGAGCCGATAAGGGATTCTTTGGAAAGGCTGAGCAGCGGTGAAGTCAAGGTGAGGATTGTCCATTTGGGCAGCGGGAGTATAACTGAAAACGATGTATTGTTGGCTATTGCCTCCAAAGGCATTATCATAGGTTTTAACACACGCCCTGAGCCGGGGGCAAAACGTCTTGCTGAACAAGAAGGTGTCGATATCCGCTTGTACCAGGTGATTTACACGCTGGTTGAGGATGTTGAAAAAGCACTGGCTGGCATGCTGGAACCTACCTATGTGGATGTCATAGAAGGGCATGGAGAGGTAAGAGCTACTTTCAACACCAGGCAGGGCAAGATAGCAGGTGTTTATGTGACCGATGGCAAGATCAGCCGCGGCTCAATGGCCAGGGTTGTACGCAAAGGCGAGGTTATGGCTGAAGCGCAGGTGTCGAGCTTGAAGCATTTCAAAGAAAATGTTCGTGAGATAGCGGCTGGTTTTGAGTGCGGTATTGGTGTTGAGGGTTTCACTGACTTTCAGATAGGCGATATCATTGAGGCCTACAAAAAAGAGAAAGTCTAGGTCTCCCGACCTGGATTGGGGGGCGAGATGGGGACACGACGCAGGGAGCGTGTTAGCGAGCTTATCCGCGAGGAGATAAGCGAGCTTATCAGGCGCGAGGTTAGAGACCCCAGGTTGAGCGGTTTAATCAGTGTCACCGAGGTAGTTACTTCCGCTGATTTAAGGCATGCCAAGGTTTTTGTCAGCATTATGGGCACTGAAGAGGACAAGAAACAGGTAGAAAAAGGGCTTGCCGCCGCCGCCGGGTTCCTGCGCAAAGGATTGGGAGAGCGCCTATCGCTGCGCTATACGCCCGAGTTGAGTTTTTACCGTGATGATTCTATCGAGCGCGGAAGCCGCCTGCTTCAGTTGATTGAAGAAGTGGCGGCAGGTGACAGTACTGGTAAAGCGGACAAAACTTGACCATTGATGGGATTCTAAATCTGGATAAACCTCGAGGAAAGACCTCTTTTGGGGTGGTGGCTCTCGTGAGGGGGTTGAGTGGAGAGCGGCGGGTGGGGCATGCTGGCACTCTGGACCCTGATGCTACTGGCGTCTTGCCTGTCTGCCTCGGACAGGGAACCCGGCTGGTCGAGTTCCTGGCCGAGGCAACAAAGATTTACCGGGCTGAGATTGAATTAGGAATATCTACCGATACTTATGACGCTACCGGGAAGATAACTCAGCGCTGCGACGCTTCTTCTTTGACTAAAGAGCAAGTAGAGACGGCATTGTCCTCCTTTACTGGCTTTATAGAGCAGACCCCTCCCATGTACAGCGCTGTCAAGCGGCAAGGGATACCTTTATATCGTTGGGCCAGGGCCGGGGTTGAGCTGCCTCGAACGCCGAGGAAAGTTGAGGTCTCCCGTCTGGAGATAATAGATTGGAAGCTTCCTCTGCTTATGATGGAGGTAGAGTGCAGCAAAGGGACTTACATCCGCTCGTTAGCCCATGACCTGGGGCAAAAGTTGGGCTGTGGGGCGCATTTGAAAAACCTGGTCCGCTTAAAGAGCGGGCCTTTTTATATCAAAGACGCGGTTAGTATCTCTCAGTTGGAGGATGCATTCCGGCAAGGGCATTGGGCTGAACTTTTTCATCCTATAGATATGGCAGTACTTCATTTGCCGGCGATAACTGTGGATGAAGAGAATGAGAAAGCTGTAATGAACGGTCGCCCCTTGGACTTAATGCGGGGAACAGGGGCCTCTGAAAAGAACTGTCGGGCTTATTCCAGGAATGGGCGCTTTATCGCTATTCTTCAATACGATGAGGTAGGTGGTTGCTGGAAACCGATGAAGGTTTTCAGAAAACGTGATGAAACTTGACTTTTACACTCAAAGTTGTATAGTCTACACAGTTAAAAAGAAGGTAGCCCATATTTAATAAGCAAGTGATGGATAACTAAGGAAGAATTTTTTTGAGCAAAGCCCGGGGACTGGTTTGCAGGGTGTCTCTAATCTCAGCCTCGGTGAGCGAGGCGTTAATAGCGATAGTATAGGCTAGTTCAGAAGTTAGCAGGTCGGATTCTTCATGTGCGTCTGAATCTATGATGAGCTTTGCTCCGGCACGGCGAGCCATTTCGGCAACATGTTTGTTAGTGACAGAATGCTGTTTTCGGGCAGTGATTTCGAGGTAGATGTCATTGGCAGCCGCCAGTTTTGCTTCTTCCAGGGTTAACATTCCAGGGTGTGCTAAGATATCAACATGTGGCGATTTGAGAGCAGCCAGGTTTGTGCCTGGTTCAACAGGTTCGGCAACAGTTTGACCATGAACTACCACCAGTTTCGCTCCCAATTGTTTCGCTTTCTTTGCGGCTTCGGCGATTGCTGTTGCTGGCAAGTGTGTGAGTTCTACTCCCGGGATTGCCGTTATGTTCCAGTGACTTTGAGCAAGGGCACAATCAGCGGTAACCTCATTTATCAATCGTTTCAGATAGCCGATTCCAACATGGTCGGTGATTGCAATAGCCTGGTAACCGTTGACGAGGGCTCTTCGCACCAGTTCCAGTGGCGAGAGGGCACCATCGCTTATGGATGTATGAGTATGGAAGTCGTAAACCATTTGTGTGGTATCGAGGATAGCACAAGATTCTTCTCGGGGCAAGCCTGCGAATGGGCTGGCTGAAGGTCGATCTTAGTGCGTTTAGGAAAGGAGTTTAGTACTTGGGTAAAATTAATGTGGCCATCATCGGAGTTGGTAACTGCGCCTCATCTTTGGTTCAAGGGGTGTATTACTATGGTAACGCTGCTGAGAATGATTTCGTCCCTGGACTGATGCATGTCAATCTGGGAGGCTATCATATCAGGGACGTCAATTTTGTAGCTGCCTTTGATATCGATCGCAATAAGGTGGGCAAAGACCTGGCGGAGGCTATTTACACTCCGCCGAATAATACTATCAAGTTCTGCGATGTGCCCACTACCGGGGTAATGGTAGAACGGGGCATGACTCACGATGGCCTGGGCAAATATCTTTCCAAGGTCATTACCAAGGCTCCAGGCTCTACTGCAGATATCGTGGGAATCCTCAAGGAAAGAAAGGTTGATATTGTTGTTAGCTATCTGCCGGTAGGCAGCGAGATGGCTACTAAGTGGTATGTAGAGCAAGTACTTGCCGCCAGATGCGGTTTAGTCAATTGCATCCCTGTGTTTATTGCGCGTGAAAAGTACTGGCAGAAACGCTTTGAGGATGTGGGGGTGCCGATCATCGGTGATGACATAAAGTCACAGGTTGGCGCAACTATCACACACCGTGTGCTGACCAGGCTCTTTCGTGAGCGCGGCGTTAAGCTGGAGAGGACATACCAGTTGAACTTCGGCGGCAACACGGATTTCTATAACATGCTGGAGCGGGAGCGCCTGGAATCCAAGAAAATATCCAAGACAGACGCTGTAACCTCTCAGCTTGACTATAAACTTGACCCTGATAATATCCACGTTGGCCCGAGTGATTATGTGCCCTGGCTGTTAGACCGCAAGTGGTGCTATATCCGGATGGAAGGGCGTACTTTTGGAGATGTGCCCTTGAATCTGGAGCTTAAGATGGAGGTATGGGACAGCCCTAATTCGGCAGGGGTGGTAATCGATGCCATACGGTGTTGTAAACTTGCCAGGGACCGGGGCCTGAGCGGGGCGCTTGTTGCTCCTTCTTCTTATTTTATGAAGTCCCCACCGGTT
>JAJYLC010000132.1 GCA_021787935.1 Chloroflexota bacterium | reverse complement strand
GCTATGATGGTGGCACTTTGGGGAGTAATAACGATATGGTCAAGTCCTGCCGCAATAACGGTCAGGCTGGCTGTGTCAGACTTGCCCTTGTAGATGCCGGTAACAGTCCAGTTACCCGCATTCTGCGAGGTATACACATTGGCTGCCCAAGAACCACCTGCACCTGCGCTGATGCTGAAGGTGGTGTTGCCTGTGACATCGCCCATGCTGTTGTTATATTGGTCGAAGGCCTCGGCTGTGTAAGCCTGGCTAGCTCCAGCAGCTATGCTGGAGCTATGGGGAGAGATAACAATGTGATTCAGGACTCGGACAAATATTGTTGCTAGGGTCGCGGAGTCTCCTGAGCCTTCGTGTCCAGGCGGTTGTCCATGAAACAGCTTCGCAGTTATCGTATAATTGCCCTGGTTAACATAATTGTGGCTGCCGTGCCAAGTACCAAAAAAATCTTTATTGGACGGTGATTGTACGAAATCGGTGTTCACGTAGTAACTTATATTACCATCGCCCCATTCAACTTGAACATTGTACTGGTCCAATTGTCCAACAAAATTTGTCGCCGAAGCGTTGCCATAGACTGTGATAGGGCTAGTGTAGGCAATGGGAGGGTTCGAGCCCGCGCTGCCAGCGATCGACGTGATATGTATATCATAAGTGTGGCTGCCCTGCGTCTCCTGCTGTGCCTGTACTGGCAAAGTCATCCCGAAAATCATTGCCAGGGCTACTAGTGCGAACAATATCCTCTTCATATGAGTCCCTCCATTTACCGCCTCTTTAGGATAACCTAGAAATGAAAAACCGACCTTTTATATCTTAAGGTCGGTTTCACCATTGGCTCCCCGCTACCCAGGTGACCAACTTACAGGTAACGGATCAACGCTCCCTTGTCTTATACACTATCTCGCATCAAATGATCATAAAATCCCGAGCAGAAACCTTCAATTATTGTCAACTATATAGGTAATACAAACTCTCCGGCCCCACCGGTTAGCTTAGAGAATAGCTCAATACGAACTCGCATGTCAACTGCATTTAATTATCATTACCCCCAAATCTAGTACTTTAAAGCCATGACCAATAGCTCCCTGAATCAGGTAATTCGACCCATTACTATTTGCTTTTACAATTAGCCCGTTTGGGTGATTGTTGGGTGAAGTTCGGTAGGCTATAGTGGTGACACGATAGCTAAAGAGGGGATGGTGGAAGATATGGCAAATAGCAATCGGCAGATAAGCACCATGCTCACCGTCAGAGAGGTGAGCCGCCTTCTCCATGTCCACAGCAACACGCTAAGACGTTGGAGTGACCAGGGAATAATAAAGGCATACCGCATCGGGCCCCGGGGCGACCGCAGGTTCCGGCCTGAGGACATCGCCGTGCTGCTCCTTGAGGAGAGTAAAGGCTTCCCTTTCGACGCAAGGGGATCAGCACCACCCAAAAATCCTCAGGATAGTATAGAGCGGTATGTGATGTCGAGGTAAGCCATGAGAAAGATAGTTATTATGATAATCGATAGCCAGCCATTCTTCCGCGCAGGAGTGCGCCAGGCGCTAGCTCAGCAAAATACCCTTGATATATTAGATGTATTGGAATGCGAGCCCGGTGACGAGGGAAGAGAGGCGATCACACAGATTACGGCAAGCTCGCCCGATGTGGTGTTACTGGACATTGGCTACCCCACCCTGAGGGGGCTTGATCTGGGAAAGAAGATAGTCCGCTATTTCCCCGCTACCAAGGTAGTTATGCTCAGCTCCAATCCTGACGAAAATGATGAGGAGCTGTTCGAGGTTATCAAGACCGGAGCGGTGGCCTACCTCAGAAGCAAGAACTGCACACCTCCAGAGTTGATCGATGTAATTAAGAAGGCTTCCCGCGGCGAGTACCCCATAAACGATGCCATGAACAACAGGCCCAAGGTGGCCTGGAGGGTACTGAGGCAGTTCCAGGACATAGCGGCGATGGGGAAAACCGTGGAGGAAATAACCACACCCCTTACGGCCAAAGAAATCCAGATTCTAACCCATGTAGCCGAAGGCAATTCGAACAAGCGCATTGCCAACATCCTGGGCATCAGCGAGCAGACAATTAAGAACCATGTCAGTGCCATACTGCGTAAGTTGAATGCCAACGACAGAGCGCACGCCGTGTTCCTGGCGATTCGCAATGGCTGGATTTCCACGCAGCCTGGTACTAACGCCGGTCAGAAGGGGGAGCCAGTCGCCGCCAAACCTCTATCGGGAGCGCGGCAGCACTAGGCCAGATCAACAGCTAATGCATGAACAATGTAGGGGCGTTCAATTGAACGCCCCTTTTCTTATACAGTGAACCGCTTGGACTTTGCCGTATAATTATGATAGAATCCGAAGCTATGGAGGGGTGTCCGAGCGGTTTATGGTGGCGGTCTTGAAAACCGCTGTCTCGGGTCACCGGGACCGTGGGTTCGAATCCCACCCCCTCCGCTTTTAGTAGCTAGGGTTTAAGGGCTGTGGTTATGGAACACGTAGGGGCAGACCCATGGGTCTGCCCTCGCATGACGAACAACCAAACAGCAAGGTTAAAGCTATGAAATTCTTTGGTTCCTCAGGAATAAGGAATGTAGTAGATAGGGAGTTCCTCCAACTTATGTTCGAAGTAGGGCTGGCTGTGGGAGACTCATATTCCTCCGCAGTGATAGGCTGTGACACCAGGACATCCAGCGACGCAGTAAAATATGCATTCCTATCAGGGCTGCTCTATGCTGGCACCCCCGCTTTCGATGCCGGGCTGGTTCCTACGCCAACCCTTGCCTATGCTGCCAGAAATTTTGATGCTGGCGCTATGGTCACTGCCTCACATAACCCACCGCAATACAACGGTATCAAGCTGGTGAATCCTGATGGCTCCGCTTTTGACTCCGCCCAGAGGGATAAAATAGAAAGAGCACTTTCAGCCAAATCTTTTAAAGTATCATTCTGGGAAAAGATGGCGAAGTGGACAGCTTATCCCGGGGCTGTGGAGAAGCATACAGAGCGTATTATCTCAGATTTCCCCGGTAAACTGAGGATTAAAGTAGTGGTGGACTGCGGGGGTGGTGCAGCCTCCGTCATTACACCGCATCTGCTGACTAGGCTGGGCTGCGATGTAGTAGCTTTGAATTGCCAGCCCAGCGGAAATTTTCCCCGGGAGATCGAGCCTCTGCCTGAGAACCTCGGTGATTTGATGCAGACTGTGGTTAACGAAAAGGCTAACCTCGGCGTCGCCCACGATGGGGATGCGGACAGGTTGGCAGTTATTGACGATAAAGGGAGATTTGTTCCAGGGGACAAACTCATAGCCCTTTTCTCCAGCCAGATCAAGGTTAAGAAGGTGGTTACTACAATTGATGCTTCGATGCTGATAGACGAGCTGGGGTTTCAGGTCATAAGGACGCGAGTAGGGGATGCCTTTGTCTCCGACAAGCTTCGCGGCAAAGCCGAGGCTTCCCAAGAGTTCGGGGCTGAGCCTTCGGGATGTTTCATATTCCCACGTATTTCTCTGTGTCCCGATGGCATCTACGCCGCTGCCAGAATCGTCCAGATAGCCAGCGAGCGCTCCATATCCTCGCTAATAGATCAAATACCGTCCTATCCAGTTCTGAGAGGCAGCATCCCTGGAGACAAAGCTGCGATGAAGAAGATAGAAGAGTTGTTGAGAACAGAGGCAGGGCAACTGACGACAATCGACGGCCTCAGGCTCGCCTTTAACGATGGCTGGCTTCTGATAAGACCGTCAGGCACTGAGCCCAAGATCAGGATAACCGCCGAGGCCAAAACCGAAGCAAGAGCCAAAGAGCTTTACAACATGGGACTCGAAGCTATTCAAAGGGGCCTTAAAAAGCTGGAAAGAGCGAAGACATGAAAGCAGTAATCCTGGCAGCAGGCGAAGGGAACAGGATGCGGCCGTTAACCTATACCAGGCCAAAAGTAATGCTGCCCCTTGCCAACAAGCCGATACTGGAACACCTGCTCATCGAGTTGAAGAAGTCCGGGATCAAAGAGTTTACCATTGTGGTGGGCTACCATGGCGAAACAATACGACAGCACTTCGGAGACGGCGCTCGGTGGGGTGTAAGCATTGACTATGCGAGCCAGAGAAAGCAGCTTGGCACCGCCCATGCTGTTAAGATGGTAGAGGGGTTTACCAAGGGGAAGTTCTTGTTAGCGAACGGCGATGTCCTGCTCAAGGCAGAGGACATAGAGAAGATAATAGCAAAGCATAATGTAACCTTAAGTTTGATCGAGATGAATGACACTAAAGACCTCGGCGTGGTGGAGGTGGTTGGCAATAAGGTAAAGGCAATCCACGAGAAAGTGGCGAGACCACCGTCCAATCTAGTCAACGCTGGCGTATATCTGCTTACACCGGATATATTCCCGGCTATATCCCGCACCGAGAAATCGCCCCGGGGGGAATACGAGCTGACCGATTCCCTGCAAATCTTGCTGGGTGAAGACAAGCCCATCTCCTGGGTCAAAATTGACCAGTGGCTCAACCTGAGTTATCCTTGGGACTTGCTGACGGCGAACGAATCGCTTATGTCGGGAATAGAGGGACAAAGGCTGGGAACAGTCGAAGAGAATGCAGTCTTAAAAGGCAGGGTCTCCATCGGCAAAGGCACTACCGTTCGAGCGAACGCATATATTCAGGGGCCGGTAGTCATCGGGGATAACTGCGATATAGGCCCCAATTGTTTCATCCGCCCCAGCACCGCCATCGGCGACAACTGTCACATCGGGGGAGCGGTGGAGGTCAAGAACTCCATTGTAATGCAGGGCAGCAAAATACCGCACCACAATTATATAGGTGACAGCATAATAGGGGAGGACTGCAACCTGGGCGCTGGCACCAAGATCGCCAACCTGAGACTGGACAAGAAAGAGATCACCGCAGGGAATATGGATACCAAGAAGCGCAAGTTCGGCGCTATCATTGGTGATGGAGTGCAAACTGGCATCAATGCCAGCATCAACGTGGGTACTCTTATTGGTGATCATGCATTCGTAGGCCCTGGGGCAATGGTCAGCGGTGTGGTGCTGCCAGGTTCCCAGATTTTTTGATTGAGGGGGTTGATGTGGAAAGAATAGAACAGGCTGTTATCCTCGCCGCAGGTGAGGGCCAGAGGCTTAGGCCTTTCACTGCCTCCAAGCCCAAGGTCATGATCCCTATCGCCAACAAGCCTATCCTGCGCTACGTAATCGAGGCAGTGGCCCAGAATGGCATCCGTAAGATAGTGATTGTTGTGGGCTATAGAAAAGACCAGGTCATCGACTACTTCGGTTCAGGTGAACAGTTCGACGTAGAGATAGAATATGTGGAGCAAAAGCAGCAGCTAGGCACTGCCCATGCCCTGAAGCAGTTGAAGGGGAAAGTAAAAGGAATGTTCCTGGTCCTGTCCGGGGATAATATCATAGAGCCCGCCACTATATCCAACTTGGTTCATGAGAAACCGGACGCCATCCTGGTAAAAGAGCAGGAGAACATATCAAAGTACGGTGTGGTCGAAGCGCAGAACGGGATAATAACATGCATTGTGGAGAAACCGAAGGAAATCCTGAGCCATCTGGTGAATACCGGCATCTACGCTTTCGACGATGATATCTTCAACCTGATAGGACAGGAGACAGACCTGCCCTCAGTCCTGCGCAGCATGATAGACCAGGGCCACGAGATAAAGACGTGCGAGTCTGCTGGCGGCTGGCTCGATGTGGTCTATCCCTGGGACATATTGAAGCTAAACGACCTGGCTCTGGCTAAAATCTCTCCCGCTGTCGGAGGCACAATTGAGAGGGGGGCTAGCATAAAAGGCTTGGTTTCTATAGGGAAAGGAACTACTATTAGGTCTAATTCC
>JAJYLC010000131.1 GCA_021787935.1 Chloroflexota bacterium | reverse complement strand
AGGGTGAATAGAAATCGGCTTACAGGAGGCAGGTACTCCTTGATGTTTGTCACTACAACATTCTTTAGCTTCGTTCGCTCCTTCAGTTCGGCAATTGTTCGATAAAAGAGGCTGAGGACAATAATAGTTTCAGCGCCGCAGTCCTTGAACTGATACTCCATCTCACGTGCCGAGTAAAGGGGGTTAGTGGCTACCACTACGCCTCCCGCTTTGAGCACAGCGTAGTAGCTAATCACGAATTGAGGACAGTTGGGCAGAAGCAGGACAACTCTGTCACCCTTCTTGACCCCCAGGCTTATAAGCGCGTTAGCCAGCCTGTTTACTTGCTGCTCCAGTTGTTTGTAGCTCAGCCGGTAGGAGTCCCCTAAGGCGCCAGGGAAGATAATGGCGGTCTGGTTGGGGAATCGGTTTGCCGTTTCCTCCAGCAGTTGTTGCAGAGTTATTCTGGGGTAATCGATCGTTGCAGGAACGCCCGGGTCATAATTCTTCAGCCACACCTTCTCCATCTCAGCCTCCCTGCTAACAGGTGCATTCCTGTCTCTATGATCCGGCCTACATTGCCTCTTGTTAACCGCGCCGCTTTCAAAACAAAAGGGTAATCCTGTTAAAACCTCAGTCTCTTCTTGGCCGCCTTTAGAAGGTCCTCTCTGAACTTGGGATGCGCGACCTCGATAAGAGCCAGAGCACGCTCTTTTTCGCTGAGTGGCGCAAGGTTTGCGATCCCGTACTCGGTGACTACATACTGTGCATAATGCCTGGGCACAGTTACCCTGGCGCCCTCGGCCAAATAAGGCACAATACGTGATATCTGACCATTGTGCGCAGTGCTTGGCAAAATGTTTATACCCCTTCCGCCCTCGGACCAGTAAGAACCAATAACAAAATCAAGCTGTCCGCCTACGCCGGAGCGCATAGAATCGCCGAAAGACTCCGAGGCAATAGTCCCTACAAGGTCTACTTCGACAGAGCCATTTATGGCCACAAGGTTCTTCTCTCTGACTAGTAGGGGGATTGAGTTACTATATGAAGCAGAATAGAACTCGACCATGGGATTGTTGCCCAGGAAGTCGTAAAGCTCCTGATCTCCAACGGCAAAAGCCATGACCATCTTATTAGGATGAGTCACTTTATACTTGCAGGTGACGACACCCTTTTCCACAAGCAGGTGGGTGCCCTGGGGAGCCATCTCAGTGTGAATTCCCAGGTCTTTCAAGCCGCAGTCGGCAAGAAGCTTGGATATCTGTCCCGGGACAGCGCCTATGCCTACCTGGAGGCAATCCCTGTCCTTGAGTAGACTCACAACGTTAGCTGCAATCTTTTTATGCACCTCCGACGGCTCGGGCATCGGTGGCGAAAACAGGGGTTCGTCTATCTCGACGAACTTGGTAAATCGGCTGACATGGTAGTGTGAATTGCCGTATGTATGAGGCACATTCGGGTTGATCTCACCGATAACCACTGCTCCCTGGTCAATAATGTCCGAAGTGAAGAACATATCAAGTCCCAGCGATACGTAACCGTGATTGTCCGGGGGACTTACCTGGGTGATCATAACGCGCCTGCGCGGGTCGATTTCCTGTCGTTTCTTCGCCACGTGGCCCACACTTGAGCTTTGCACGGGAATGTATGTAGTAATACCTTCTTCATGCTGCCACATAGTAAGCTGGTTATAGAAGCCGCACATCATATTAAAGGTTTCTTTGTACTCAGGTGCAAAAATTTTGTACGGATGAAATACAAGTGCATTGATATACAGGATGTCCTTGAGCTCATCTTTCCGGTCCGCTATAGCGTCCATCGTGGCAGTGGAAGGCTCACCTAGACCTAGGGGTGTGAACATAATATCGTGGGATTTAATGAGCTTCGCGGCCTCCTCGTGACTGCATAACTTGGCTCTGTATTCATCTCTCCAGGTCATTACTTCCTCCTTAAGGCAAAAATATTTCTATTAAAATAACGGACATCGATGGGGATAGATAGCGAGAACATGAAATAAAAACTTCGCCTGCATAAAGGCTGTTTTGTGGCCTCGTGTTGCGAAATTATACGTGGCTCTTACCTCAGTTGTCAAATGAGGGAGATATTTAAATCTACTTTAATAGCGCATAATCTAGCTGTCAGCCTATTACCCCGGCCTTGCGCAGTAAATTAATACGCCTAGCATTATAGCCGATTTCATGCAATATTTCCTCAGTATGCTGCCCGAATCTGAGACACCAATTTCTGACCTGGAACGGCGATTCGGATAGCTTTAGCATAGAGCCTACCTGTCTGACACTGCCCAGAACGGGATGAGGTATTTGTTTAATCATACCACGCGCAGTCAATTGAGGGTCTGAGATTAGCTCGTCTATGGAGTAAACAGGGGCAACGCAGGTGTCTTTCTGCCTCAGGATTTCCACCCACTCGTCACGTGTTTTAGTCAGGAAGGTCTGTTTAAAATAGTTGAAGATTTCCTCTCGCTTCTCAGTTTCCGTAAATTGGTGCTCGACGAAATCCTCGCGTCCTAGCAGTTGACACAGATTGTTATAAAACCACGGCTCAAAAGCCGCGATGCTGACATATTTACCGTCTTTTGTCTCGTAGACGTTGTACCAGGGCCAGTGTCCAGTGAATATCGTCTCGCCTCTTTTGTGCTCTGCTCCGTAGGCAAGATAAGAGTTAATCCACAAGGACATCAATTCTACAATTCCATCTGTCATGGAGACATCGACGAACTGTCCTTTACCGGTTTCCACGCGGGCCATCAATGCCGACAGAATCCCGATGGCAGCGTTCATGCCGCCGGCTGCGAAGTCTGCTACCAGCGTGCCTGGTATAACAGGAGCACCGCCGGACTTACCGGTCAGACCTAACAGTCCACCTATGGAGGTGTAGTTTATGTCGTGCCCGGGTAAATCGCGATAAGGCCCCTCTTGGCCATAACCTGTTATCGAAGCATAGACAATTCTGGGATTTATCTTCTTGATGGTCTTGTAATCAATCCCCAGGCGCTTCGTAACCCCGGGCCTGTAGCTCTCCATAACGACATCGGCAGCCTTAGCCAGCTCGTAAAAGATGTCACAGCCATCCTTAGCTTTAAGGTCGAGTCCTATAACCCTGCAATTTCTTATTCCAGGGAAAGCAGGGTCATTGGACAGGGCGTATTTGATCAGGCCGCCGCGGCGCTCGGGGTCGGGCTCGTGAATCTTAATAATATCAGCGCCAAGGTCCCCCAGTAGGGTAGCGCAAAATGGGCCGGGGCCTACCCATGCCATGTCCAGTATTTTTATCCCTTGCAAAGCCTGGCGTTTTGCCCGCGCAGCTCTCATTCGCATATTATCTCTTGGTTATCTCGCAGCTACTCCGGATTTTATCGCTAAGAGGTGTATTTCTCTGCCTCTATGATCCGGTCTGCAATATCTCTCCTTATCTGCACGGCATTCACAGGGACGACCTGTGAGATCTTCCTCAATATCGCGAGTTGACTATCAAGCGCTTCGCCGCTCTCCATTGCTGCCAGGGTCTGCTTGGCATAGCTGCGCACCCTGCCCATGGCATCATTGATATAGAGCTGCACCATGGCTATCTTCGTCTTGGATTGCTCCGCGCCAGCAGACTCGACAGACTTGAGAGCCCTGAGGAGGCCGCTCTCCATGGCATAGATCTCCTGCGCCGTATCGGCAAGCAGCCCGAGGACCTCCTGTTGCTCTTCTATGGCCATTCCATATTTCTGCGCTGCAGCGCCGGCGAGATACACGAATATCTGCTTCGCTCTATCCACGAGCCTGCGCTGGTATCCCAGAGGGCCGTCTTTAGCATCAGGACGAAGAGGTTTCATGGACGGCAACTTGTTTTTAATATTCTCCGCCTCGGTAAAAAGCGGCAGCTCGTTCTTCAACGCCTTCCTCATCAGCCATCCGGTTATAATCACCCTGTTTATCTCATTTGTCCCTTCGAATAGCCTGGTTATTCGAGAATCTCTGTAAATCCTCTCTGCAGGATAGTCCTCGATATATCCATAACCGCCGTATATCTGAACTGTCTCATCGGCCACATAGCCCTCAACCTCTGAGCCGTAGACTTTGTTGATCGAACACTCCACAGCGTACTCAGAGATGCCTTTTGCGCTCTGCCTGCCGATATCCTCAGCGTTTCGATCCAGGGTGGAGAGTATACCTTCTATAAGTCCACCCGTTCGGTAAACCATGCTCTCCAGCATATACGTCTTTGTAGCCATCTCAGCAATCTTGTGTTTTATCAGTCCGAACTGGCATATCGGCTTGCCGAACTGTACTCTCTGCTTGGCATATTGCACTGAGTTATCAATAGCCAGCTTGGCTGCTCCCAAACACACTGCCGCCAACTTGAATCTGCCTATGTCGAGTATGTTGAATGCCACCACATGTCCCCTGCCGATTTCAAAGAGGACGTTCTCTGCTGGCACCTTCGCTCCGTCAAGGAATATGGAGCATGTCGAGGAGCCGCGAATCCCCATCTTCTTCTCCTCGGCTCCTGAAGACACACCCTCAAACCTCTTCTCCAGGATAAAGGCGGTCATCTTGTCGCCACCAACTTTTGCATAGGTGAAAATGATGTCGGCGAGGGAGCCGTTGGTGATGAACTGCTTGGTGCCATCAAGTTTGTAATATTTACCGTCTGGCGATAGAACCGCCGTGGTTTTTATGGAGAGGGCATCGGTGCCAGCTTCCGGCTCGGTCAGGGCATAGGCCCCAACCTTTTCACCGCGTACCATGAGGGGAAGATATTTCTCTTTCTGAGACTTATTGCCAAACAGCACCAAAGGCATTGACCCTATCCCTGTATGGCAGTTCAGGGTCACGCCAAAGGCCCCGGCAGCCGCTGTGTGTTCACTGATTATCAGAGAAGTTATGCTGCCCATATGGGAACCGCCATACTGTTCTTCAATATCTGTACCTAAAAGGCCCAGCTCTCCTGCCTTCAGCAAGAGCTTGCGACTCAGGTCCCAATCTTTGTGCTCCAGCTTCTCCATATTGGGCGTTACCTCGTTTTTAACGAAGCGCTCTGTAGTATCGATTATCATCTGGTGCTCTTCGCTGAAATCCTCAGGTGTGAACACATCTCCGGCAGGTATTTCTTCGACCAGGAATGAGCCGCCCTTTCTGATAGTTTTTTCTGCCATGGCTTTCCTCCTTATTCAGGTCTTTCAAATATGCCTGCTGCCCCCATACCGCCTCCTATACACATGGTCACCATGCCGAACCTGGCTTTTCTGCGCTCCAACTCGTAGAGCAGCTTGGTTGTGAGATAAACGCCGGTGCAGCCCAGGGGATGGCCCAGGGCGATGGAGCCACCGTTCACGTTCAACCTGTTCATATCTATGCCCAGCTTTCTGACCACATATAACGATTGAGAGGCAAATGCCTCGTTTAGCTCTATAAGATCAACCTGGTTCAGAGAAATTCCCGCAGATTTCAGGGCTTTGGGTATAGCGAAAACCGGCCCGATACCCATAACCTCCGGGTCAACCCCCGCTACTCCGATTGACCTGAATATGCCCATGGGCTTCAGCCCCACTTCTCTCGCCTTATCCCGTGACATGACTACGACTGCCGCTGCTGCGTCGTTCATGGGGCAGGAGTTGCCTGCCGTCACCGTGCCTCCGGCACGAAAAAGGGGCCTCAGATTGGCGAGCTTCTCCAGGGAGGTGTCGAACCTCACGCATTCATCGGTGTCAAAGACCTTCTCTGTAATCACTACTTTCTCATTTTTAAAGCCCCTGTCTACTATTTTCAAGGGCAGAATTTGCTCCTTAAACCTTCCTTCTTTCAGCGCCTTGGCCGCCTTCTGATGGCTCTCCAGGGCAAACGCATCTTTGTCTTCTCTACTTACATTGAACTGCTCGGCTACATTCTCGGCGGTGAGTCCCATTGTTATATATGCCGCCGGGTAAGACTCCACCAAGTCTGGGTCGGGCATCGGCTTGTTCCCTCCCATGGGGAC
>JAJYLC010000028.1 GCA_021787935.1 Chloroflexota bacterium | reverse complement strand
TTAAGGAACTGTTCCCGACGGGGTATCAGAGAGGTGCCTGTTTAATTGCAGGAGTGAACTACAGGGATCGTATCGTAAATTTTTATAGAGAGCTGGGCTCTGTAGCTAAAACCGAGCAATCGGAACTTGACCAAAGAGAAAAAGGCTATCAAATCGACGCGGATGGATTTCTCATCGATCCCTCTGAATGGGACGAGGAATTTGCGATTAACAAGGCGCTGGAGATGAAAATACCTGGGGGTCTTACAGATAAACACTGGAAGATAATTTATTTCCTTCGTGATAGTTATCAAAAGACTGGTATAGTGCCCACGGTATTCGAATGTTGTGAATCGAATAACATTGATTTGGAAGGCCTTGAGAAGTTGTTTCCGGATGGATATCACCGGTGTGCTGTAAAAATTTCGGGCTTGCGTGTAGTGTTGGATATCAGTATCTGGTTTTAATATAAGCCGCTTTCAGACCATCCGATGAATGCTATCAACGAAACGTAGCTGTAATTCAGTGGGGTAGAAGATTGAGAAGATGACTCCCAGCATATATAAGAATAATATATTTGGGGAATTTACCAAGCCAGAGAGCAGGGAAGAACTTGCTCAACGGCATTTTTGCTGTGCCCGCAATAAAGCCACCGATTTCAAAAGGTAACACGGGCTGGAATGAGAGGAAAGCTATAGCCCATACTCCATATCTCCGAATCCAGCCCTGAATCAATTGATAGCCTCTTACCTCATCAGGTATAGCTATTTTCTTGCCAAACAAACCTACGTAGTAGCTGCTCGTCTCGCCGAGGCTTGCCCCCAAACTGCCGAAAAGCGCTATTAGTATAGGGTCCCATTTCGACGCAGCGGCTATCATCACCGACACCGCTAAGGGCAAGGGCACGAACGAAAGGTTAACTACAACTGCTATTCCGAATAATGTAAGGTAAGCCAACTCCGCAGAGTTGAATGATACGAGGTCGAATCTCTTTAAAAAGATTTGTCCCAAATAGGCAAGCCCCAGACTGAAAACAATGAAGACAACGAGTGTAATCGCTAATCTGAGCCAATTGACTTTTTTTGTTGTTTCCATAGGAATCTGCCTAACCAGTCTATGGTAGCAGTGTTTTGAGCCCCTTTCCATACTCCGATTGCCCAGTCTTGTGCCGTTGGAATTTGCACTTGTCATTTTGGCCGAATGAAGGTAGAATTATACATCGGGAGGCTGGACTTATCCCGCCTGTCAATTCCCTGCGCAGTTAGATTATGGGATATTGACGGAGTTATTCTTCTTACTGCAACGAGCCCTGCCTACCTAATGAGTTAAGATATTGGAGGTAAGATGTACCAAATAGTAACGAGGGAGGACCTTACCCCTGAAATTCATCTTTTCGAGATAATGGCCCCGGATGTGGCAAAAAAAGCTCAGGCGGGGCAATTTGTTGTAATCAGGGCAGATGACAGGGGTGAGCGCATCCCGCTAACCATAGCCGATTGGAATCGGCAGAAAGGCACTGTTACCGTAGTCTTTATGGAGGTGGGCAAGACGACCCGCAAGCTGGCTACTTTGAAAGCGGGCGAGTCTATCGCCAATTTTGCCGGTCCTCTCGGCCTACCCACGCACATTGACAAGTACGGCACAGTGGTCTGCGTCGCCGGCGGCTTCGCCATTGCCACCATAGTTCCTATCGCTCGCGCCATGAAGGAGGCAGGGAATAAGGTTGTCTCCATAATGGGTTTCCGCAACAAGAACCTGATGTTCTGGGAGGACCGCCTGCGCCAGTTCAGCGATGAATTGATAGTGACCACGGATGACGGCTCTTACGGGCGCAAAGGAGTGGTTACTATTCCCTTGAAGGAACTGCTGGAGAGCGGTAAGGAAAAGGTCGGCTTGGTGGTCGCCATCGGACCTACGGTTATGATGAAGTTCTCCTCGCTAACCACGCAGCCGTTCGGGGTGAAAACTATTGTCAGCCTCAACCCCATCATGGTCGACGGCACGGGGATGTGCGGCGTCTGCCGGGTATCTATCGGCGGCGTCACAAAGTTCACCTGTGTCGATGGACCTGATTTCGATGCCCATAAGGTCGATTGGGACGAGCTTATGGCCCGGCAGCGTACCTATCTCGATGAAGAAAAGCGATCACTCGAGCTCTGGAAGCAGAGCTGTAGCTGCGGAGGTAAGACCTAATGCCTGAAAAACTGAACCTGAATAGAGTAGCCATGCCCAAGCAAGAGCCCAAGATGAGGGCCGGGAATTTCAACGAGGTCGCCCTGGGATACCAGGCTGAGGATGCCCTGGCTGAAGCCCGCCGTTGCATTCAATGTAAGAAGCGCTCCTGCACCCAGGGCTGCCCGGTGGGCGTGGATATACCGGAGTTCATCCTGGCACTACGCGAAAACAAGATGTCCGAGGCAGTCAAAATACTTAAAGGCAAGAATGCCCTGCCCGGTATCTGCGGGCGGGTCTGTCCTCAGGAAACTCAGTGCGAAGAAGTCTGCGCCCTGGGCAAGAAAGGCGCTCCCATAGCTATCGGGCGTCTCGAGCGTTATGTTGCCGACTGGGAGCTTGCCCAGCCCGCTAGCTCGAAGCCCAAGCCGGAGATCGCTCCACCTACTGGCAAGAAAGTGATGGTAGTCGGTTCCGGCCCGGCGGGTCTCACCGCAGCCGCTGACATGGCCAAACGCGGCCATAAGGTCACCATCCGTGAGGCACTGCACGTCGCCGGCGGGGTTTTGATGTACGGTATTCCCGAGTTCAGAATGCCTAAGCGTATTGTCCAGGCCGAGGTGGACTATGTAAAATCGCTGGGGGTTGAGATCAAGCTGGATTCTGTAATAGGCAAGATAGCTACAGTGGACGAGATTCTTGCGGACGGGTATGATGCTGTATTTCTGGGCACTGGCGCTGGCCTGCCCATGTTCCTGCGCATCCCTGGCGAGAACTATAATGGTATCTATTCTGCCAACGAGTTCCTGACCCGCGTGAATTTGATGAAAGCCTACCTTTTCCCTGAGTATGATACGCCGCTCAGGGTGGGCAAGAGGGTGGCGGTCATCGGCGGCGGTAATGTGGCTATGGATGCCGCCAGATGCTCCGTCCGGCTTGGTGCTCAGGAGGTATATATTGTGTATCGGCGCAGCCGCACCGAGATGCCAGCACGGCGCGAGGAGGTCGAGAATGCTGAGGAGGAAGGCGTAATCTTCAAGTTCCTCACCAACCCCGAGAAGTTCTACGGCGATGAAAAGGGTTGGGTCAAGACTATGGAATGTGTGGAGATGGAGCTTGGCGAGCCCGATGCCAGCGGACGTCGCAGCCCGGTTGTCAAGAAGGGCAGCGAGTTCAAGATGGATGTTGATACGGTAGTCGTTGCACTGGGCACCACGCCTAATCCTTTAGTGCCCACTACTACCAAAGGCCTAGATACCACCAAGAAGGGCACTGTTGTGGCCGATGAGGCCTCAGGCAAAACCACCAAGTCCGGTGTTTGGGCAGGGGGAGACGTGGTTACCGGCTCAGCTACCGTGATTAGCGCCATGGGCGCTGCCAAGAGAGCGGTAGCCTCTATGGACGCTTTCCTCAAGGGTCAGTAAGCGTATAGCGCACAGCTATCAGTGGTAGGGGCACAGCGCGCTGTGCCCCTACCTTATTTAACCAAAACTTCCCTTAATGAAAAGGTTCTTGTAAAATAGCCCCAGAGCCGTAGGATATGACACCTGTTCGAAACCAGTATCTCAAAATAAAGCGCAGCTATCCCCAGGCTATCGTATTCTTCCGCCTGGGCGATTTCTACGAGACCTTCGATGAGGACGCCAGGCTGGTCTCCAGGGAGCTTGAAATCACGCTCACAAGCAGGGAGATGGGCAAGGGGCAGCGCTACCCCATGGCCGGGATACCTCATCATGCCCTGGACAGCTATCTGGCCAAGCTCATCAACAAGGGCTACAAGGTAGCTATCTGCGAGCAGATGACCGAGCCCAAGCCGGGACGAGGTATAGTGGAGCGGGAGGTGGTGCGGGTGGTAACGCCAGGGACGGTGCTCGAGCCCAACCTGCTCGAGACCAGGGTGAACAACTACCTTGTTTCTATTGTTGCAGAAGGCGAGCAGGTGGGCATAGCATACATTGACATAACGACAAGCGAGTTCGCCACTACACAGCTTCCGGCCGAGAGAGCCTTGCTGGAACTGGAGCGGCTTCGCCCCTCCGAACTGCTTGCACCAAAAAGCTCCCGATTCACTCTGACATCGCTGTCAGTGCCTGTAACCCCGCTTGACGACCAGTGGTTCCAATTAGATACGGCGCAACAGGCTTTGCTCACAACATTCGAGGCATCTACCCTCGAAGGCTACGGCTGTGCGCATCTGCCTCTGGCGATAAGGGCAGCAGGCTCTATTATTCACTATCTGGAAGAGACTCAGAAGAGTGTGATGGGGCAGATAAATAACCTGAGTACCTATTCTACTGAGTCTTTTATGGTCCTGGATACTCAAACGCGCCGTAATCTGGAGCTGTTTCAGAGCAGCCGTCTTGGTCTGACCGCCGGCTCGCTACTATCTGTCATTGATTTAACCCAGACCCCGATGGGCGGAAGGCTGCTCAGGAGGTGGTTGGGACAGCCTCTCTTCGATATAAAGCAGCTTGAGCGAAGGCAGCAGGCTGTGGCCTGGTTCAAATCTCCTCAGCGGGCTGAAGTTATCGGCCTGCTCAGCAAACTCAGCGATGTAGAACGGCTGGTAAACCGTGTGAGAGCAGGCATCGCCGCCCCGCGCGAACTCGTTTCACTTCGACGCAGCCTGGAGCAGGTGCCTAAATTGAAGGCGATATTAAATGCCGACGCTGTGCTGGAGTGGCTTTCCTCGGAGCTCAAGTCCTGTGACGATGTAATTTCACTGATCTCAAGTGCCATTGTGGATGACCCCCCTCCTGTGGTGAGTGAGGGTAACGTGATAAAGAGCGGCTTTTCCAGCGAGCTGGATGAGCTTCGGTCAGCTTCATCGAACGCCCGGAAATATCTGGCTGACCTGGAGCGCACTGAACGCGACAGGACGGGGATCAAGTCGCTCAAGGTAGGCTATAACAGGGTCTTCGGCTACTATATTGAGGTGACTTCTCCTCATCTGAGCCGGGTACCCCAGGACTATATCCGTAAGCAGACGCTGGCTGGTGGGGAGCGCTATTTCACTCCGCAGCTCAAGGAGTACGAATCGCTAATCCTCAACGCTGAGACCAGGATTGCAGACCTGGAAGGCTCAATTTTCCGTCAGGTCTGCCGCCAGGTCGGGGACTCAGGAGAGCGCATCCTGGGCATCGCTGCTGCTCTGGCTCAAATAGACGTCCTTTCCGCATTCGCCGAGGTGGCAGTGAGGTACGGATATGCCTGTCCCAGGCTGACGGGAGAAGACTCGATAACGATTGTCAACGGACGTCACCCTGTCGTGGAGCGGGTGCTGGTGGATGAGCGCTTCGTCCCCAATGATGCCTATCTCTCCAATCAGGACGCTCAGCTCATCGTTCTCACCGGCCCCAACATGTCGGGGAAGTCCACCTATCTCCGACAGGTAGCACTCATCGTGCTCCTGGCCCAGATCGGCAGCTTCGTACCCGCTGACTCCGCCACTATAGGGCTGGTGGACCGTATCTTTACCCGCGTCGGGCTTCAGGA
This sequence comes from Chloroflexota bacterium, assembly GCA_021787935.1. Taxonomy (GTDB): domain Bacteria; phylum Chloroflexota; class Dehalococcoidia; order SZUA-161; family SZUA-161; genus JACWAE01. The sequence continues at coordinate 23,722 of JAJYLC010000028.1, read as the reverse complement.
TGACCTGGTCACGGGACAGTCGACTTTCATGATTGAGATGGTGGAGACCGCCAATATACTCAATAACGCGACTTCGAAATCGCTGATTATACTGGATGAAATCGGACGTGGTACCTCCACCTACGATGGCCTTTCCATTGCGCAGGCGGTAGCCGAATATATTCACAACCACCCCAGGCTTGGCGCCAAGACGCTGTTCGCCACCCATTATCATGAACTGGTGGAGCTGGCTAATTTCCTGCCCCGCGTAAAGAACTACAATATAGCTGTGTCGGAAGAAGGCGGCAAGGTGGTCTTCCTGCGCAAGATAGTCCCCGGAGGCGCAGATAAGAGCTACGGCATACATGTGGCGCAGCTGGCGGGCCTGCCCAAGGCCGTGGTGCATCGCGCCGAAGAAGTCCTGACTGAGCTGGAAAAGAATGGCGATGTGAAAATTGCACCTGAGGTCAAACCCCGTTCCCAGCAGAAGGCTCCCCGGGAGCAGCTTCCTCTATTTGGCCAGAAATCCCCTATAGCAGACGAAATCCTCAAGCTGGACATATCCTCGATGACCCCTCTGGAGGCTATCACCAAGCTCTACGAACTGCAGAGAAAAGCTAAGGAATGAGATAGTATTGATTTCGATTTAGACTAAGCGCATTATTATCATGGATTGGAGGTCAGCGATGTATGAGAAAATACTTGTTCCCCTGGACGGCTCTGAGTTGGCTGAGGTTGCTCTGCCTTATGCCGAGGAGATGGCGGGGAAACTTGGTTCTGAGGTCACTCTGCTCCATGTATGTGAGTCCGCAGAGGCTCAGTATCATCACATGCACCAGTTATACATACAGAAAATGGTTGCATCCACAAAGCGTGGCGCTAAGAAATACTCCGAGAAGCCGGATGATAAAGCGATTACTGTTCGGTCATCGATTCTGTCCGGTCATCCCGCCGAGCAGATTGTGGACTTTGCAGAAAAGCAGCATATCGATCTGATTGTAATTGCCACGCACGGCTGGTCCGGAATAAGGCGGTGGGTCTTGGGAAGCGTGGCAGATAAGGTGGTGCGGGCTACGAAACGGCCGGTAGCGCTCATCAGAGCTAAGGGCGTCCATCACCATACGTTTGCTGAAGGCACACTGAAAAAGACGCTTATTCCTCTCGATGGCTCGAAAGAGGGCGAAGCCGTGATCCCGTATGTAGAGGAGCTAGCTTCCAGGCTCAAGGGGGAGGTTGTGCTCCTTCACGTGGTGCCATCGCCTTCTCCTGTCTATGCTGTCCCAGGGGAGACTGTCCAGATCCCTTACACTCAGGCTGAGGTGGAACTATTAAAGGTGGATGCCGGGAGTTACCTGGAGAAGATAGCCAATGCCTTTAAAGACAAACATATTGAAGTCAAATTTGAGGTAAAGGCCGGGAATACAGGGAACGAGATCATCAAGCTCGCCGATAAAGTGCATGCTGACTTAGTGGCTATGTCAACTCATGGATGGTCCGGCATCACCCGTTGGGCATTGGGAAGCACAGCAGACAAGGTCTTGAATGCGGGGAACACGCCGCTCTTGCTGGTGAGGTCGCCGGACGTTACTACAAAGTAGACCGGAGCAGACTGCGGGAACGCTGCAAAGCTTTCATTTAGCCTTTCTAATTATTGTAGGATGATTCTGTCATTGCGTCCCTATATAATGCATTGTCCATGAGCTGTATAATTTAGAATAAGATGGCCCAGTCTCCTTTTTATGGGTAGAACCGGGCCATCTTGTCTTTAGGCTATTTTAGCCAGGGCGCGCTATAGCCCATACGGCTCGAAATGCGCTAATTACCGCGGCCGGTGCCATGAAAGTTGCCATGTATGCAACGATTTCATTGATTCTAGTGCCTGCATCCCCCCCCAGGTCATCGAGAGCACCGAAAGCCCCTTTATGGATTCCATCGGCACCACCGAGCCCAGCAGTGCCTACTACGATCAGGGCGATGGCAGCAATGAGCAGGGGAAGCACTTCCTTGCCGGTGATATTGAGAACGCCGACGAGGATGCCCATGATGGCCAGCGCCAGCGTGATGTTGGCGGAGTTTGGGTACCCGATGCCGCCGACTATCGCCAGAACTATACCTCCGAGGAAGGCCAGCAGACCGATGGTTCCGGCGAGGCTCTTTATGGTTTCTGGTTTTTTGGCTTCTTGCGACATTTTTACTCTCCTTCTATTTTCCTATTAGCACGGAATTCTACAAGAGTGAGCTACGATTGTCAAGGTTTTTAGCTTGAAATTGTCAAAAGTAATGGCTTCGCGGCTACTCGTTTATTCCCCCCTTGACATATCGCTCGATATCCCGTATAATATTCATAGATTTGAATATTATAATATAAAGATTGAATCTGTGATAGAAGACTTCCAAATTCAGCTATTCAAACAGCAGGCCAGCATTTGCAAGACCCTGGCCGAAGCCAAACGTCTTATGATTCTCCACGAATTGCGGAATGGTGAGATGTCGGTAGGTCAACTGGTCTCTAACCTGGGATTGCCTCAGTCCAATGTCTCGCAGCACTTGGCTATACTCAGAGAAAGAGGCATTGTCACTACGCGCCGAGATGGGACTACTATTTACTATAATTTGGCTAATCCCAAGATTGGCGAGGCCTGTGACCTGGTGCGACAGGTTCTTGCAGACCAGTTGTCTCAGAATCAGGCCTTGGTCAGGTCCCTGGGACGTCGCAGCAAGCGGGCTCAAGCAGGCAGTGAGGGAGGATTTAATGGGCAAGTTAAGTAACAAGCAGCAGGCATATCTCGAAGGTAAATTCGGTAGCCGCGTATGTTTCCGTAAAACCGAACGCAAGCTCTATGGACATGATATAGCTGCGGTACCCGGCTTAATCAAACCTCTAATCGGGAATACCACGCCTGAGGCAGTAGTACAGCCTGAGACGGAGCAGGAGCTGGTGGAGCTGCTGCGCTGGGCTGCCCAGAACAGGGTGCCACTCACTCCCCGCGGCAAGGCTTCGTCTGGTTACGGCGGCGTGCTGCCTGTGAAGAACGGCGTAGTGGTCGATTTCTATCGCATGAATCGGATAACCAAAACTGACCCTAGGGCTCAGACCGTCACCGTGCAGGCCGGCATGATATGGGAGAAGCTGGACCGGGAGCTTGCTAAGCAGGGATTGACTTTGAGGCTATATCCCTCCAGCTATCCCTCGTCCACAGTAGGTGGCTGGCTGGCTCAGGGTGGTGCTGGGATCGGCTCCTACGAGGCAGGCTGGTTCCGCGACAACGTAGTGAGCGCCCGCGTTGTGCTGCCCAGCGGCGAAGTCAGGGATTTCAACGGCAAAGACCTTGATCTGATATCGGACGCCGAGGGCATTACCGGTTTCATCAGCGAGGTCACGGTCAGAGTGATGCCTCTGGATGAACTGGAGATTGTTGCCATCGGCTGCCCAGAACCTCATGATATGCAGAAGTTCGTGCAGGCTCTGATCGACGAAAAATTGCCCATTTGGTCTCTGATATTCATCAACCCGCGTATGGCCGAGTTGAAAAACAGAGCCCCTCTGAGAGAGCACTATGGTCACCCGGCAGTAGAGCGCGTGCTGCTGCCTGCAGCATATATACTTACCCTGGCCTTCCGTAAGAAAGACCATGATGCTGTTATGGGCAGGCTGCCTCAAATGCTGAAGCTGTGCGAAGCTGAGATCCTCAGTGACCGCATTGCCCAGCACGAGTGGAAAGAACGTTTCAAGATTATGGTGGTGAAGCGCCTGGGGCCCAGCCTGGTGCCTACCGAAGTGGTGATCCCGCTGTCATCCTTAGGCAATGTGATGACCGAGATAGAACATAAGGTGCACCAGCCTGTAGTCAAGGAAGGCGTTATTATCCGGGAGGGCTCCAAAGGCAAGCCTGAAGTGGTGATTTTAGGCTTCATTCCCAGCGACCAGCGCAAGTTCAACTATAACTTCGTGTTTAGCCTGGCCCTCACCATCATCAAGATTGCCGAGAAGAACGGCGGGCGTGCTTACTCTACGGGGCTCTATTTCTCCAGAAAAGCGCCTGAGGTTCTGGGTAGAGAACGTTTGGGTCGGCTGAAGGCATATAAGGCACAGTTAGACCCTAGAGGAATCCTAAACCCCGGCAAGGTTATCGGTAACGGTTTGATGGGCGTATTCATGGGACTGGCGGGTACCTTCGAGCCACTCATACGTCCCTTCGGCAACAGAGTTATTCCGCAGCTCGGTGAGCTTACCGAAAGCAAGCCCGTGCGCGGTATCCCTGCCGACGTGGCCTGGTATGCCTATAGCTGCTCTCAGTGCGGCTACTGTGTTGAGGAGTGCGACCAATTCTATGGGAGAGGTTGGGAGAGCCAGTCGCCGCGGGGTAAGTGGTACTGGCTGCGCGAGTATATGGAAGGTCGCGAGGAGTGGGACCAGTTCATGGTTCACAGCATCCTGGCCTGTACCACCTGCGAGCTGTGCAACCTTCGCTGCTGCGCTTCTCTACCTATCGAGCCAGCATGGATGAAGCTGCGAGGCCTTCTTATTGACGAGAAGAAGATGATGACCATACCGCCCTTTGAGATGATGGCGGCGGCGACCAGGAGCCAGGGTGATATCTGGGCTGGCTACCGTAAAGACCGCACGGCCTGGTTTCCCCAGGATCTCAAGGAGAAGCATGGACCTGCTCACAAAGCTAAGGCAGTCTATTTCGCAGGCTGCACCGCCAGCTATGTGGAGCAGGATATAGGCATGGCTACCGTGCGCTTGCTGGACGCCGCAGGCGTGGACTTTGGCTATCTGGGCGAAAAGGAGAACTGCTGCGGCGTACCCATGCTGATGTCTGGCAAGTGGGATGTCTTCGCCGAGACTATAAAGAAGAACATCGCGGCGGCCAAGGCTGCTGGCGCCGATACAGTTATCACATCGTGTCCCGCCTGCCATATGATGTGGCGGCACACCTATCCTGTGTGGGCCAAGAAGCTGGGCATTGAATACAATATCGAAACGAAGCATTACAGCGAGTTGATAGCAGAAAAGATAAAGTCGGGACAGTTCAAGTTCCCTGTAAACGGGCATCCACCTACTACGGTCACCTGGCATGATTCGTGTCACATCGGACGGGTATCCGGAGTGTATGAGGCCCCCCGCGATGTTATCAAAGCGATACCTAATGTGAAGCTCGTGGAGATGGACAATAACCGTGAAGCAGCGCATTGCTGCGGTAGCGTGCTGACCCTTATCAAAGATCCGCCTGTAGCTGCCGATGTGGGCAAGACCCGGCTCGACGAGGCGAAGGAGGCTGGCGCAGACAAGGTGCTGGCGCTCTGCCCCTGCTGCGAGTTCCAGCTCCGCGTCACCGCCGATAAGAAGAAGATACCTATAGAGACCTTGGACCTGGCGCGCTTCGCAGCCTCGATTTTAGGCTACAAGTTCCCCGACCCCAACCCTGAGGTACAGAGGCAGTGGGCGGTATTCGAGGGCATGATTGCTCTGATGACGCCGCAGGGTTTCGCTGATCTCATGGGCACCATGTGGCCTGAGTTGATTGACGCCATGCCCTTCGCCATGGGCAGAATGATGAGGTTGATGGGCAAGATTCCCTTGACATTGGAGATGATGAAGCCTATGTTCCCCATCCTGTTCCCGCGACTGCTGCCCATGATGATGCCCAAGCTGATGCCGCTAATGCTGAAGAAGGTGGGGGAACGCATCCCCATGCCTGACTACATGGCAGAGCAAATGCCTGGGATGATGCCAGGCGTTATGAACAGCCTAATGCCGCACATGATAGGCGATGTGGTGCCTCTGGTCACCCAACCTATGATTGATTACCTGCGAGGCAAAGCGAAGAAGTAGAGACCTTTTAGTTCTGACAATCTGTAGGGGCACGGCATGCCGTGCCCCTACCTTTTTGTGTTGAATGCCCTCTGGGAGGGGTTGATTATAATCATTAAACACTGTTTAATATTCCATATGTGCAGCAGAGGAAAGGGGGAATAATGGCCCAGAAGGTAATTTTTACCTGGAGCGGCGGCAAAGACAGCGCTATGGCTCTCTATGAGCTGCAGAAGTCAAAGGACTATGAGGTAGTAGCACTGCTGACGAGTGTAACCGAAGATTATGATAGAATCAGTATGCACGGAGTCCGCCGAATACTTCTGGAGCAGCAGGCGCAATCCCTGGGTCTCCCGCTGGAAAAACTCTATCTTACCAGGAACTCATCCAACGAAGAGTACGAAGCAAAGATGAAAGAGAAGCTGCTGCAATACAAGGACCAGGGTGTTTCCTCGGCAGTTTTCGGGGACATCTTCCTGGAGGACCTGCGTAAATATCGAGAAGATAATCTGGCCCAGGTTGGCATGAAGGGAATATTCCCTATCTGGAAACGAGATACCGCCGAGCTTGCACGTACATTCATGGCTTTGGGCTTCAAGGCTGTGATTACTTGTGTTGACTCGAACGTCCTCGATGGCAAGTTCGCGGGCAGGTACTTTGACAACAGTTTCCTGTCCGAGCTTCCCCGAAATGTTGACCCCTGTGGGGAGAACGGCGAGTTCCACTCCTTTGTTTACAGTGGGCCGCTGTTTCAAGAACGGATACGCTTCAGAAGGGGCAAAGTTATTCTCAGGGATAACCGTTTTTACTTCTGTGATCTGGTTCCAGACGGGGCCGCGGGGGTGGGAAAAGCCGAGCTTAAGTTGAGGAGAAAGGAGACTTGATGGCTGAGAAAAAAGAACTGATTGCCTATTGTGGCCTGTACTGCGGGGATTGCGTGGGCTATCAGGGAAAGGTCGCGGATTTAGCCAGGGATCTCAGAAAAGAGTTGAGGGCAGCGAAGTTCGCTAAGACAGCGGAAGGTTTGTCTGCCGTTCCTTTCTTTGAAGTGTTTAAAAACTATGGTCAGTGTTACGAGGTGCTGGGGGCTCTTGTCAAATTCCGCTGCAAGAAATCTTGTCGGGGCGGCGGTGGCCCTCCTTTCTGCGAGATGAGGAAATGCTGCCAGAAGAAGGGTATTCAGGGATGCTGGCAGTGTGGTGAGTTTGAGACCTGCGTGAAGCTGGACTTCCTCAAACCAATCCACGGCGATGCCCATATCAAAAACCTGAGAACCCTCAAAAAGAAGGGTATCGATGCCTTCCTCGTTGGCACAAAATACTGGTGAGGGGGCTGGTCCGGCGATTTCAATGAGGGTGAAATGATGACGAGATTTGCCAGAACAAGTTTAGTATTGCTCTTGGCAATCTTGCTGCTTGCCCTGAGCGGCTGTCAGCCGGCTGAACCTGTAAAGACTCTGACGCGGGCCGAAGCCATACCGGCGACTGCTGTTAAAGTAACTCCTGAAACCGATGTCTATCCTCCTGTACTTCATGCCGACGGCTGGCAGAACCCCGTGCCTCTGGGCAGCCCTATAGATACGGCGGGGGCTGAGGACTCACCATTCATAACACCTGATGGCAACAACTTCTACTTCTTCTTCACACCGGACGTGAGCGTGCCCGTGGAGAAACAGTTGACTGATGGAGTCACGGGCATATGGTGGTCGCAGAAAGTTAATGGTAACTGGACGGAGCCTGAGAGGGTTATCCTGAACAACGATGTCTCTCTCGATGGCTGTGAGTTTGTGCAGGGCGACACTATGTGGTTCGCCTCCGTCAGGGCGGGTAATTACGGCGAGGTGGATGTCTATACCGCGAAGTTGAAGAACGGGAAGTGGACGGATTGGCAAAATGCAGGGGAACAGTTGAACAAGCAGTACGACATCGGCGAATTCCATCTCAGCGCAGACGGGAATACATTATATTTCCATTGGTCTGGCCACGGCGGCTACGGCGGACTTGATATATGGAAATCTGAGAAAACTGCCACAGGCTGGGGAGAGCCGGTCAACCTCGGCCCGAAGGTAAACAGTGCTGCAGACGAAGGCTGGCCCTTTCTGTCCTCTGATGGCAATGAGCTATGGTTTTGCGGCCAGAGCAGGCTCGGCTATATAGGCCCTGCCGTGTTTCGCTCTCTGAAGATGGCTGACGGAAGCTGGGGTGAGCCCGAGGAGATAATCTCCAACTTTGCCGCTGAGCCCACGCTGGACGATGCAGGCAACATCTATTTTGTACATCACTTCTTCAGCAAAGACGGCAAGATGCTGGAAGCCGATATCTATGTCGCCTATAAAAAGTAGGTGCACAGCATGCTGTTTCACTGAGAGTGGTTTAAAATGGGGCTATCATGGTTGACATCATAGGCGAACGACAGGAAATACTTGTGAGGACCTTGAGGGAGAACGGAGCGTCTCTGGTGGGGTTTGGGGACGTCTCTGCGGTCGGCACAGAGCTAACCAGAGGTTACCCCGTCGCCATCTCTCTGGGAGTAAAATATGACGAAAAAATAGTCGATAACTGCCACATCGACGAGGAGGCTTTTCACAACCACCTCCAGGAGTTGAAGATACCCGTGAGGCGATTGATAAGCATTGCCGGAGACCTGCTGTCGGGATGGGGCTATCAATATGAGTCACTGCCCCTGAGCACGATGATAGAGAGCGACAAGCAGCTTCGGGAGATAAAGGCTTTCCCCCATAAGACAGCGGCGACCTGCGCAGGCCTGGGTTGGATCGGCAAGTGTGCTCTGCTGGTTACACCGGAGTATGGCCCCAGGATTAGCCTGGGCACTATGCTGACCGACGCCGGATTCATAACAGCGGAACCCATTACCAGAGACCGGTGTGGGGAATGCTCCCTTTGCGTGGAAGCCTGTCCCTATGGCGCTATACACAACGTCAACTGGAAGCGCGGAGTAGAGAGGACTAAGTTGTTCGATGCCTATCTATGTAACGCAAAGCGCCTGGAGTATGTACCCAAGATTGGCAGAAAACACAGTTGCGGTCTTTGCCTACAGGCGTGCAGGGTTGGCAAGAAATGATAAGGCGAGTGAAATAGAAAGGGGGTCTTACGGACTATAAGCACATGACTTCACCGTGTGGAATAGACTGTTTCAACTGTGGAGTATATCTGGCTGAAAAGGACGAAGTCCTGAGATCTAACGTAGCAAAAAGACTGGGTGTTGCCCCTGAGAAGGTAGTCTGCAAAGGATGTCGCAATGAGAATGGCACGGTTGCTTTGATTGGCATGAAGGAGCCCTGCAAGGTTTATAGGTGCATCTCGAAGAAGGGTATCGATTTCTGTTTTGAATGTGCTGACTTTCCCTGCGACAATCTCCATCCCTATGCGGACATGGCTTCCCAGAGACCGCATAATATCAAGATGTTCAATCTGTGTCTGATGAAGAAAATGGGCGTGGAAGCCTGGGCCGAAACCAAGGCGAAAAGTGTGAGAGACACATATTTCAAGGGAACTCTCAAACTATAGCGAAAATGTTCGTAAAATAGACATTTCCCTGAAACTGGCAACGCCGCCCAAAATCGTTCTCATGGGGCATTCAAGAGCTGCAGTGCTAATTGCTCGGCCCAGGCGCGAATAGCGTTCCAATCTCTACTATCCCAGATGCCTGTTTTGATTTCCTTGTAGCCAGCAGCTTTGATTCGAGCGTCAATGTCGAAGATCTTAAACACTGAAGAAGCAGGTTTCCACCATCGGGGGAAGTTTTTGCGGTCCCAGATACCGCCAAAAATGCCTAAGGCGATGGGCTGTAGTTGATATTTGGCAGCCTTTTCGTCAAGGTATTGTTCCTTAATTTTAGTGACTGGCTTGCCGAGGAGTTCGTCTATCTTATATGAGCCAGCGGAGACGAAGAAAGCCACTTTCTTGTTCGCCAGTTCCTTCTGAAATTTACTTATGAAGCTCTCAGCTTCACTAGTCCACATGCCCATTTTTATGCCGCTGCCGACGACAATGAGATCGTACGGGGATACATCCTCGACTTGCTCTTTTCCAACGTTAATGACCCGAACGTCGATGCCTTCTTTTCGGAGAACGGTGGCGATTTCCTCCGCAGTCCCTTTGGTTGCGCCGTAGCGAGTACCATAGGCTATTAGGGCTTTGTCTTTGCCTGCCATGCCGTTATCCTCCAGTTTTATCCTTCTCTGCATTATATCATGATACTTGCCCGTATAGACATCATACAGTGTAATGCGGTTAGATAAGGTAGGGGCACAGCGCGCTGTGCCCCTACAGGATTGGTAAAAACGCTGGCAATGTAATATCTGGTGAGACGTTGTAGGATAAACGTAGGGGCTCAAAATTTTGAGCCCCTACACAACATAGGGTCGGTGCTCTGCCCGCTGCCCTATGAATCCCTTGACACTCTTCTGTTATACTATGGTTGTTATTTCCCACATATTCAAAAGGAATGTCACATGATTAGGCTCGGAGATATTATCTCGTATCTAGAAATGTGTCAGGAAGAGGGTGTAAATCTTCAAAGGGGGATGAATTTTCGTCTGCACGGTGAATTTAGCGTAATTCTAATGAGCCTTAGGACTGGTGCACCCTATGCGGATAGGGTTGAGGATAGCGGTCGGGTTTTGATATACGAGGGACATGATATCCCCAGGCAAAAAAATGGTCCCGAACCTAAAACTGTTGACCAAGCAATGGTCAATGCTAGTGGCACACTTACGCAGAATGGGTTATTCTACCAAGCGGCGGTTAGATGCAAACAAAACCAAGGTAAACCTGAATTCGTGAAGGTTTATGAAAAGATACATTCTGGAATTTGGGCATATAATGGATTGTTCAAATTGATTGATGCATGGCAAGAGGTTAGTAACGATAGGAATGTTTTCAAGTTCAAGTTGGAAATGGTTGGTGAGTTACAGAACTCTGCTATGCAATATGAGGAGATAGATCATAGTCGTATCATTCCCGCGTTTGTTAAGTTAGAAGTCTGGAAACGAGATAAGGGGCGCTGCGTTATGTGCGGGAGCAAGGACAATCTTCACTTCGATCACATAATCCCTTATTCAAAAGGGGGATCTTCGTTGGTGGCAGAAAATATTCAATTGCTTTGCGCTAGGCACAATTTGGCTAAGAGAGATAACATTGGGTAGCCTGGAGCAGATGCTCCAGGCTACCCAAAAGGAAGGGAAAATTTATCCCTATGCCTATTCGAATCTTATCCCCTGATGTAGCTTCCAAGATCGCCGCGGGCGAGGTGGTGGAGAGGCCGGCCTCGGTGGTCAAGGAGCTGGTGGAGAACTCGCTGGACGCCGGCGCTACCCAGGTCGCCATCGAGGTGCAGGGCGGCGGCGTGCGCCTCATTCGGGTGGTGGATAACGGCATCGGGATACCTCCTGAGGAGGTTGATTTAGCCTTCGAGAGGTTTGCCACCAGCAAGGTCGCTACCGCGGACGACCTCGAGGGCATCTCCAGCCTCGGCTTCAGAGGCGAGGCCCTGCCCTCCATCGCGGCAGTCTCCGAAGTTACCATGGTAACCCGCAGCAAAGATGAGCTGTCTGGAATTTTTGTTAACATAAAAGATGGCGCAATTTTAGAGAAAGCCAAGCGCGGCTGCCCCGTCGGCACCACGGTCACCGTGCGCAACCTGTTCCGCAACGTACCCGCCCGACTGAAGTTCCTTAAGTCCACTGCTACCGAGAACGGCCACATCAGCAACCTGGTGGCACAGTACAGTTTGGCCTTTCCTGAAGTCAGGTTCACCCTACTTATAGATGGTCGCACCGCCTTCCGCTCTACAGGCAGCGGCAATCTCAGAGAGGTGCTGGGCTCAGTCTACGGCCTCGATGTCGCTAAGGCTATGCTGATGATAGAGGCCAAGGAAAACGCAGACCCTATGTTGCCCGGTGTAACTGGCTTCGTCAGCCCCATAACGCTTACCCGCGCCAGTCGCAGCTACATGAGCTTCTTCGTCAACAGGCGCTGGGTGCAGAACCGCATGCTCACCTACGCCCTCGAGGAGGCATATCAAGGCCTACTCATGGTAGGCAGGCATCCCATAGCCGTAATCAATATCTCGCTTCATCCCAAGGAGCTTGATGTCAATGTTCACCCTACCAAAAACGAGGTCAGGTTCCGCAACGAGCGCGATATTTTCTCTGCGATACAAAAAGCTGTCCGAAATACCCTCACCGTACAGGCGCCCATGCCCACGCTGGATACTCTATCCGGACCGCCTCAACCGGTAACTGCTTCCCAAGCAGAGCGCCTTCCTGCCTTCGCTAACAGTCCTGAAGAGGCAGTGACCAGAACCCCTATTGCCACCCCGCCCCAGAGCACCGAGCCTGTCGCCAAATCATTGCCCATCCTGCGGGTGGTGGGACAGTTAGCCAACACCTATATTATCGCCGAGGGGCCAGACGGTATGTATCTTATTGACCAACATGCCGCGCATGAGCGCGTCCTCTTCGAAAAAATCCGCAATGAGCGTTCACGCAGGGCCGTTGAGGTCCAGGGGCTGCTCCAGCCTGTGACCGTGGAGCTTACGGTGAGCCAGCAGGAGTTATTGGAGTTGCAGTCTGAAGCCCTCTCCGAGTATGGTTTCGGCATAGAGCACTTCGGCGAGCGTACTTACCTGGTGAGGTCAGTGCCTGCTGTGCTCAGGGGGCAGAATGTGGCGCAGTCACTGGTTGAAGTACTGGACTTTCTGGCAGAAGGTGAGAAGGGAGACCGTCGCGAAGAGATTGCCATTTCGCTGGCCTGTCACGGCGCAGTACGGGCAGGGCAGGCATTGAGTCACGAAGAGATGCGGGACTTAATAAGGCAACTGGAACAGGCGTCTCAACCCCGCACCTGTCCGCACGGCAGGCCGACCATGATTCACCTCAGCTCGTCTCAGCTTGAGAAGGGCTTCGGCAGGCGATAGCCTCTACAGCTTCAGATACCCGTGGGCATAGAGCGTTTTGTTCTGCATGATGTTGACGGTCTTGGCAATATTGCTTAGCTCAGGGTCGCTCATGTCCACGCTGCTAGTATCGAACTGCTCCATAGCTGCATAAGCATCGTAGATTCCCAGATATAGCTTACCCTTAGGCGTGGAATCGTCCCTGGTGTCGAGGATGCGCACTGCCTCCATGGTCTCAAAGTCTAAGGGGTCGAGGATTGCGGAATCCAGTCCGGCACCCGCCATCATGATCAAGAAAATGCGGTTGAGCAAGGGACGTAGGTCGGGGGGGCATTGATTGGACACGTTGGAGAGCCCGCAGGTGGTCTTGGGCGGTGGGTCTGCCAACTGTTTGAAGAACCTCACTGCATTTATGGTCTGCTGCGCCTGGTCCTGGTTGCCGTTCACGGTCAACACGAGCGGGTCGAGCCAGATGTTTTCGATGGGCACGCCGTATTGTGCAGCCGCGGTGAAAGTGCGCTCGGTGGCGAGTTCGACGCGGGCATCGGCGGTGGTGGGGATGCCGCCTTTCGCCAGGGTAAGGGCGATGATATTGGCGTTATATTTAGCTGCCAGAGGCATCATGGCACCTAGGCGTTCCTCTGTGGCGTCGGTGCTGTTGATTAGCGGCGTTTTCTTGCAAACCTTAAGCCCGGCCTCGATAGCAGCAGCGTTGGAGGTGTCCAAAGAAAGGGGAAGGTCGGCGACCTCCTGAATGGTCTGCACCATCCAGGGCATGACCTCATGACCAGCCTTTTTCTGGGGACCGATGTTGAGGTCAAGATAATCAGCGCCCTTCTCTGCCTGCATTTTCGCCAGGTTCTGGATAAATGCTTTATCGCGACTCTCGACTGCCGCTTTAACATCCTTTGAGATAATGTGGATGCACTCACCTATGGCGATCAGCTTCATCTAATTCCCTCCTTTTTATCAGTAGGCTTCTATAAAAGCCCCAATTTCTTAGCTACCTCGGCTACTCCTTTTTGTAAGGCTGAATCCAGTGGCAGCTCGATAAGCGGAGTGCCCTGCGCCTCTAGCTCCTTGATTTTCAGGTCTTCGGGGATCAGGACTATGACTTGCAGAGATACCTCCTCTATCGTCTGGGCAATTTTAGGCGGCAGAGGGCTTGAGGCGCGATTGACTATGAGATAAATCTTGCCTACGTAAGTCCTCAGGTCCTTTATCAGCGACTTCATATTGGCGGCAGTGAGGAGGCCTCTTACCGTAAGGTCTGATACCAGGAGCATGATATCGATGTCTCGGGTGGTCTGGCGGCTGATGTGTTCCATGCCCGCTTCGCAATCTATTACTACGTAGTCGTAGTTCTTCCCCAGACGGTCAACGCAGGTGCGAATCATGTTGTTGGCAGCGCAATAACACCCCGGCCCTTCGGGCCGTCCCATGGCCAGCAGGTCTATTTTCGGCGACTCCACCAGAGCCTCGCTTATCTTTATATCCAGGTAGTCCTGCTTGGCCAGGCCGGGCTCCATGGTTCTGGCTTTCACCTTGGCTGCCATCTCCTCTCGCACCTTGCCCACAGTATCGCTAAGGGGCAGACCTAGGGCCAGGTTGAGATTGGTAGCAGGGTCGGCATCGATAGCCAGAACCGCGCCCTTTTGGGAGAGCAGTTTGATGAGAAGGGCAGCGATAGTAGTCTTGCCGCTGCCGCCCTTACCAGCGATAGCTATGGTTGTAGTCATTTCCCGATCGCTTGCGGTATTTGAAACTATCAAAGGGGTAGAAGGGTTGATAGCCCAGCCTACCCCTTCTTATTCAAGAATTGTTAAGACTTCCAGTGTTCCTTGAGGAAGCCGCCCACAGCCATGGCTTCGCGCGGACCTACCATAATCTTCCAGTCAGGCAGCGCCTCCTCGAGCTCGCCTCTCAGCACTGCCACTCCGCCCGGGATAACCACATTGCGGTGGCTTACCTTCTCCGCAGCATTTTGTCCTTTGACTGTCTTGGCTATCTTATCAGCATCGAACTTGCCTGCCGACCAGGCAGTCAACACCGAGAGCCCCTCTGTATCGCAGACCAGCAGCCATGATGGCCAGCCTGCTGCCTCGAGTTCTCCGGCTATGGAGAAGTAGGTCAGCGAGAAATTCGTAGTCACGCAGAGCGGACTGGTTGGCTTGGGCTCCAGAATCTGATACAGGCCTGGCTTCATCTGGATTGGTTTCTGCGGGTCGGTGTAAACATTGAGCCGCAGCGTGAGCAGGCCGTAAACGAAAGCAGGAGAGAAGTGGTCCAGAACGATGATGCCGCCATATTTGGCTATGTGCTGTCCCGCCAGAATCGCTTCCTCGTCTGGAGAAGCAACACCTTCTCCGGGGAAGGATATTAGAGGATAGCCCACGGGCTCGAATCGCTTGTTCAAGGCCAACCTTCTCATCTGGGTAAAGGTGACCAGCGTGTCACCAAAGCCTCGAACGCCGGGGTCGAGGATAAGGTCTTCCACACCGGCCTTTGCCGCCTTATCTGTCAGTTCGGCAAGCTCGTTCAACCCGTCTGAGCTTCGCACAGCCATAGGGCAGGCATACTTCTTCGCCAACTCTATCATCTTGTCGATATTTTCCTTAGTTGCGGCGTAGATAGCCGGCTTTGCCTTGGCGACTTTTTCCAGCGCTGAGCTAATGCTGTCGGGGTTTGTCGCCATCAAGACCAGTGGCAGAGTAGTTTTAGCACTGACCGCTGCAACACACTGAGCGAATGTGGCTGCGTTTCCGGAGTCGTTCTGGATGGCGATGCCGTCAATACCGAATGTCATCCCCACACGATCTACCTTGTACTGGCCAACCTCTTCCGCGGTCTTGGCCGCTTTTTCAGGGCCGGCGGAATCCTTGACCCTGATTACGAGTCCAGGGCGATGAAAGAACGTTTTCTCGTGGCGGAACATGACTGTCTCGTTGCCCACCTCGATTTTCTTGTCTCCGGCGCCCACGGCCACCAAGCGAATCGGCGGTTTGGAAGCTGCTTCCAGCGCCTTTTTAGATTCCTCGCTGACATATTTACAGGCTGAAAGCTCGGCCTGGCTCGCTGCCAGCTTCATGGCAAAGGCCAGACATGTAGGCTGGCCGCATTCCTTGCAGTTCGTTTTGGGTAAGAACTTATAGATTTGAATACCTGTCAGTGCCATTGTTCAGCTCTCCTTTCCTCTATTTTTTCCCCATCAGCTTGTGGATGGTAGCCTTAATCCGCTCGACGGACTTGGGGTGCATCATAGTGACTATATTAGAGCCCGCATTGAGCACAGTTAAAGCGGTAAGTTCCTCCCAGATAATGCCACGTTCTTCTACTGAGCCCCAACCAGGCGGCATACCCTGGCTGGCTTTTGCTTCTTTCTGTCGCCAAGCCTCGGCACCGGCATGGCTCAAAACAGGCATGCTGACCATAGCGTCGCCGCCAAGTGCGGCCAGCCGCACGCGTTCGCGAATGGATAGAGCGTACTCCAGGCCGTATCCCAGCGCCCCAGTGTCCAGGTCCATGATGACGGAGTCGGCAGGCACTCCTATGTCGGTAAGCAGGATATTAAGCTGTTTAGCCAAGTTTATGTCCAGAGGGCTCTTGGCGATGGCGGCATGCCCGTCTGAGATGCATACGGCAGCGACCGTACGATAATTTTTCTCCTCGCAGTTGCCTATTGCGATACGCTGTCCCTTTGCTGCCTCGGACACTGCAACCAGAACTGCGTTATCTTTCTCAGCTACGCCGGGACCTATGACAATAAGCGGCAGGTCAACCGCCGACAGCACTTTGTCCACCGTCTTCTTGGCTACGTCGGCGCCTGTATCGCCCATCTCGGGGTGGGCGCTTACCAATCTCAATGATATGGCCTCGGCACCGTATTCCGCAGCTTTCTTGGCCCAGGTTGCCGGGTCTTTCACTGCATCGCCCCAGGCGGAAAGCAGGATAGGAGACCAGCCGGCTGGCTCTTTATCCTGGATTTCTATAGCTACGGTAGGCGGATGAGGAACGGAGCCTTCGAAACTAAGGAAAGGCAGGGTGTTCTCGCCGCCAAGGACTATCTCTTTTCTCTTGCCCCCTCCCAGTTTCACCTCCTTTATTTTCCCGGTCCATTTCTCAATGGGAATCTCTACTCCCGGCATAGGAACCTCCTTTATTTAGTATGGCGCGTTAAAACCTGCAAGCATAAAACAAGGGTCAGTAAAGCGACCCTCGTTTTATACATTAAAACCTTTTTCCTGTTCTAGCCATATCAGCCTATTATGGGATCCATAGTCAAAGCGGGATGCTGTTTCTCCTCGAGCCAGGGAAGCAATTGCTCTACTGTGGTAACCTGGCTGCCATCGGCGACCTTGTCCATGAGGTCGGGAACGCCTTCTCGCTCACAGGCAGCTTTCAGTTCCTCTGCCAGTTCCTCTTTCAGGTTCTTCGAGAGCCATACCACTCTTTTAATTCCTCCCTCAACGGGGATGAACTTCTTGCTAGTGACATAAGTCTTGCCGTGGCCCATCATACCCGGTGTCTGCAAGCCGCCGCCGACTGTGCCCATGAGGGTGGTGAAGGTCATGCCGCAAGGGGTCATACCGTAGTCATCGCGCGATACAATCATAACCCCGTTGGCTTCGGGTATGATTGCCATAACGCACTCGCAGCAGCCGCAGGTGGTCATGGGGGCATCCATTAGTGAGTAAATAGTAAACCTTTCTATTTTCTTCTGTGAGTGTTCGTTGACGAACTTATTAACGCCTTCCCACTCACCGTTTTTCTCGTTAATTACCCTGCCTTTGGGCACCGGCTGGTTGGGGCCAGTGGGCTTGATTTCATACGCTGCCCGGCAGTCGAGCCAGCTATAAGCACCGCATAAGCCCACGCGCTCCGGGTTTATGACGCAGACATGGGTCGGCGCGAACGACTGGCACAGCGTGCAGCTATAGAAGGTATCCACAGCCTCGTCGATGAGTCCAGCCATACGAGCGTTTCTCTCCTTGTACACAGCGCGTGCCTGCTCAATCAACTCCTTCACTTTGTCAGGCTGAGTGTAGAGTGTAACCTGCACCTTGTCCACAATAGCGCCAAAATCGTTCTTCAGGCAGGTATGAAGTATATCGCCGAAGTGCCGCAGTCTCAATCCTTTGGCGACTGCGTTCTTGTGTATTCGTATCCAGGTGATATCTCTCTGCCCCTGATGGGAAATGCCTTCGCCGCCGTTCATCATGTGGTGAATCTGGCGCTCCAGGACGGGCTCGAAGTCCTTCTGCATCTTGCGCCCAGCTACATCAACCACAATGCCCAGCGGGTTTTTGGAGCCTACTGCAAAGGAATCCATATCGGGCCCCACTACTGTGACCTTGCCATCCTCGACCTCGTCCAGGCCTTTCATTCTTAACCATTCGAAACACATGCCGCCCTTGCCACCGAACTCGCACGCCAGGTCGGCCTTGCGTACAACCTCGCCCTCGAACGCTGGACCGAAGGCAACGGGTATGGGGACTTTGGCTATCTTAATCTTGATACCGCGAAGCTCGATGCAGCGTTGCACCAGCCTTTCTGCTTTCTCGAGGTCATCCTTGCCCGGGATGTCATCGAAGGGCATGCTAACCACGTGTTCGAATTTGGTGATTCCTGTGGGCAGGATATTAGGTATCACGGTGTCAGCGAATGCAGGGAATCCGTAGTTAATAGCCCCGGCCGCCGCTGCATACTCCATGTCGGTAATCGGGCCCAGAGCGAGCACAAACGCGAAGCAGCGGAACTTATTATAAAGTAGGATGCGGCGGTAATCACCCGGCTCGACGCCTCCAAAGCTCAGGGCAGCGCGGGTAGCGAAGCCGAGGGCGTAGATAGCAGATACGATGTCGGTGCCGAAGGGGACTATAAAGGTATCATAGCCCATCTCTACGCCAGCCTCGCGCAACTGGTCGGCAACATTGCGCCCGTTTCTGTTACTGCTGATGAAGATTAGCTGACCCTTGGACTGCAGCTCGCGCACGATCTTAACTGCTACTTCGGTGCTTTTGGCGCAGCCGACCAGGGCGGCGAACCCAGGCATTCTGCCATCCACCAGCTGAATGCCCCAGGCTCTCATCTGGGTATCATTGATAGGGCCATTATACTCGAAGCCATCCTTTTTCTCCGGCTGTTCGCCCTTGGCGAAGCGTACAGCCTCGATAGTTTCAAAGGCATATAGGGTAGCTGCTCCGGCGTCCAGAGTCTCACCGAGGTATGGTAGCCACATGTTTTCCGCTGGCACAGGAGGCAGCAAGCCCCTGGCATAATCCATGACAGGTACCAGCTCGCCCAGCTTTTGCACCTTAGTACCCAGAAGCCCCCAGATAGTGGGGAGGTAGAATGCCGTACCCCCGCCTATCTTGTCCTTGAACACTACGGGGGTATCTGGCCCCATTTTCTTCAGGGCATCCTGAAGCGTATCGTCCGCCATTTTGATGGCGGCGTGAGCGCCTCTAATTGCTCGAGTGGCGATAAATTTCGACATTTTTCTAAGCCTCCATTAATATCTTCGGAAGTCTCCGGACATCGGTGCGTCTATAGGATTGGTAGAACTCATACGGCTGGCCTTGAGAAACCCCGGGCTGATTTGCTGCAGGGGCATTTTCTTGCGCTGGTGTGCCGAAGCATCTCTCAGTATCTCGTGTGCTTTCTCTGACTGGGCATCGTCAGCATGTACGCTGACTACGATCCCGCCTAATGAAATGCCGTGCTGGTAGTAGTTAGCAGTCTCCTCAGGAACACTCCAGAACTCAGCCAGCGCCTTAGCAAGGTTATCGCCTGATTTGGACAGGGAGGTAGCATGACCCATGGCAGTCACAGAATTAACGTCTGCTGTGGGTTTTATGCTGTCTGCCATCTCTTCCTTGCCTTTGCCGCTGGTTACGACTCCTATCTCCTCCGCCTTGAAGCCTTTGGCTTTGAGTTCGCTTATTGCCTTCTTCGCATCTTCGGGTCTTCGGAAGAGCTTTGTCTGTACTTTAGCCATGACACACTCCTTAGATGGTGTTTATTATTCTGTAAACAAATAAAAAGCCTTGTCCCCTTATGCCCTTAGTACACAAGGTGCGCAAGGCATTTCCCTCGAATAAGCAGCAACAATAAATCACAGCAAAAATTAGGCCACGCGGCTAGGCTCCACCAAAATAAAATTTTAACATACGCTCGAAGGCTCGTCAAGCTCAAATCCTTGCTCTTTATACTGGGTTGTAGGAACACACGCTCCGCATAAGCAGTTCACAAATTGCCTAGAGCCCCCTATGGACGTGCAGGAGCTCAAATTCGGGCAGACACGCAGGTATGTCCCGCTCTTCCGGCAAGAGATAGATAGAGATGAAAGCCAGTGCTGACTACTAAATGAATCTGCCTATGCTTGAGGCTTTGTTGATTTTGGAGTAGACTTGGTAATCTAATATCATGTGGAGGGTCTATAATGAAAGCTCTTATAATATATGACTCATTTTATGGAAATACGGAGAAAATCGCCAGAGCTATCAGCGGCGCTGTTGCTGGTGAGGTAAAGGTACTCCGCCCGGGCGAGGTGAATTCCTCGGACTTCGCAGCCCTTGACCTCCTCCTGGTCGGATCGCCTACTCAGGGAGGCAGGCCAACGAAAGCGATTCAAGACTTCCTTAACAAACTTCCTGAACCTGCCGTTAAAGGTATCAGGGTAGCTGCCTTCGATACCAGATTCTCCACCAAACTGGTCGGAATCTTTGGCTATGCCGCAGGAAAAATCGGAGAAAGTCTGAAAAGAAAGGGCGGTACTCTCCTTTTGCCTCCTGAACCATTCTTCGTTAAAGGCAAAGAAGGTCCGCTGAAAGAGGGAGAATTGGAGCGGGCTGCGGCCTGGGCAAAAAGGGTCCTGGAGAGCAAGAAGTAATTTCGTAACTGCCACCAAAATAAGGCGTGAAACATGCCGCAAGAGATTAAAATCATCAGTTTGAGTGGCGTCAATTGTTATCTTGTAAAAAACGGAAGCGGTTATATCCTTATCGATACCGGTTTTCCTTCTAAGCGCGCAGCCCTTGAAAAAGAGCTTGCCAGCGCGGGCTGTCAGCCTGGTAATCTCAATCTTATAATATTGACTCATGGAGATTTGGACCATGCCGGCAATTGCGCTTACCTCCGTGAAAAGTACGGTGCAAAAATTGCCATGCACGCTGATGATTCCGGAATGGTTGAACGAGGCGACATGTCCTGGAACAGAAAGGCCAAACCGGACAAATTCTCAACAATCTTCAGAATAATGTCGGTAATGTCGTTTTTCTTTAGGCCCGGCAAATTTGATGTATTCAAGCCGGACTTAAGTATCGACGAAGGTTTTGATCTCTCCGGATACGGGGCCGATGCTAAAGTCCTCCATTTCCCGGGACACTCAAAGGGTTCCCTGGGGATCCTGACAGGCAGCGGCGACTTGTTTTGCGGCGACTTGCTTTACAATATTTTGGGAAAGCCAGGTATCCGTTTTATTGACAATATGGCAGACTTCAATGCCAGCGTTGAAAAACTGAAGAAGTTAAACATAAAAACCGTATACCCAGGGCACGGTAAGCCATTCCCGATGGACAAGTTCCTGAAAAGCAACTGATTGATAGGCAAAACAATGACCACCGAAATTAAAACCATCAGTTTATCGCTGCCTTATAGATTGGGTAGCGTAAATTGTTATCTCGTAAAAACTGATACAGTCTTCATTCTGATTGATACGGGATGTTCAAATAAGCATGCCGACCTTGAAAAAGAGCTTGGCAGCGCGGGCTGCCAGCCCGGTAATCTCAAGCTTGTAATATTGACTCATGGAGATTTCGACCATGCCGGCAATGCCGCGTATCTCCGCAAAAAGTACGGTGTAAAAATAGCCCTGCACGATGATGATTCGGAAATCGTCAAACGTGGAGACATGTTCTGTAACAGAAAAAAAGGCAATATTTTTATTAGAATGATAACCCCTCCCCTCTATGGATTTGGCAAATCGGAGAGATTTGAACCAGATTTACATATTATGGATGGATACAATCTGTCTGAATATGGATTCGATGCTAAGGCGCTTCATCTTCCGGGGCACTCAAAGGGTTCAATAGTAATCCTCACAGCCGGAGGCGACCTGTTCTGCGGCGACTTGTTTATAAATGGAGCAAAACCAGCCCTCAATTCCATTATGGACGACTGGGAAGCGGCATATGCCAGTGTGGAAAAACTGAAAAGTGTAAAAATAAATACCGTATATCCTGGGCATGGCAAGCCATTCCTGTGGGAACTGTTTCTGAAAAATAATCGATAAATGGCGGGGAATTTTTGAAAAGGAGGAAAAATTCAAATGGAAATTAGGGTTCTGGTGGCTTATGCATCGAAGTATGGCGCGACTGGGGAGATTGCCGAGAAGATAGGTCAGGTGCTGCGTCAAGCCGGTTTGCAGGTTGACGTGTCGTCTGTCAACCGCGTCAGCGACCTGGCACCGTACAAGGCTGTTGTGCTGGGTAGTGCGATTTACATGGGGCAATGGCGCAAAGAGGTGGGGAAATTCCTCAAGACCAATGAAAAGCTGCTGTCACAAAGGCCTGTGTGGCTCTTTTCCAGCGGGCCCCTGGGTAAGGGTGACCCGGTTCAGTTGACGAAAGGCTGGCGTTTCCCCAAGTCACAAGGATCCATTATCGAGCGTATCCGGCCGCGCGACATTGCTATCTTCCACGGCATGCTGGACATGAAGAAGCTGAATTTTTTCGAAAGGTTGGTTGTTAGGATCATCAGGGCTCCGGTTGGTGATTTCCGAGACTGGGATGCCATAGCTTCCTGGGCTGCGGGTATCGCCGGCGAGTTGCGGAAACAAGGATAACAGGCTTCACTGTTCACCTATGCACCATTGCTGCGCTGGTGTATTATACTATAGGCGCAAGCTATTCAACTCATTTAGATAAAGTGAAGGACACCCAATTAACATGCTCTCGAAATTAACACTGCCAAAACGCATACGAAGGCTGGACGAGCTTGCTCACAACCTATGGTGGAGCTGGCATCAGCAGGCGCGCGACCTTTTCAGGGCGCTGGACTATCCTATGTGGAGAGTAACTGGCCACAATCCAGTCAAGCAGTTACGCGATTTAAATCCTGATAAATTGAAGGCAGCTGCCACCGATCCGGCTTTTCTCTCTTTGTATGATTCCGTGATGGCAGCATTCGACGCCGATATGTCAGCCCAAGATACCTGGTTCAACACTAATTATCCTGGACTGCTGCCGGGTCCTGTTGCCTACTTCTCTATGGAGTTTGCTATTCATAACTCTGTTCCCATTTATGCTGGCGGTCTGGGGATACTTGCTGGGGACATCTGCAAAGAAGCGAGCGACCTGGGGCTGCCCGTGGTCGGGGTCGGATTTATGTATCCCCAGGGCTATTTCCACCAGCATATCTCCGCTGAAGGCTGGCAGGAGGAGATATACAGTCAGTTGGATTTTAGCGAATCCCCTATAACTCCGGTTCCTTTCCCTGGCGGCAGAGACTCCTTGGTTAAAATTCAGTTAGAGGATAGGTTCGTGTACCTTGGCGCCTGGCAAATCCGGGTGGGCCGCACGACTGTATATTTACTCGACACTAATGTGGAGGAGAATACCCCTCAGGACCGTCGCTTGTCGGCCAGGCTCTACATAGCAGACCGCGAGCTGCGCATACAGCAGGAGATGATTTTGGGGATCGGCGGCGTACGCCTCCTCCGGGCCCTGGGCATCAAACCGAGTCTATGGCATGCTAACGAAGGCCATACGGCTTTCATGATGTTGGAACGCATCCGTGAGGAAGTAGAGCAGGGCGCAACGTTCGGTGAAGCTATGCCAAAGATACGGGCGACTACTACTTTCACTACCCACACACCGGTCCCTGCTGGCCACGATGTCTTCTCCACCGAGCTTGTAGAGAGGTCATTTCACGGTTACTGGGATTCGCTCGGGATAGCGAAGGATAAATTTCTGGCACTAGGGGGGCAGGATGGCGATGGAGGTCATG
>JAJYLC010000027.1 GCA_021787935.1 Chloroflexota bacterium | reverse complement strand
CCGCCTACGAACTGGTCCGGGAGGGCTACAATGTAACAGTTTTCGAGGCATTACCTGTGGCTGGCGGCATGATGGCAGTGGCTATCCCTGAGTACCGTCTGCCCAAGAAGATCCTGCAGGCCGAGATAGATAATATCCTGAAGCTGGGTGTGGCACTTAAACTGAATACCAGGGTCAATGATATAGACAGTCTGTTTAAAGAAGGCTACAAGGCAGTCTTCATTTCCTGCGGCGCGCATAAAGGGGACAAGATGGGTATCCCCGGCGAGGATGTCGAAGGGGTCTACGATGCGATAGACTTCCTCAGAGAGTCGAGCCTGGGCAGGAAGCCGAAGATCGGTAAAAAAGTGGCAGTGGTGGGTGGCGGTAACTCGGCTATAGACGCCGCCCGGTCAGCCGTCAGGCAAGGCGCTGAAGATGTACATATCCTCTACCGGAGAGAGCGTAGAGATATGCCAGCCATTGAAGAGGAGATAGAAGCAGCCGAAAAAGAAGGCATCCATATCGACTGTCTCGTGGCACCAACCAAGGTGTTGAGCCAGAACAGAAAGCTGACCGGACTGGAATGTGTACGCATGGAGCTGAAGGGGTTCGATTCCAGCGGGCGACGCACTCCCAGCCCGATGACAAGCCCGGAATACACCTATCCCATGGTGGTAGACACCGTAATTGAGGCTATCGGACAGCGGCCTGACACAGCCTTCATAAAAGACGGCGGCGTCAAAGTGGGCAAGGGAGGCACTATTGTGGCAGACCCACGCACCCTGGCCACCGATAAGCCTGGCGTTTTCGCCGGCGGCGATGCCATGACCGGACCCAAGACTGTTATCTGGGCAGTAGCAGCCGGACAGAGAGCTGCTACGTCCATCAAGCGATATTTACAGGGTAAACCACTTTCTCCATTCGTAGAGAGAGATGGCTACGAACCTATAGAAGTCCCTCAAATAGCTCCCACCGAAGATGAGGTCAAGGAGAGAGCAAGAATGCATCCTGCCGAGATAGAATCCAGAGAGCGGAAGTCTTCTTACAAAGAGATTGTCCTAGCTTTTAGGCCAAACGAGGCCAGAGAGGAGGCCTCCCGCTGCCTGCGATGCGACCTCGAAGTAGGAGGGGAGGAATAGACCGATGAGTGATAGAAAAGAAATTACTCTGACCGTCAACGGCAACCAGGTAAAAGGCAAAGAGGGAGACACTGTACTGCAGCTCTGCCGCGCCAATAACATCTATGTTCCCACGCTCTGTTTCATGGAGGGACTATCCAATGTCGGCGCCTGCCGACTGTGCGTGGTGGAGATAGACGGAGAGCGGCGCATCAACCCTTCCTGTACCTATCCCGCCCGGGATGGGCTGGTGGTCAGGACTCATACCCCGAACCTGGAGAAGTACCGCCGCCTCATCCTGGAGCTGATGTTCACTGAACGCAACCATTTCTGCTTCTTCTGCGCCGCCAGTGGCGACTGCGAGCTTCAGGCACAGGCTTACCGCTATCAGATGGACCATGCGCGTTATCCCTACACCTTCCCCGCGCTGCCTACCGATACCCTGAATGATTTCATGGTTATCGACCACAACCGCTGCATACTCTGCGGCCGCTGCGTGCGTGTATGCGGCGAGGTGGTGGGAAACCACACACTGGACTTCAGCAGGCGCGGCTGGCGCACCCTTATAGCGGCTGACCTGAACCAGCCCCTGGGCGAGTCTTCCTGCATCTCCTGTGGAGCCTGTCTGCAGGCGTGCCCCACGGGAGCTATTTTCAGCAAGGTCAGCGCCTACAGAGGCAGAACCAGTGAGGGAAAGGTCATCCACAGTATTTGCAGTCTTTGCGGCATCGGCTGCGAGATTGACGTGCTCGTCAAGGACAATAACATAGTGCGAATCGACGGGGCCAACCTCGCCGGACTAAAAGGGCAACTCTGCCTTATGGGGCGTTTCCAGCAGGTCTACAATGAGAACCAAAGAATAATTACTCCTCTCATTCGAAATAAAAAAGGCGATCTCGAACCCGCATCCTGGGAAGATGCCATGAAACTCATCACCGGGAAAATAAAGGACTACAAGGCTTACTACGGAGCCAGCAGTATAGCCGGGTTCGCCTCCAGCCTGTGCCCCAGTGAAACGCTGGAAGCTTTTGTCAAGTTCATGCGCAATACTATAGGCACCAGTTTTATTGACACATTTGACGGTTCGGGCTATAGAGCCGTTATCCAGGGTATCAGCACTTTCTCAAAGAACGGCAAGGGTCTTGAGATAGAAAGCCCGCTGGAATCCATCATGGATGCCGACTGCGTGATGGTGGTTGGCTCTAATCCTCTGGAGACCCATCCCGTAGCTGGCAGCTACATACTGCGCGCCAAGACTCAGAAAAAGGTGAACGTCATAGTCGTAGACTCTCGCCCGAATACCTTCGGTTTTCGCTCCGATATCTATCTGCGTCCTGATAACGGTAGCGAAGCAGCTCTTCTGGGCGCTCTGGAAGGACTGGTGGCTAAGAAGACAAAGAGCACCGAGAAATCGATGAGGTTTATCTCCTTAGGCAGGGCTGTGGAAAAAACCGGCCTGGATAAGGATGCGATACAAAAGGCCGCAGCCATGCTGAGCAGGGCCAAGAATCCTGTAATTGTTTACGGTGATGGTGTGCTCTCAGCTAACAACCCCAAACTCATCGCTCGCCTGCTCGACCTGGCTAAACTGGCAAACCACGATGGCTTGAAGGTGATCTCACTTAAGCCGAGAGGCAACAGCCGGGGGGCATGGGAACTCGGGCTCGCTAATCAGGACGGCATGGCCAAGATCAAGCCCAAGATGGCTTACGTCCTGTTCAGCGACGATACCTTTGAAACGGGCGATTGGGTGGACCAGGTAGGTCAGGCTGAGTTCCTGGTAGCACAGGCAAGCTACCGCTCTCAGTTGACAGACTGCGCCGACGTAGTGCTGCCTTCGCCAATCTGGGCGGAACGCAAAGGCAAGTACGTCTCCCTTGATGGCAAGGTCGGCCATTCCCAGAAGGTGTTGGAACCGTCTTCAGGCATCAAGGATGATGTTGAGATCATCACCAAACTGGCTAAGGGAATATAAACAAAGACACCCTGCATAAATGGAGGTTGCTGCTATGGGAAAGGTGAAATTGGCTACTTCCTGGCTGGACGCCTGCGCTGGATGCGAAATGTCGCTACTGGATGTTGACGAATTTGTCATCGACTTAGCCCAGGCGGTGGAGTTCACCAGAAGCCCGATAACGGACATTAAGGAGTTTCCTGAAGTGGATGTCGGGCTTATCACCGGGGCTATAGGCATGAATGAGCAAGAGGAGGAAGCGAAAGAGCTCAGGGCAAAATGCAAGATACTCATTGTGCTGGGAGACTGCGCTTGCTTCGGTGGCATCTGCGCCATGCGCAATGCCTTCCCCAAGGAAGCTGTGCTGCGGCGTGCCTATATAGAGTGCGAGAGCGTGAAAGACGGGAAGATACCGTCTTCGCCGGAGATACCCGTTCTTCTGGAGAAGGCGCTACCGGTCAACGCCGTGGTCAAAGTGGACTGCTTCGTTCCTGGTTGCCCACCTCGAGCCAAAGACATTAAATACGCTTTGAGCGAACTCCTTCAGGGACGAATTCCCGTGTTGCCCAGCGACATGATGCGCTTCGACTAGTTGAGGAGGTACTGAAATGGCCGGAGAAAGAAAGGTAATAGAGATAAAGCCGCTAACCCGTTTGGAGGGACATGGCAAGGTGACCATAGAGTTGGATGAAAAGGGAAACGTGGCCAAGGCTCGCCTCAATGTCCTTCAAATGCGCGGTTTTGAGAAATTCTGCGAGGGCCGCGTTTTCTGGGAGATGCCCTTAATCACGCAGAGAGCCTGCGGCATCTGCCCGGTGAGCCACCACCTGGCATCGGCCAAGGCGGGTGACGCCATACTGGGGGTGGAGCTGCCGCCCACCGCCAGGCTTCTTCGAGAGCTGATTCATATGGCTCAGTATGTGCAGTCACACGCACTCCATTTCTTCCATCTGGCCAGCCCCGACTTTATCTTCGGCATGGATGCTGACCCGGCCATCAGGAACGTTGTCGGCCTCATAGGGGCGAACCCAGAGCTTGCTAAGAAGGCAGTTTGGTGCAGGGCCTACGGACAGTCCATCATCGAGACCTTGGGTTCAAAAAGGGTGCACCCCAACTTCGCCATACCCGGCGGAGTGAATACGGCGCTCTCGCCCAAGTCCAGGGATGAGTTCCTCAGCAAGATAGGGGATGTCATCGCCATATATCAGTTAGGCTTGAGTATAATCAAGGACATCGCAGCTAAAAACAAAGACCTCATGGCGAACTTTGCCAGCTTCCCGTCGGCTTATCTGGGACTAGTTGACGACAAGGGCAACCTGCAGCTCTACGATGGCAAGCTCAGACTGTTGGACGCCAAAGGCTTCGTCCTGGAAGACCAGGTTGAAGGTAAGGACTACCTCTCCATCGTCGAAGAGCGGGTGGAAGACTGGTCATACATGAAGTTCCCCACCTACAAGAAGATGGGCTATCCCGGCGGCATGTACCGCGTCGGTCCGCTGGCACGAGTCAACGTAGCCGATAACATCCCCACACCGCTGGCGAATAAAGAGTTCAAGGAGTTCAAGAAGCTGGGCAACGGAGGCATGGTGGAAGGCTCGCTGTTCTTCCACTACGCACGGCTTATCGAAGGCCTCTATGCCACAGAAAGGGTGAAAGAGCTGCTGCAGAATGACGATATTTGCGGCACCGAGCTGAGAGCCTCCTCATCCAAATATAACGAGGAAGGCGTAGGGGTCCTCGAAGCGCCGCGCGGCACCCTGTTCCATCACTTCTGGGTAGATTCCGCCGGCACTATTAAGAAGGCAAATATCATCGTGGCCACTCAGAACAACAACCTGGCACTGAACCGCGCCGTCTATCTGGTAGCGAAGGACTATGTCAAGGCCGACAGGCTCACGGAGGGCATGCTCAACCGCGTAGAAGTGGCGATACGCTGCTACGACCCGTGCCTGTCCTGTGCCACCCACGCCATAGGCCAGATGCCGCTGTCCATAGAGTTAATCAGCCACACCGGCGAAGTGCTGGACGAGGTGCACACCGACTAATTTACCAGGAACTAACCGTAGAATTTGTAGGGGCGGGTTTGAAACCCGCTCCTTTCTTTTCAGCGAATCAACATCTACAAAATGTGTAGGCACAGCGTGCTGTGCCTACACACGCTCCCTACACAATGCGGCAAATGTCCCAAACTAACCCACTTCCTTTAATACCCTTCCAACCACCTTGGGGATAGCCTTCTCCACCTCCGGGCTTAATTTCTCGGAGAATGTGACCATATCTTTAGCCTCAATGGCGAAGATAATCACCTCGCCGGGCATCTCCATCTCCAGCTTGAGACCCAACTCCAGGGTGGAGAACAGACCCAAATCGTGGATGATAGCCATGCGTCCTTTTTTGAAATCGTCGGGGGACAGCTTATAAATAGCTCCGGGCTTGCCGTCCTGCGTCTGAATGGCATCGATAACGATCAGCCGTTTATAGCCAGCCACTTCATCAAGCAAGCTCAACCCGGACAGCGATGTCTCCTTCACAGTTACATCAGGGCGGCCCTTGAGCTTCTTTTCGAGCTGCTGCGCTACTCTGCAGCCAACACCATCATCGCTGAGAATTGTGTTCCCTATACCCAATATCAGCGTTTCCACCAGACCATCGTACCTCGCCACAAGGCTACTATCACCTTCATACGTTGTCAAGGCAAGCGAGCACAGGAAGTTAAAAAACCGCTTTTAGACCCCATTTCTGCGAAATTTTTGTGGCAAAGGTGAGGATGAGGCAAGTGGATTGTCCTTGACAAATTGGTATATTTCCTATACGATATTCTCGAAAAAGGCGGAACTGATGCCGTGGCTCTAACATCCAGGCAGTGAAGCTGCGGCATGACGAGGATATTTAAGATGACATGGCAAGCCCTTGCGCTGCTTTTCTTAGGTGTTATAGTGGCCAGTTTTATAGGCGCCTTTATCGAAATATGGTGGAAATCCCGACATAGCTACTACACAGGTAACGCTAAACCCAGAAGAACCGACCATAAATGAAAGAGGCGCGGCCTGCCGCGTCTCCATCTTTTATTGAATTGAACAGTCAATTCTCAATACTTAAGAGAGACCTCTCATCAGTCGTGAGTCTTTTTCACATAAACCTTGATCTCACCGTCCTTCTCTTCCGTGCCTAAGAACTCATGACCGGTAGCCTTAGCCCAGGCAGGCATGTCCAGCTTTATCCCCTTATCATCAGCCACCACTTCCAGTATCTCGCCCGTCTTCAGCTTTTTAATTTTTTCCGCAGTCTTAACGATAGGCATAGGGCAATAGAGCCCCACGCAGTCCAGGCTTTGATCTGCCTTCATCTACCCCTCCTTAATTCGCATAAGTAAAAGCCTGTTTATATAAAGAGGGTCACCTTCGAGTTGCTGGCTTCGGCCAGAAAGTAGGCAGCACCGGCCAAAGGTTCTGCCTCGGGACGAAAAGCTTCCTGATCAGCGCCCATCAACCCGCACGAAGTGCTGCAGGGTATAAGCTTCACCCCCATCTCATGAGCCATTACGATGAACTCCTCCACGGACGGCATATTTATATCTTTCATCAGGCGCTTAATCATCCAGGTGCCCAGGCCGAACATGTGGAATTTGGAGAGCTTCAATCGCTTGGAGCCACCCCGATTTATGATGTTCAGCATCTTCCTCATCAGCCCTTTGCTCTTAATACTGCCTTCATTTCTTTTAATGACATTCAGCCCCCAGAAGGTGAAGAATATTTTGACCTCCATGCCCATACTGGCGCCCGTAGTAGCCAGCATGAAAGCAGCCAGGGCCTTATCCATTTCGCCGCTGAAGAGCACAATGGACAATTTGTCTTTCTCAGCCATTTGATACCCTCCTTACGGAGCTATCAGCACTTAATCTCAGCACCGCATTGAGTGCATACCTTCTTGTCGCTGGGCGTGGGTTTGCCGCACTCGGGACAGTAGAATATTTTCACTTTACAAGTCGTGCAATAGGGCAAATTTGCTGCCTTTATCTCCTCGTCGCAGTAAGGGCATACATTGTGCTTCTTTTCTTTTTGCTTTTTCATTCCTTCTTTTCTCCTTGCGCCTTCTGTTTGCTCAGATAGTCCTCGATAGCTTTATGTAAAGCCTGAGCACCCAGGTTGGAGCAGTGAAATTTGTTCTTGGGCAGTCCCTGAAGCTCTTCGGCAACCGAAGTAGGGGTTATTTTCATCG
The DNA here is from genome assembly GCA_021787935.1 of Chloroflexota bacterium. Lineage (GTDB taxonomy): Bacteria > Chloroflexota > Dehalococcoidia > SZUA-161 > SZUA-161 > JACWAE01. The sequence goes on along the minus strand of JAJYLC010000027.1, from coordinate 22,812 downwards.
CTTCGTCAAGCGTCTTACCCATCGCCATCTCACTGACCATGCTGGATACCGCGATAGCCGCCCCGCAGCCGAAAGTCTTGAACTTGATGTCTTCCAGTCGGTTGTCCTTGACCTTGATATAGAAGGTCATCATGTCCCCACATACGGGGTTACCTTCCTCGCCGATGCCGTCAGGGTTCTCAATCTCACCCACGTTGCGTGGATGCATAAAGTGGTCCATCACCTTCTCGCTGTAAACAGGCATATTACTTGCCTCCTTTGCTTGCTTTGATGAATTTGGAATAAAGCGGCGACATCTGCCGCAGTCTATCTACTATGGGCGGCAGCACCTTCACCATATAGTCCACATCCTCATCAGTATTATCCAGGCCGAAGGTGCAGAGAAGAGAGCCCTGGGCCAGCTCATGAGATATGCCCATAGCTATAAGCACATGCGAGGCTTTGAGGGCTCTCGAGGTACAGGCCGACCCGCTGGATACAGCAATACCTTCCATGTTCAGAAACATGAGCATCGATTCGCCCTCGATGAACTCCACGCAGAAGCTGGCATGTCCCGGCAGACGGTTCTGAGGGTGTCCGGTAACCATGACATGTTCAATGCTGGCTGGCAGCTCTTTGAGCAGGCGGTCGCGGAGCGGTGTGAGCTGCTTAATGCGGGCGGACATACTTGCCTTAGCCAACTCCGCGGCTTTCCCCAATCCCACAATAGCAGGAACATTCTCCGTCCCGGCGCGCCGGCCCCCTTCCTGCACTCCGCCATCGAGTAAAGGCATGATGCGCACTCCCCTCCTCACCCACAACGCACCCACGCCCTTGGGACCATAGAACTGGTTTCCAGCCAAGCTCAAGGCATCAACGCCAAGCTCCTTTACATCCACGGGTATCGTCCCCGCAGTAGCTATGGCATCGGTATGAAAAACGATCTTATTCTCTTTGGCTATCCTGGCGATCTCTTTTATGGGCTCGATAGTGCCCACCTCGCCGTTAGCGTGCATTACAGAGATCAGAACGGTGTCCTTCCTGATGCTCTCACGTACATCGTCGGGATTGACCATACCATACTTATCTACCGGCACCTCGGTCAGCTCGAATCCCCATTTCTCCAGCGTCCTTGCCGAGTGAAGCGCCGAGAAATGCTCGATAGCCGAGACCACCACATGCTTGCCTTTGCTTTGCTGGGCCAGCGCCAGCCCCTTAATAGCGAAATTGTTGCTTTCAGTGCCGCTGCCGGTGAAAATTACCTCCTCCGCATTGGCACCGATGAGTACAGCCACTTGCTCTCGAGCAGCGTCGACTGCTTGTCGGGCGGTATCGCCCCAATCATGGAGAGAGGAAGGGTTGCCGAAAACCTCGCCCAGGAAGGGCAGCATCGCTTCACGTACCTCGGGGAGAAGAGGTGTGGTGGCAGCATTATCGAGGTATACTTTTCTCATATCTCCACCTCATTATTTATCATCGAATAAATCTAACATATAATCGTCGGCCTGACAAATATAATTAAGGGTATATTTGATTTCCCTCATCGTCCTCAATAATGATAGCATTTTCGGGACAGCTCTTGGCAGCTTCGATGAGGGTGTCCAAATCCACAGACGAGGCATCCAGTACTACCGCTTTGTTCTCTTTGTCAAGCTGAAAGACTGTCGGTGCGAAGGCCACGCAATTTCCCACACCTATGCACGCGTCTCTATCGACCTTTACCTTCAAAATGTGCTCCTTTATATCATACTTATTAATCCATTATTGAAACATGATAACAGTATTGATATAGAGAAGTTATAAAATGAGGGCAGAAAAGGTTAAAAATTTATCACATCTCAGCGGATTTTTAACTCATCTCCCGCCTTCACCGAGCCCCCCCGAATTACTCTGGCGAATACCCCTTCTTTGGGCATAACGCATTTGCCTATCAGACGAAAGATGGCGCACCCCGTGTGGCACTGTTTACCGATTTGAGTAACTTCCAGCACCACCCCCTGCCCTACCGTTAGACGAGTGCCCACAGGCAAGGCAACCAGGTTAATACCCTCCGTGGTCAGGTTCTCCGCAAAATCGCCAGGGCCGATATCGAAGCCCATACTGCGCATTCTTTCGATGCTCTCGATTGCCAGGAGGCTCACCTGGCGATGGGTACAGCAATCGGCGTGGGCATCTCCTGCAAGTCCAAACTCCTCTTTTAGGAGCCCCGCTCTAACGTCCTCTTTCCTTGTGCCCTTGTCTTTGCTTATGCAAACTGCGATTATTCTGGCCATACTTTATGTAGTCCTAACAGCCTTTTTCGCGAAATCACTGGCAAAAACGGCCGCCCCCAGGGCAGCAGAGAGCAGCGGGTCAGGTTCAGGGATAACGGATTTTACCCTCAGTTCCTTTTCCAGCCTGCGCACTACCCCGACATTTTTGGCAACGCCCCCGGTAACAGCAACATCCCCTACAATCCCTATGCGCTTGACCAGCATAGCTGCCTGATGAGCCAGCGCAGCGCTATAGATAGCCAGAACCTCCTCCTTGGACCATCCATTACGCAACAGCGCTGAAGTCTGGGATTTAGCGAGGACATCGCAGACAACACTCAGGGCACCGCCTAACGGAGGCATGCCTCCATCAAGTAAATGTCCACCTGTCACCGGCTCTTTGTTTATTTCCTCCAGTATCCAGTCCTGTACCCGAGCACGTTTGTCCAGAGGCACAGCAAGCCGCTCTTGGAGCCGTTTATCAGCAACCTTAAGTGATATTGAGCCAATATCCTCGATGGGCATACCCAGATAATCGGCTACCACCTCCAGGCCACGGCCCTGTGCAGCACCACAAGCATTGCAGGGATTTTCCCGGCAATAACCGGGTTCAGATGCATTAGTCAAAAATGCCGTTACTTTCCCCTCCTGGTTACAATGAATGACAATACAACCGCGACCGCCCAAGGCCAGTACAGTCCTGGCCGATGGACACAAACAATAATTTGCTCCTTTAGCGTGACAGGCAATCTCGCTCACTGTTCTTTTCGCTCCGACGACCTCAGCTTCTCCGCAACCTGTCCCCACGATGTAGTTAAGATTTTCCCCGGATATCCCTGCATCTCTCAGCGCCGCCTCCAGAGCCCTCTGAGCATTATCGCGGTTATCCACGCTGCTCCAGAGAATGCTATAAGCCAGGAGTTCACCGTCAGCCATAATTACAGCCTTGGAGGTTGACCAACCGACATCGACCCCGGCGGTAATCACCTCGGCCTTGCGCCAATCCTTGTTTGCATTATGCCAGGTGTATTCCCGCCAGTTGAAATGTTCTGTGCCCATCTTATCTGCCTGCCTGAATTACTTCACTGTAGTCTTTAGCGCATTGTAAAAAGCCTGCCAGAAGGGGTCGACCAGCGGGTGCTCGAGTTTCTTCTCCCTTCCCTTCTCCACCAGGACCATGCCCTGCTCAGGGCTTACCAACTCGCCCACAATAGATGACTTGATTCCCTTTCGGGACAAAGCATCGACCACTTTCTGTGCTTTGTGTTCCCTGCAAGCGATAATCAAAGTGCCCTCGCTGATAGAGGCGTAGGGGTCAATGCCGAAATAGCGGCATACCTCGGTTACACAGTCTTCGACCACAATCCGCTCTTTCTCGACCCGAACGCCGAGATTGGCTGCCTGAGCAGTCTCATAAAGTCCACCCCATATCCCGCACTCCGTGGCATCGTGCATGGCGGTAACACCTTCATCCCGAACGCCTACGGCAACGGCGGTCAGCGCATCCTGCACCACCGACATCTTGTAGAATACTTCCTGTGCCCGCCTGCTGAAGGCAGAGCCGAACTCCTTTTCCAGGAGCTTGGGGAACATAGTAGCAAAGATACCAGTCGCCTCTATAGCTGGCCCCTTGGTGATTATTATTTTATCCCCCGGCTTTGCCAGCTTCGGCGTGACGTACTCATCTTTCTCACCCACACAGATTACTGTGGCTCCGCCTACCATAGGATAATGACAGTTTTCGTATCTGGCGGTATGACCACAGACAATAGCGATTCCCAGCTTCACGCATTCTCTGTGCATGATGTCCCAGACTATCTCAAGCTGCCCTTTAGTCATCTCCATAGGGAGATTCAAGTCTATGGAAAGATATTTGGGCTTCAGGCCGCTCGTCACAGCATCCGAGGCCAGGATATGGATAGCGAACCAGGCTGCCCTCTCCCAGCCGTATTCGGGGACGATGAATACCGGGTCTGTGGTCAGCGCTACCGCTTTGTCCCCGATTTCCACTATCCCCACATCCACCCCATGCTGAGGGCCCACTATCACGCTCTTGCTTTTGGCACCCAGGCGCGGGTATATAAGCTCATTGAAGATTTCAGGGGAGATTTTGCCAATCTCAGGCAGCTCGCTCATTTTCAGCCCTCCATGATATCGCCCACAACCGGGTCCACCCGTACCCCTTTGCCCACCACCCAGGCGATCCCTTTTTCAATCTCGTGCTCCTCTCCCTCCAACTCCAGCACCACCCACCCTTTATTCTCAGATACATCGGCACGCCGAATATTAGGCACCACCTTGAACTTAAGTCCAAGGTTATAGATAATGGGCTCTTTAATCAGGTCTGGCGGGAAAGTAAACATTACGCGTCGCTTGGCCATCTCCATCTCCTTGCAAAACTAGATTCGATATATGCCATAGTCTAACTCAAACCTGCTAACCACTCAATAAGCTTTAAACCTGGACATTCTTCCCGAGCACTTCTTCAAAAGACTCGACCGTTGGCTGGACTACAAAGGGTCGTACAACATCTGCCACCGCCTCCTGCGTTTTCAGTCCGGAAGCAGTGATAGCGGCTACCGTTAAATCACCTTTCTTGATTGCTCCTGAAGCTGCCAGCTTCTTCAGTACGCCTATAACCACGCCACCGGCAGTCTCAGCAAAGATGCCCTCGGTCTGCGCCAGGAGCTTCATCCCCTCTATAATCTCCTCGTCACTGACGGCGCAGGCGGCGCCCCCCGATTCCCTAGCCACCCGGAGTGCATAGTAACCATCGGCCGGGTTGCCGATAGCTATAGATTTAGCGATAGTATCGGGTTTCACCGGATGCACATGAAGTGTCCCTGCCTCGAAAGCATTTACAATCGGCGAGGAGCCAGCAGCTTGAGCGAGATACATATGAGTATTGACAGGGCCGGTCAGACGCAGCATAGACAACTCCTCCAGCCCTTTCCATATCCTGGTAAAAAGTAATCCTGAAGCAGCAGGAGCGACTACACAGTCGGGAGCACGCCAGCCGAGCTGCTCAGCTACCTCATATGCCAGTGTCTTGCTCCCCTCGGCATAGTAAGGTCTAAGGTTTATGTTTATAAATCCCCAATTGTATTTCTCTACCAGCCTGCTACAAAGACGGTTGACGTCATCATAGCTTCCCTTAACAGCCACCAGGGTCGGATTATAGATAGCTGTGCTTATCATCTTGCCCTGTTCTATGTCAGAGGGGATGAAAACGTAAGACTTCAGGTGTGCTTTAGCGGCATGTGCCGCCACACTGGCAGCCAGGTTGCCGGTCGAGGCGCAGGCTACGGTAGAGAAACCGAACTCACGGGCCTTGGTGATGGCTACCGAGACCACCCTGTCCTTAAAGGAGTGGGTCGGATTGAGACAGTCATTCTTTATGTATAGCTGGTCCAGCCCCAGCTCCGAGCCCAGGTTATCCGCCTTGACCAGAGGAGTTAAGCCAGTGCCTATGTCCACCACGTCACCGTCAACCGGCAACAGTCCCCGATAGCGCCACATACTCAGCGGCCCGCTGGCAATTTTCTCCTTGCTCACCCCTCTCGACATAGCTTTGTAATCGTAAACTGCCTCAAGCGGACTGAAACAAAAATCACAAAGGTTGAGCGGCTCCAAGTGATACTCACGCCCGCATTTCCGACACCTTAAGCCTCTAACGTAAGACACACTTCACCCCTTCAGGCACGTTCAAGCGCCTGTTCCAAATCCTCTTTTAAGTCAGCAACGTTTTCCAATCCGATAGACAATCTGATTAGACTGTCAGTGATACCTACCTTTTTCCTGAAGCTCCCCGGCATCGAAGCGTGGCTCATAGTGGCAGGGTGCTCAACCAGAGAATCCACACCGCCGAGCGATTCCGCCAGGGAGAATATTTTGACCCCCCTCAAGAACGACTTAACAGCCTTGGTGCTCCCGTCTATTTCAAAGGAGACCATACCGCTGTAACCCTTCATCTGTTTCTTAGCGATTTTATAATGCGGATGCGATTTAAGCCCCGGATAAAACGCCCTTTTCACCCTGGGATGCTTTTCCAGAAAGCCAGCTATCTCAGCCGCATTCTGGCAATGCTGAGTCATCCTTACTGGAAGCGTCTTGATTCCTCTCAACACCAGCCAGCAATCGAAGGGGGAGGCGCATGTCCCCATAGCGTTCGAAAGAAATCCGACCCTTTCCGCCAGCTCGTTGCCAGCGGCAACCACAGCCCCGCCCACCACATCGCAGTGCCCGTTGAGATACTTGGTCGTGGAATGTACCACCAGGTCGATCCCATGCTCGATTGGCCTCAAAAGATAGGGGCTGGGCAGTGTATTATCAGCCACTGTTATCAGATCGTGTTTCTTGGCAATCCCAGCGACCATCTCAACATCCACTATATTCAGCAAAGGATTAGATATCGTTTCTATCCAGATCATTCGCGTGTTGGGCTTTATAGCGGCTTCGATCTCGTCTTTATCATTCATGCTCAAAAAGGTGAACTCCAAACCGAAGTTCCGCATCACATTCTCGAACAACCTGTATGTCCCGCCGTAAAGGTCTTCCTGCGAAATCACATGGTCGCCTTTCTTGAGCAGATGCATGACAGTGGTCTCAGCAGCCATCCCCGTGGCAAAGGGACAACCACCTTTACCTCCTTCTAAGGCTGCGATAGTATCTGCCAGGGCCTTTCTGGTGGGGTTTGCCGTGCGGGAATAGTCATAACCTTTAGTTTTGCCTACATCCTCAAAGACAAAAGTAGATGTCTGGTAGATAGGCGTCACAATAGCGCCTGTCGTAGGGTCAGGCCCTCCGTCAGAATGAATCGCCGCTGTCTCAAACCTCATGCTCCCCTCCTATATGGCAGACCGGGCTGCTTTCACACTCTTCACACTCTAACTGAAGAGTAGAATGGCTGATACCGAATTTCTGGCTCAGCATTTGATTAACATCATCGACAATTCTGGTACAATTGCTCACCATCTGGTCCTGGATCAGCAGATGGCAGCTTATGGCATATATGTCGGATGTTATCGCCCACAAATGCACATCGTGAACATCCCTCACGCCTTTTATCTCCCGGATTGCGTTATTGATCTGGCTAACGTCAAGATTCTTGGGCACCGCTTCCAGAAGGATATTAATCGACTCTAAAACCAACCCGCCTGCTCCTCTCAGAATCAGTAAGGCAATGACAATGCTGATGATAGGGTCGGCAATCGTGCGTCCCGTCAGCAAAATGATCGCGCCAGCAGCAATCACCCCTATAGAAGACAGGGTGTCGCTCAGCATATGCAGGAACGCACCCTTGACGTTCAGGTTGCGTGTCCTACCGAACCGCAGGACCGAAATGCCAACTACATTAGCCACCAGACCGACCGCCGCTACAATGACCATCAAGCCGCCATGTACTTCAGGCGGCGTAACAAGGCGGCGATAGGATTCGTAAAATATATAGCCGCTGACCAGGATTAAAACGACGCCATTGGTCAGAGCGGCCAGGATCTCGGCTCTGTAGTAACCGTATGTTTTTGTTTGAGTGGCCGGCCTCTTAGCCAGGCTAAGTGCAAAAAAGCTCAAGCCCAGCGCCAGCGTATCTGTGAACATGTGACCGGCATCGCCGATAAGGGCCAAGCTGTTGCTTACCAGACCACCCGCCAGCTCGACCACGGTCATCAACCCTGTAATAGCGAGGGCAATCAACAGGCGGCGCTGATTGCTGCTTATTACCAGATGGGATGACCCATGCTCATGCTCGGTCATTTTGCTTCTATTTTATATTCCCTCGCCGTTGCTGAAAGTTTTCTCTATCAGCGTAATCATGCTCTCCAGCTCTCCCGGGGCAACCTCTATACCTTTCGACGTCTCAAGTTTCCTAATACGCTCGTCCAAACTGTGCTGCTCCCTCAGTATCAACCTGATTGCCTCGCTGAAAGGGTCGGGCAGTTTGCCATGTTCCAAATTCATCACCGGCGTCTTTTGACGGTCCTCGACTACCCGGCCGGGCACCCCGACCACAACGGCTCCCGGAGGCACAGACCCCACGACAACGGAGTTGGCACCGATGCGGGCCCTATCCCCTACCGTGATAGGGCCTAGCAATATCGCTGCCGAGCCGATAACCACATTATTACCGATAGTGGGGTGGCGCTTCTTCTTCTCCAGTGTTGTTCCGCCGAGAACAACCCCTTGATATATCAAGACATCGTCACCGACTTCCGCCGTTTCGCCGATGACTACGCCCATCCCGTGGTCGATGAAAAAGCGACGGCCGATTTTCGCGCCGGGATGAATTTCAATACCCGTTAGAAAACGAGCCCAATGGGAAAGCCAACGCGCCAGGAAATAGAGCCTGTGTTCCCAAAACCAATGTGCCAGGCGGTGAATCCACAGGGCATGTAACCCAGGGTATAAAAAGACAACTTCCAGTAAATTCCTGGCCGCCGGATCTTCAGCGAAAACGGTCCGGATGTCTTCTCTCAAGGTCTGGAACAAGTCAACCACCTCCGCATAGTTGCTTATTCCTTAAACAGCCACGTAGACAAATAACGTTCGCCGGTGTCAGGCAGTACAACTACAATGAGCTTGTTTTTGCTCTCAGGCCTCTTAGCTACCTCGACAGCCGCCCATGCGGCCGCGCCCGAGGATATTCCTACCAATATCCCCTCCTCCTTAGCCAGCCTCCTCGCCATTATACCAGCATTTTCATTAGTAACTTTAATAATCTCATCAACCAGATCCATCCTCAGTACCTGGGGTACGAAACCGGCACCGATTCCCTGAATCTTGTGAGGGCCGGGCTTACCCCCAGAAAGTACGGGGGAATCAGCAGGCTCTACCGCTATAGCTCTAAATGCCGGCTTTCGTTTTTTAATCACCTCTGCCACACCTGTGATTGTTCCCCCCGTCCCCACGCCGGAGACCAGAATATCAACCTTGCCGTCCGTATCGCTCCATATCTCCTCGGCCGTAGTCTCTCTGTGAACTAGGGGGTTTGCCGGATTCTTGAACTGTTGAGGCATAAATGAATTGTGGGTATCTCCCACTAGTTCCTGAGCCCTTCTCACTGCCCCCGACATTCCTTCTCCCCCTGGCGTCAGTACCAGTTCAGCCCCGAAAGCGCTCAAGAGCTGTCTGCGTTCCAGTGACATTGTATCAGGCATAGTCAAAATAAGCCTGTACCCTCTGGCAGCGCAGACAAAAGCCAGAGCAATACCTGTATTACCGCTGGTAGGCTCGATGATAACCGTATCTTTATTGATTAGCCCTTTCTTCTCTGCATCCTGGACCATAGAGACTCCTATTCTGTCCTTCACACTGCTGCAGGGATTAAAGGACTCCAGCTTTGCCGCCACCACCGCCTTCGTACCTTCGGTTATCTTATTCAGCCTGACCAGAGGCGTATTCCCAACCAGCTCTATAATTGAGTTCGCAATTTTAGCCATTTACCCTCCCTCCCTTAACGGCTACAAACTCTGCTTTTTTGTAGTCTAAATTAGGTAAGCTGGCTCGCCCCACAAGGCGGGAGGTTCAGCACACCAGGGAGCGAGCCCAGCTTAATCATCGGGAAATGCCCGAATAATGTCAAGGACGGAACAGCTTCATGGTGATTTTACCTTGATCGCGTCCTCCTTCTTCCTCTTACGTATCACTGCCCAAACCGCCATAAGCGCGATCGCTACCAGAATCATGAATACGCCGATGACGGTAACCGCCTGAGTGAAACCAAGGGCGAAAACCCCCATGTACAGGTAGTTCTCCATGTTCAATGCCTGCGTATAGGACAACATTGCCTGGCCAATAGTCATTTTGGGATTCGGTGGATATGGATTGGGATTCGTCGGATCGTAACGCCCGCCAGTACCATACTGCAATAGGTCCTCATAAGTCGGGGCGATTGAGAGCCTGTGCTCCCTGATTGTGTTGGCAGCTTGTTGAGCCGTTGCCGCGGAATCGATATATCCAGTCGCGTTCCCTCCAAAAATAGATGCCGGCACCTTCTCATTTAACATTTGATTCGTTATCGAATTTGCCTTTGTGATGCCTTCTACAATGAACACTATGCCTACGACCAGGGCGGCGACAGCCATGATCATAACTATCCTCGAAAGCGGCATATATTTATTTAGCATGCTTTACCCCTCCTCCGTTCCTTTTACCTGTAGATACCTTCGCTGCATATCCTATTGATACATTACTACATATAATCCACCATCCTTTCCGCGCTAGCATCTCCCCTGAATAAAGCTAACTTTGTGCTTTTGTCTGCTAGCGATTATCAGGATACCGGTAACTTGGAGATTCCCAGCCCTTCCAGAAATGTTTCCATGCGGTCTATTATCAGAGTCTCATCGACATCACGGCAGTCGGCAAAGTTCCCTTCATATATTGTTGACGGAACACCTGCTTCCTGAAGAGCACGCTTGGAATCTTGAAGCCCCGTGTTCATCAATGGGCAGCCCCGGTTGAGAAAAAGCGCCATCCCGTCCACTTTCCAATGCTTTGCTACGCTCACAAGATATCTGTCCCAGTCGACGTGAAAGCCGAAGGGGTGCTCGAATAGCCATCTCACGAGTGTACCCACCGCGCTCTCACGGTCTTTCATAGGAGGCCATCCTCTCTCTTCAGGAGGCACTGCCGGGATTACAGTGCCATCATCGAGGAATTTCACCTCGCCGGAGTTTACCGTATAGACCAGAGTACCTACAAAACAAACCCCGTAGCCCTCAAAATAACGGAACATCTTAAGGAAGCTCCAGGGCGGAGGGGCATTTGTTGCCAGCCGGCACCTCTCGGTAGCCACTGCAGCTATGCCATTGGCGATACGGTCTTTTACCTCATCGCGAAGCTGCTCCATGAACTCAACAGCACACCTCTCATGTCTCCTCAACATAGAGATTGGCATCAGTGAAAGCATGCTTTTAAGGTCCAGAGGCGCAGGTATTGCAGCATTTAGCAGGCATACCTCCCCCCATAGAGCTTCCGTGCGGAAGAAATTTTTAAGCGCCTCAATGAGCTTCTCATCATCATAGGTCCTGCCGGTGACCTTCTCCATCCATTCGATACCATCAAAGAGCTGACCGGCAAGGTATTCTTTCTTCTGCTCAGCGCTGCCGGACCAGTTGAAGCCCTGAGGCTCGTCATAGCAAAAGTAAGGTATGCCTTCGTACTCATGAACTGCTCTATACCATGAAGCATGACCGGCATCGCAAAAGCTTCTGCCGAAACAGAAATCTGCTCTGGGCCACGGCCCTCCGGTAAAGTAATATTTATCGAGGAACATCGACCCGAGATAGTTGCGCATATAACCGCACATGTCTCTGGCATATCCCCTGGCCTCAGCCGCCTCCATGGCCGGGATAGAAAATGAAGGGTCATGTGCCACCACTGCCCCGTAGGGTTCGCCGCCCATAAACACAAAGTCACCCAGCCCTGCAGGCAATGCAAGGCAGGAAGCGGCACATCCGCTCACCAGCAATCTGCCGTCCTCTTTAGCAGTAGCTATTTTCATATAATGCTCCAGCACCAGCTCTTTGGCTTTCTTCCAGCAATCGAGGGGCTTAGTCTTATATCTCGCCGTTGCGGTCATCCTGTCACCTCCAGGTCTACACTAAGTTAAAGGTTAAGGTCTCGAGAAAGGCCTCGATACGTGTACGGAACTGTCCCCAGGGAATAGTAGCATCGAACTCCAGAACAAGTGTGGGGATGTTATTTTCAGTAAACATCTGCTTGAGCGTCGGTATATCAAATTCATGAGGATCGCAGAATTTCTGCTGATACAACAGAACGCCTTGCACATTGTATGCTCTGGCTAACTCCAGAATAAATGGCAGCCTGCGCCGCTCCGGCCAATCCTTGGGAGGACAAGGGATTCTGTCAATATACCGGGCTGCGATTGCCGCCAGCGGGTCATCCTCGGGCAAGATCTCATCCCAGAAATACCTGGTACCGCTGCAATGCTCATCGATGACAAAGGTAGCACCTAACTCTTCTACCAGGTTAACGAACTCTATGTCATCCATTTCACTACCGATGAGCATGAGCCGCGCGCTCGTTTCACGCCCGATATCTCTGCCATACAATTCCTTAATAAATTGTCCCAGCAATTTATTGTGCTCCGCTTTATCCATAAGCTGACTGGCAATAACCATCTTCATTGCTTCAGCCCCGGTGATAGGAGGATTATCTCTTTTCCTTAGCTCATATATCTGCTTCATCAACCTGCGGTTTGTGTTGTAGGTCACTATTGCTCTAACCAGGTCATTTCGAGAAATAACTTTGCCACTCCATTTTTCCAGTGCCTCTTTGAAATCGCCGTACTCCTTTGTCAGAAAGGGTTTTGACCTGGGGCTCTGTACATGCGCAGGCATAAACATCAGGTAGGCGAAATCAATGGGCACATGGCGCTCCCAATTGACGAAGGTGTTGCGAATATGCACACAGCTACGGGCATGTACAATCCCATCAAGGTAGCTGTACCTGCCTTTCAGTCCCTGTGCCAAAGCATCCCGGCAGAAGGGACAATATATACTAGATATGTACGCATCAGTTACGTCCTGAGTTTCGTGGCTGCCCAGGATTCTCACCGGCAGCATGCCTGCAGCGTATATAATCTCCTCCGGAACATATGTACAGAGCCAGCCCACAACCTTGCCACCATTTTTCTGCTTCCAGTCCTGAGCATACTGGTGCCGTTTAGCGATCACCTTTTCGAACTCTTCGATTGCTCCCATCCTTACACCTCTAATACATCAGTACACGACCTGCTGGCTAATGAGGTCCTTCCCTCGAGCTACCAGTTGGTCTAGCGTGACGTGCTCCAAAGAAGCCAGCAGGCTTTGCTGCGTCTTTACCCAGATTTCATGTATGGGACAGATGCCCATCCTGGGACATTCATTCGGCAATATCAAGCAGGTATTCAAAGCTATAGGGCCATCCATAGCTTCAATAATCTCCCTCATATTGATCTCACCGGGAGGCCTGGATAGAGCGATCCCGCCGGCCGGGCCCCGATGAGCACGCAAGAGCCCTGCCTGGACAAGACGCTGTACGATTTTAGGAAGGAAAACTTTGGGGATACCCTGGTGTTCAGCAACCCCTTTGGTCGTCGCCTGATCTCCGCCTTCGGCCGCAGCCACATCCAGCATAGCCCTGATAGCATACTCAGCGCCTCTGCTTATAAATGGCATTCTTCAATCCTTTAGAATAATTAAGACCTACTTAGTCCTATTTATTTATATAATATCCGCTCGTCTTTGTCAAGCAGGCTTCAGCGTCTGAGCATGCCTGCGCCAGAGGAAATAAAGCCCTGCATATCTCACTGGCATTCCGATAGCCAGGCGCTATTTGCCGCCGAAGAACCGAAGTACCACTACGGAAGTGCGTCATGACTAGTACATGATTGGGATTGTCATATTCCTTTTGCCCTGAGCACAATATATATATGGAGATGTATCATCTACTACTTCTCCCCAACCAATTGGCGAAAACCACTACTTAAACTCAAAGAATGTGTGCTAATGTTTGATATGGGTAAGGATATGCGGAATCAAGCCATAAGATCGCGGTTGCCGAAACGCATAGGGAGGCTTGATGAGCTGGCGCATAACCTGTGGTGGAGTTGGCATCAGTCTGCTCGCGACCTGTTCCGGATTCTGGATTACCCCTCGTGGAGAACCAGCGGCCATAACCCGGTCAAGCAGCTTCGCGACATCGACCCGGATAAGTTGAAAATTGCCGCGAGCGATCCCGCCTTCCTCACGCTATACGACTTCGTCATGTCAGCCTTCGATGCCGATATGTCAGCCCGGGACACCCGGTCCAGGTCTAATTATCCCAGCCTGCTTCAGGGTCCTGTCGCCTGCTTTTCCATGGAATTCGCTATCCATAACTCCCTTCCCATCTATGCCGGAGGGCTAGGGATACTTACCGGCGACATCTGTAAGGAGGCAAGCGACCTTGGCCTGCCTCTCGTTGGGATCGGATTTATGTATCCCCAGGGATATTTTCATCAGCGCATATCCGCCAACGGATGGCAGGAGGAGATATACCGACAGCTAGATTTCACTGAAGCGCCTATCACCTCTATCTTCTCCCCAGAAGGACATAGAACGCTGGCTAAAGTCGAACTGGACAGCAAGTCACTATCCATTGCAGTATGGCAGGTTCAGGTGGGGCGTGTCAGCATCTACTTGCTGGATACGGATATCGAGGAGAATTCCCCTCAGGAACGCCAGTTGTCCGCCCGCCTTTACATAGCCGACAAGGAGGTGCGCATAAAGCAGGAGATGGTATTGGGGATAGGAGGCGTGCGCGTTCTGCGGGCTCTGGGCATTAAGCCGGCCATCTGGCATGCCAATGAAGGGCACACAGCCTTCATGATGCTGGAACGAGTTAGGGAGGAGATAGAACAGGGTTCAACCTTTGATGAGGCTGTACAGAGAGTGAGGGCCACCACGGTCTTTACCACACATACACCGGTCCCGGCCGGCCATGACATCTTCCCCGTTCAACTGGTGGAGCAATGTTTTCACAGCTACTGGGGCTCGCCGGGCATAGACCGGGACATGTTCATGAAGTTGGGGCAGCAGAATGGCCTCTTCAATCAGGCTTTCAATATGGCCGCGCTTGCGCTAGCCACATCCGGCCAGTGTAACGCTGTGAGTCAGCTTCACGGCGCAGTTTCGCGGAGATTATGGCATGCGCTCTGGCCAGATGTGCAGGAAGATGAAGTGCCAATCTCACACATAACCAACGGGGTTCACGTTCCCACCTGGATCGCTCCAGAGCTGGGGCAGCTCTATGAGAAATACCTGGGCAAGGACTGGCTGGAGAAGCACGATGACCCCAAAATTTGGGAGCGTGTGAGGGACATCCCGGACGAAGAACTCTGGGCAGTACGGCAGCTTTTGAAACGCAATCTCATGGTAACCATGCGGGAGCGTGCCCGAAAACGCTGGGACGAGGCTGAGGAGGCACCACAGCAAGTGCTGGCAATGGGCGCCTTGCTTGACCCCTGGGTTTTAACTATCGGGTTCGTCAGGCGTTTTGCTGAATATAAACGGCCGGCGCTGATTTTCCATGACATTGAACGCCTGAAGAAAATCGCCAATGACGAGTGGCGGCCGGTCCAGATAGTATTCTCCGGCAAATCTCATCCTGCTGATTACCAGTCAAAGCATCTCCTGCAGCAGGTATATAACCTGGCCGCTGACCGGGAGTTTCAAGGCCGCATAGCCTTTGTAGAGGACTATGACATGCACATGGCGCACTACCTGGTGCAGGGAGTAGACGTATGGCTGAACACTCCACGCCGTCTTAATGAGGCGTGCGGTACTAGCGGCATGAAGGCTTCATTGAACGGCGTGCCGAACCTCAGCGTCCGCGATGGATGGTGGTACGAAGGATATAACGGGACTAACGGCTGGGCTATAGGAAATGGCCCCGGAGCATACAATCCCGAAGAGGAAGACAAAGCCGATGCCGAGGCGCTGTACCACCTTCTTGAGGAAAAGATTGTGCCGCTCTATTACAACAGAGATAGAGACGGTGTGCCCCATGGCTGGGTTCACGTGGTGAAAGAGGCGATTCGCTCTATTACACCCAACTTCTGCGCACGCCGGATGCTGAAGGAATATACCAACCAAATATACCTGCCCGCCACCATTCGTTGAAGCAGGAAAGACACGACTGATAAACCGGATTACGCTGCCTATACAGGCACACCCCTTCGCCAATTCAAGGCCCTCATTTCCAACTCACCCCTTAAACAGGCGTTTGCAAGTAAATGTCGTCGACTCCGGCCGCATGGTCAAGACACAGGCACAGACCTTGATATGTTCAGGCTCAAGCTGTATTATTCAGGGCATACAAAGCCATAGTCCTGAGCTATCGCTTAGAGAAATTGAAAAGGCATCCAAGGAGGGGCTGAATGAGCTGGGTTTATCTAATTCTCGCCATAGTAACGGAAGTCATCGGGACAGCCGCCATGAAACTGTCTCATGGTTTCACGAAAATCACACCTTCTATTGCGATGTTGGCTTTCTATGGACTCGCCTTCGCTTTTCTAACGCTTGCTGTGAAGAAAATCGATGTGAGCACTGGCTACGCGATATGGTCAGGCATAGCAACGGCCCTTATAGCCACGGTTGGTATCATTTATTTTAAGGAGCCAGCTACGGCGATTAAGATAGTCTCGATAGCCCTCATTGTGCTCGGCGTGATCGGTCTGACCCTGGCAGAGCAGCACATCAGCCCGGCCTCTTAAAAAGCTGCCACATTTAAACAGGGGCTGCTCTATAGTGCGAGATATCGTTAAGAGTGACCAGGTGCTTTGAATTATCCCTAACTTGGACTACAGTCAGCGATGCGTTATCTATTTTAATCCTGCGATAAATACTATACGTTACACCGAGGACATAGGCCACCACTATCCTGACCACAACATCGTGGGTCACTATCACCGCCGGATGTCCCTGATCAGCAACTACCACAGTCTCAAAAGCTCGAACAGCTCTCTCGGCCACCTGAGCGAAGCTCTCGCCATTTGGCATGGTAAGCCCTGAAGGGTCTATCTGGGACTGCTTCCATTGCTCAGGCCACCTTCGGGCGATTTCGGTCTCATGCAGCCCCTGCCAGTCCCCCAGCTTGATCTCAATCAGGTCATTGAGAACCTTCGGCTTCAGGCCATAAGGCTCAGCAATAATAGATGCAGTAGTAGATGCCCTTTTCAGCGGGCTGGTGTATATAGAGGCTATCGACAAGCCAGCCAGCCTAGAGGCCAACTCGTGCGCCTGACGGTAACCTACCCCGTCAAGGTCTTCCTCAGACCATCCCATATAATGACCGGTAACATTCGACCTGGTCTGTCCGTGGCGCACTAAAAGTACAGTGGTTGTCATTTCTATCTCCGGTAAAGCTCATTCTAACGGCGTCATGTAAGTCTACCTCACTGGACTCCACCTGGCAAATATTTCATGAAGCAACTTTGATGTTTCGAAAGACTTCTCTTGCGAGATCGCTCAGCAATGAGTCTACCATACCGACGAAAGTCGGTATCCAGATATCTTCACCGTAATTCGAAGCTGGATTTTATGGATTCCATGTCAAGCACGGAATAGTAATTGCGTTTCTAAACACCCTCCTCTTGCCCTCCTTTCGTTAGTTGCAGGATTATGGTAAAATTACCCCACTTTCCAGACATGGCGGATAAAGCTATGGCTCTGAGACAGAAGACCAAAATAGTCTGCACCATCGGACCTGCAACAGGCTCGTCCTCAGGTATCGAGGGACTTATTAAGGCGGGAATGAACGTAGCACGCCTCAATTTCTCCCACGGCACTCACGAGGACCACGCAGGTTATATCCGAAACATACGCAAGGCAGCATCAAAGCTAAAAACACCGGTAGCCATTCTCCAGGACCTCGCCGGGCCCAAGATTCGGACCGGACAGCTCGTGAAGAAAGAGGTACAGCTCAAGGAAGGGGCTTCCTTCACCCTCACCACACTTGAAGTGCCCGGGGATGAGCACTCAGTGAGCCTGAATCTGCCCGAACTCGTGGGGAGCCTGAAGAAAGGTGATGTTATCTTTCTGGACGACGGAGCAATAAAGCTTGAGGTAGCTGAGACCTCTCGCAAGGCTGTGAAATGCCAGGTGATCGTAGGAGGCATACTGGGAGCGGAGAAGGGCGTAAATGTGCCGGGGGTAAAACTGAATATACCATCCTCCACCGAAAAGGATTTTAATGACCTCCTCTTCGGCATAGAGCATGAGGTGGATTTCGTAGCTCTTTCCTTCGTCAGAGAAGCAAACGATATCATCCGAGTGAGGAAGTTCCTCAAAGAGAAAAGGGCCGATATCCCGCTTATCGCCAAGATAGAGAAGTGGGAGGCAATCGAGCACCTCGACAAGATTCTGGCGGCCTCCGATGGCTTGATGGTAGCTCGAGGCGACCTGGGCGTGGAGATTCCCATCGAGAAAGTACCCCTGGAGCAGAAGGAAATCATCAGGAAATGCAACCGCGCCGGAAAGCCCGTGATCACCGCTACTCAGATGCTGCAGTCAATGATAGAGTCTCCTCATCCCACCCGGGCCGAGGTCACAGACATAGCTAACTCCATTTTCGATGGAACCGATGCTATTATGCTCTCTGGAGAGACTGCCATCGGCCGCTATCCGGTCGAGGCAGTGCAGGTTATGATGAAGCTAGCCCTGACTACAGAGGCTGCCCTGCCTTATAGTAAGATGCTACTGGACAAAGGAACAGACCTTGAGCCTCAAACAGACGATGCCATAAGCTATGCCGCCTGCCATACCGCCCACCAGCTCGGGGCAGCAGCCATCGTGGCTTTCACTACGTCGGGGAGCACAGCCAGGCGGGTCGCCAAATATCGTCCGGGCATCCCCATCCTCTCCGCCACCCCCAGCTCGAAGCAGAGGAGAAGGCTTCTTCTGTCCTGGGGAGTATATCCATTTGAAGTGCCCAAGCCTGCCGACGTGGCCGACCTTTTGGCCCAGGGGGTAAAACTGAGCCTGGATACCGGGGTGGCGCGAAAAGGCGACCTCATCGTCATCACGGCAGGCATCCCCATCGGAATAGCTGGCACTACAAACCTGCTCAAAGTGGAAACGGTGTAAAAGGAGAGACACCATGGCCTGGTATGCTTATCTGGCCTACTTCTTTGCCGGGGTCTTTCTGGCTAACGGTGTGCCTCACTTCGTGCAGGGCATATCTGGGAAAAAGTTCCCCAGTCCTTTCTCCTCGCCCCCAGTCAGGGGTGAATCTCCGCCTCTGGTAAACGCTCTCTGGGGTCTGGCCAACTTTTTCATCGGGTACACGCTCATCTTCGAGGTAGGCGACTTTCATTTTGGCATGACCCGCGATGTCCTCATGGTAGGCTTAGGTGCGCTCCTCATTTCGGTGGCTTTATCCATCACTTTCGGTCGTCCACGCAATAGCTGAATCCGTTATTCTTCCTCGGGCGGCTTTACTTTTCTGAAGAATAGAGCCCAGAGCGCTGCGTTTATCGCCGATGCCCCTGTGGCCATCCAGACAGGCGCTGCCTCAGATACGCTCTGCATCAGATGAGAAGCTATGGTCGGCGACACGACACCTGTTCCCTGTGCAGGCAAACTGCCGAAGGCAGCAACCTTAGATCGCCCTTGCTCTTCGGATATACCCATCACAAATGACTGCCGGATAGGGATGCTTATCGAGTTCACCATGATGCGCAGAGTATAGGTGACGAACGCCCAGAAGAAAGTTGGCGCCAGCGCCATCCCTGCCATGAGTAAAACGGTCCCAAAACGGGTGATTATGATGGTGGGCACTGCGTGGAGCCGGTGAGCAATAGCCGGAGCTGCCAGGTAGGAGAAGGCGGTTAAAAGGTTCGCCACTAGATAAAGGGTGGCAATCGCTGTTGCTGTCACGCCGTATCTCACTGCCAGCCAATAGGTTAGAAATGGCCCGATAACACCTATAACAAGACCATTTACTCCGTTAGTCAGCCACAGCCGCCCTATCAACCTCCAGGTCGAAATTTTTGTGCCCGTTTTTTGAGGCGCAGGAGGTGGGGTGTGGCTCTCACGGATGGGCAGAGTCAGTAGAAGAACTATGAGGCTGGCAAATGCTGCAACCCAGAAAATAGGCTGGTAGGACTCGACAACGCCGGTATGGTGCTGCTGCAAAATATCAGGAATTACCATTATTGCTGAGCCAAGGGCTCCCGCCAGAACTCCAACCAGAGACAGCGTGGCAAAGACCGTATTGCGCTGCCGGTCTGAACTGCTTTCCGCTATCAGTGCCTGCTCTGCAGGATAGAATGGACCGAAACCGCCGCCGCTGCCAGCGCCGCCACCCCGAACCGCTGCGATGCCCGCCATTATGGCCAGAATCCAAAATTGCGTTGTTACAGCAAAGACACTTGTCCCTGCTATTCCGAGCACTGCAATAGCCATAAGCATAGGCTTACGGCCATACCGGTCAGAGATGATGCCCACAAGCAATGTTATTAACGTCGAGCCCAAAAGGGCCAGCGACAGCAGGTAACCGACCCTGACAGTTGAATAGCCGGCAGCAGACACATAAAGTGGTACCGCAATTACGAGCACAGCTTGGGAAAAGCTCCGTGCGGCACGGCCAGCAAGTAGCCAGGGGATATTGCCCTTGTACCAGTCCGGTCGTTTAAGGCTCATAAAAATTTCCTAACACTGGTGGCTGTAGGACGAGAATTAATAGCAGAACCACGGCCTGCCGAATCAAGCCAGAAGGCGGGAACCCCAGGTTTGGTCTTTACAGTCCGAACTTCTTGAAAGCCAGATACTTTGGCAAATCTATAGCGAATGTGAATACTGCGGAAAATCCCAGGGCGAAAAGGACCTGATACCAGGCAAGCGACGGCACGATGCCCCCGAATATTCCCAGCAGTGTGAATATCACCAGGGCGCCCACTGTCGAGATAACTAATTCTCTGCCTGGGCGCGAAGACCAGAAATACTTCCTCTCCCTCACAATATAGACTCTAAACTGACTGGTGAAAACGAGCAGGAGCATGATGAATGTCTGCAGCTTGGCGAACTCAAGATGGAAATAGTGATCGCCGACAAAAAATGCAATACCTCCTTCGGCTATCATCAAGGCGCCGATAACGAGGGAAGCCAGAGTGATGTTTCTCACATTCCATTTGTCCGGGTTTGTCGTATATTTTACGTTGTCAGTTGCCAGAGACATCGTGACGAAGTCGTTGGCAAATATGAGTAATGCCATTCCCAGCAGAGACAGGACGGTATCATGGAACAAGAAGAAGCCCGCGGTCAGCAAGCCAATGACCTGGATAACTTTGGTAACCTTGTTCAAAACCCATGTCAGCATTCTCTGATATATATGGCGGCTGGTCTTCACGGCATCGATTATCACCTTTATGCCCGGCTCGGTAATGACCATGCTGGCCGATGCCTTGGCCACATCGCTTGACTCGCTTACCGAGATTCCCATCTCTGCCTGCTTGAGCGCTGGTGCATCGTTTACCCCGTCCCCGGTCATACCTACCAGGTGCCCACCGGATTGCAGTAATTTAACAATCCTGTACTTGTCTTCAGGGTAGATCTCGGCGAATCCGTCACATTGCTCGACCATTTTGGTCTGCTGGTCCTCGCTCAAGCCCTTGAGCTCTTCCATACGGATGATGTTGCTGCCCACAGACACCTGGCGGGCTATCTCCCTGGCTATGGCAATATGGTCTCCTGTAAGCATTATCGGCTTCACGCCTAGCTGCCTTGCCCCTTCAATCATGTCTTTTGAATCGGGCCTCGGAGGATCAGATAGCGCCAGAAAACCCACGAAGCGAATATTGTCCAGGTCACCATCTTCCGACCTGGCGACTCCCAGGGTACGGTAGCCTTTCGAGGATAGCTCCTCCACTTTTTTCTCCCCCGCCATCCTGTCCTGTTCCTTCAATCCCTTGCACAGAGCCATCACTTTTTGTGGAGCCCCCTTAATTGCCCTGAACCTTCCGCTTCTGCCTGAAATAACTGCTTCTGCCCTCTTGGTTGATGGCTCAAAGGGGGTAAATGAGAGCTGCTCGTAAGGGCTTATATCCGCCTTAGCTGTCCTGCTGTATTCGAGAACCGCAGCATCGATGGCATCCCTGCCTGACTGCTCCGATGCCAGAGCCGAGATTTTGATTACATCCTCTTCCTTGTAGCTATCAAAGGGTATAGTTTCGGTGACCGCTAATTTGTTCTGTGTTATGGTACCTGTCTTGTCCAGGCAGAGAACATCGATGGAGGCTGCATCTTCGATGGAATCGAGGCGCGTTACCAGCACCCCTTTCCTCACCAGCTCGGTTGCCCCCACTGCCTGGACGATGGTAAGCACCGCAGGCAAAGCCACGGGGATCGCTCCCATCAGGAAGATTACGGCGAAAGTAAGTATCGATACTACGCCCGTTTTCAAAAACACAGCATCTACGGCAACTAATATCAATGCGGCTACGCCCAAGTACATCATGTATCGGACAATAGCCAGCATTATCTGCTCCTGATGAGATTTCGGCTTGGCTATCTTGACCAGCTCTGCGGTTTTGCCGAAATAGGTATTCCTGCCGGTGTTAACCACGAGGCACGTGGCTTCTCCTCTCTTTACTATGGAGCCGGAATAGATGACCGCGGATTCCCGTTCATCCACAGGCAGGGATTCACCGGTCAAGACCGATTGGTCAATGGAGAGTTCGCCGTTCTCTATTTTGGCATCGGCAGGCACAACATCTCCCAGGCCAACGGAAATGATGTCTCCCGGCACAATTTCCCTGGCATCCCGAATTGTCCATTTGCCATCCCGCAGCACTCTGGCTTTGATGGCCAGGCGCCTCTTCAAGGCTTCCAACGCCTTCTGTGACCCCTGAGCCTGCGTATAGCCTACGACTGTGTTAATGGTAAGAAGAGCAAAAATTATCCCTGCTTCCAGGTTATGATGGAGCACGATGGAGAGCACTATCGCTAATTCCAGGAGCCAGGGCATGGGGCCCCAGTAACGTGACAAGAATTGAAGGAGTGGATTCCTCTTTTTCGCGGTTATCTCATTACGTCCAAAT
>JAJYLC010000026.1 GCA_021787935.1 Chloroflexota bacterium | reverse complement strand
GGGTTGCCCATGGGAAAACATGATGAGTACGGCAAGAAAGTGCTGAGTATGGCAACCGAACGTTTTCAGCATTGGTTTGTAAAGGAAGATAGAACGTACAAGTATCCGCCGGGTGGTATGACCGCTGAACTAGACGGAGTAGTTGGAGACGATATTATAGTTGAAGTAGAAGGGCTGAACGAGAAACAGATTAGAGGTAGTATACTAGACCTGGCATTTCACCCACGAACGAAGAAACTCCTGGTCATTGTCCCAGCTAATTTGAATAACCCTCCAAATGCTGTCCAACTTACTGCCCAAAAACTCTTGGATGACCTTCTCAGCAAGTCTCGCCCTGAGGCTTTGGGGCATGTCGTGATGCTAAGGGGTACGGGAAAGGACCCGCAAACATTCCTCAATGAGGACTGCGAGAGAGTTAGAAAAGCTTTGGCATTACTAGGGCTGCAGTAGCCAGGCATGAAATCTGTGGGTTTGCCGTGAGGCGTGGTAATGACTAGACAATATTGGTTAGATCTGTTTACGGTCAAGACCTGGGAAGAATTCCTTATGAATGGTGCAGCGGTCACGGGATTCAGGGAAAGAAGACTGAATACTGCAAAAAGAATTCGCCCAGGAGACTATTTCATATGTTACCTTACTCGTCAGAGCAAACTACTCGGGGTGTTGGAAGCCCTATCAGGATATTATTTCGATGACAAAACCAGAATTTGGGAGGACACTATCTTCCCTGTTAGGTTTAAAGTCAGACCTGTCTATCAGCTTGATTTGAAGACGGCAATACCAATTCTGTCGCTTAAAGATAGGCTGTCAATCTTCGAGAACTTGAAGTCGCCGAAAAGATGGTCGGGTTTCTTCAGGGGTTCACCGGCCAAATTCACCCCCGAAGATGGGGAAGTAATTGTCTCAGCGATAGAAGAAGCTGCGAAACATCGAACTGCGAACGAACAGGAAAGAATTAAAGAACCCAAACTGGAGTACGTAGCTGTAGCAAAGGTCAAAGAGGAGAAAATTCATGATACTCTGAAAAGGCAGATTAAGGAATTAGGGGAGATACTGGGTAGATATGCAAAAGAAGAATATGCGTCTCCACCTTATCTGTACGACGTGGTATGGAAAGAAATCGAGGGGTTGCCAAGACCAAGCCACGTTTTTGAGGTTCAAGATAAGGGCGCAGTGGACAGTGCTTTGGCAAAGTTACAGCATGCACGTGACATGTGGCGACCAAGGTTGTTCCTCGTTGTTACGGGAGAAAGAGACAGAAGAAAGGTTGATATGCTTCTTGAGCCATTCCTAAGGGGGACTTTCCACGGAATCAGGAGGGATACAACTGTTCTGACTGCCGAGACAATTGCGCAAATACATCAAGCGCTCAGCACCCATAGGGAACTGGTAAAGCAGTTTCTAGAAATCTAGCTCCTGCGTTGGGATACCATTACTCTGGTTGATGCCAACCTCAACTCAGGAAAACATCATTACTGAGCCTATGCAGATCATGACGAAGCCGGCGGTCCCGCTAATGCCGGATTGGCCGCGGTGCACTCTAAGAGTCCCGCGGAAGTCGCCAAATACTGCAATCAGGCCGAAAGCCAAGATTACTACACCTGCTGCGTTCATCCCGTCACCTCCTTCCGCCACATCATGCGGCAGACTTTAAGTCAGAAACCTCCTCTCACTCTTTCTTTGGATGTCCGTTTATCTCGAGTGCTGAGCACAGGAATACGCTTGACATATATGAAACAATGTTGCACCACTGAAAAAATATCACCGAAAAGGCCCTATGTCAAGGGGTTTTAGTGTCAATGTTTGTAGAATAGGAGAAGTACCATAGGGTTCTTGTTTTGGGAGCCCTGTCAGCGAGGGTCAAGCTGTCCTCAAGCGGGGATGTGGTCGGGTGGCCTGACGAGGTGCATGCGGAGGGCCTGGGGCTCGCAGACTATGGTGCAGACTCCGCAGCCCCAGCACTTCTGGGGATCGACGACGGCTTTTAGCTGCCCGGAGCTTTCTTCTCTGCGCATCTGAATGGCGTCGAACTGGCACCGCTCTACGCAGTCCTCGCATCCCATGCACAGCTCTGCATCAACCCGGGCTTCGTAGCGGCTTTTGGCGAACATGGCGTCGTTGGGCACATTGCGGATGTCGGCGGCATGCCAGATGGTGCAGCAGCAGCGGCAGCAGCTACACAACGCATAAGGCTGAGCGGCTGCGATCTTACCGGTGTTCATCCACTGGTGGACAAGTCCATCGTCTTCATTTTTGCCAACGATGGTCAGGGCTTCATCTACGGAGATACGACGTCCGTGCCCTCTGCTCAGGGAGTACTCCGCTGACTTGGCGAACTGCAGGCAGTTGGCTTCGGCATCCGATTTGCGGCAGGGTCGGCCTATCATTTTCTTGTGCTTGCGGCAGGAGCAGGAGACAACTGTAATGAGGGGCTGGACCCTAACAATCTCACGCGGGTCTTCGTGTGGCAGTATCTGCGGGCTGTCCAGTATCGCCTTGTATGCCGGTACTATCCTGAGGCCGTGGATGCCCATGGCATGCAAGTTGCGCCACCGTTCAGCGGTCATATCGGCGTAATCGGTCTTCTTCCAGTCTTCCCAGAGTGAGAAAAGCTGCTTCGTCTCCTCTTCGGTGTAGATGTCCAGGCCCAGCAAGGACTCGCTCACTTCCCACAGGCGTTCGGCGTACTTGCAGAACATGTAGGAGCTGGCATTCTTGTAGTCTGTGGGAACGATGACGCCTTTGCGATGCAGTATGTCGAGGTTACGCTTCACCGCAGCCAGGTCGATGCCGCTTTTTTGCGCCACTTCTTCGGGGGAGCCCGGCAGCAGTGTTACGAGGTAGGCCTGCTCGGGCGTCATGAGAAAACGCAGCACGCGGAGGTATGATTGGGAGGTGGCAAAGCCGTGCTTCCCGGCGAGTACGATATAAGCGTCGCTGTGTGCATTCACGGGTTTCTCCATTCCGATAGCAGGGCTATAGAAGGTGTTTACAGGTATTGTATAACAGGATAACGGCGGATACAAATGACTTGGGGTTGCCCCCTCTCTCTAACTCTCTCCCTCCGGGGCGAGAGGATAGGGCGAGGCACCTGGATTCCTGCTCGGGGGCAGGAATGACAATTTGGGGCACTTCGACAATCCTTCGGCAGGCTCAGGACAGGGCTCAGGGTGAACGGCAAAGAATCTATTTTCGTATAATGACAGAGGGAATTTCATATCAACGAGCACGCGGAGATTGCTTCGCTTCGCTCGCAATGACATGTATGTAAATCCCCCTTGCCCCCTCCCTGAACGAGTCAGGGACAAGTCTACAAAAGGGGGAAGATATTGACAATACATTACTGGCAATGATAACGGGATTATTAATAACGACGAGCACGATGAGATTGCTTCGCTTCGCTCGCAATGACATACTATTCGCAATGCCATATCGGCAGGTTTGTTTATGTCATTACGGGTCTGCACATTCTACTATGTCATTGCGAGGCCATCCGAAGGAGGCCGCGGCAATCTCTAGTGCCCGTACGAACGAGTACGAGAGATTGCTTCGCTCCGCTCGCAATGACATACACTGATGGTTCACTTCACAGGGGCAGTGAGATGTGATAGCATTGCTACAGGCGTTTTAAAGACGGGAAAAACAGAGCATATTTACCAGTCATGTCAGATAATAAGCAACCTTCTCATATCCTGTTTGTCTGCGATGCGAATACCTGCCGCAGCCCTATGGCTGAGGCTATGCTTAGAGAGATGCTGGCTGATTTTGCCGGAAAAGCAGGCGAGATCAAGGTCAGCTCCGCAGGTGTAGCACCCCGCGCCCGAGATGGCAGCGATATCACCCTCGATGTGAAATGGCTGCTGCAGGAAGAGGGGATTTCCGTGGAGAATTTCCGCTCCAGAGACCTGAAAAGACATGAGGAGCTTCTGGCGGAAGCAGACCTGGTGCTGACTATGAGTCAGGAACAAAAGCAGAGGGTGCGCCTGCTGCCACAGGCCGACGGCAAGGGAATATATACGTTGAAAGAGTACATCGGAGAAAATGGAGACATCGCTGACCCCTGGGGAGACGAGGCGTACGCAATATGCAGGGACGAGATAAAAAGGTGCCTGCAAAAGCTGGTCCCAAAGCTAATCTCCGGCACGTCCTCGTAGAAAAACCACTCGTTCCCGGAGTAATTGTACCAACATCAGGAGGCTTACTGAAATGGCAGAGGTTGATGGAGGCACTCTTGTTGCTAAAGCGCTGAAAGCAGAGGGAGTGAAATATCTTTTCGTGCTGTGGGGATTTCACATAGTACCTGTCATCGAAGCCTGCGAGCGAGAGGGAATTAGGGTAATCGATACCAGACATGAGCAGGCGGCAGGGCATGCCGCCGAGGGCTGGGCCAAGGTGACTGGACAGACGGGTGTGGCAGCAGTTACAGCAGGCCCGGGTGTCACTGACGTGGTAACCGCGGTGGCTAACGCATTCCAGGCAGGCAGCCCCATGCTGGTCATTGGGGGGCGCAGCCCGGTGAACTCTTTCGACAAAGGCACGCTCCAGGAGCTCGACCATATTCAGTTTATGAACCCTATCACAAAGTGGTCCCGCACTGTGTTCGAGGCCAAGCGCCTTCCCGAGTATGTCAGCGTCGCCTACAGAAATGCCCTGGCGGGAAGACCGGGCCCTGTGTTCCTGGAATGCCCTCTTGATATACTCTGGAGCATGGCCGATGAGTCCCAGGTCTTTTTCCCGGAGCCGGCAAAGTCCCGGTCAACCTCCGCTACACCGGGGAATCCGGAGCTAGTCAAAGCCGCAGCCAAGCTTCTTGCATATGCGCGGAGACCAGTGATTGTAGCCGGCAGCACGGTATACTGGTCCCGGGCGAGCCAGGAATTGCAGCAGTTTACGGAAGCCCTTGATGCTCCGGTGTTCCTGAACGGGATGGGACGCGGCTGTATACCTGCCGACCATTCTCAGTTCTTTGTCTATTCGCGCCGCTTCGCCCTGAGCCAGGCCGATGTGGCTGTGCTGATGGGAACCGAAATAGATTTCAGGATGAACTACGGCGCGCCGCCGCTGTTCAATCCCGAGGGAAAGGTTATTCAAATCGACATCGACCCGACAGAGATCGGGCATAACAGAAATATCGACGTCGGCATCGTGGGAGATGCCAGAGAGGTACTGCTTCAAATTATGGCAGAGTTGGAAGGGAAGAAAATGTCCAGGAGGACGGCCTGGCTGGAGAAGGTTCGAGCCTCCGAGATGGAGAAGCTGAAATCTCTAGAGCCTTTTTTGAACTCTGATGCTGTTCCTATCCATCCGCTCAGGATGCTCAAGGAGGTCGCCGATTTCCTGGATCGCGACGCAATTATTGTGGGCGATGGGGGAGACATTGTGTCTTACGCCGCCCAGGTGCTGAAGACCCATTATCCGGGACACTGGCTGGATACGGGCAAGCTGGGTTGTCTGGGAGTGGGGACAGGTTTCGCCATGGCGGCAAAACTGGCCAAGCCGGACAAGCAGGTACTTCTGGTGAACGGGGATGGGGCCTTCGGCCTCAACGGCATGGAGTTCGACACTATGGTACGGCACAAAATACCGGCGGTATCTGTTATCGGCAACAACCGTGCCTGGATGCCCATCACCGAAGGCGACCCTGGACTGGCCCGGCATCTGGGCTGGGCAAGGTATGATAAGATGGTCGAGGCCATGGGCGGTCACGGTGAGTTCGTGGAGCGACCCAAACAGATACGTCCTGCTCTGGAGAGGGCCTTTGCCAGCGGGCTTCCTGCCGCCGTTAATGTGATGATAGACCAGACGAAAGCCTATCTTCATGTGACTTCGACCCTGGGGGCGCCGTAATCAATATTTCCTGAGACCGGCCTGAACCCTGAATGGAGAGTAAGGCAATGCGCATTATTTTAATCGGTCAAGCCGCCTTCGGACAGAAGACGCTGGAAGCTTTGCTTAAAAAAAGAGAGCAGGTCGTTGCTGTTTATGTGCCGCCCGATAAGCCGGGTGCCAGGATCGACCCCCTCAAGGAGTCAGCCCAAAAGCAGGATATTTCCGTTTCCCAGCCCCAGCGAATGCGCGACCCCGGTGTCTATGAGAAATTTATGGAGCTATCGCCGGACCTCTGCGTTATGGCGTTCGTGACCGACATCGTGCCCGCGTCCATTTTGAACTGTCCCAAGCTGGGGACTATTCAATATCACCCCTCACTGCTGCCGAAGCACCGGGGAAGAAGCTCCATTAACTGGGCTATCATCAATGGCGATACCAGAACAGGCATTACTATTTTGTGGCCCGACGCAGGGATTGACACAGGCCCCATTTTACTGCAAAAAGAGGCCGCTATCTCACCTACCGATACCGTAGGCTCGCTCTACTACGATAAGCTTTTCCCGCTGGGTGTAGATGCTATAGTGGAGTCGGTTGATCTCATCAACAAAGGAAAAGCGCCGAAGATACCGCAGGACGAGTCTCAGGCCACGTATGAACGCCCCTGCCGGGAGGGGGAGGCCGTTATTGACTGGGCTCAGCCTGTAGATAAAGTCTACAACCTGATTCGAGGCACTAACCCACAGCCCGGCGCCACTACCTTGCTGCGCGGCCAGAAACTCAAGATATTCGATTGTGATTTGATTTTACAGGATGCAGAGGCTGCGCCCGGTGAGATTGTAGAAGTTTCCGACAAAGGCATAGCAGTTGCCGGACGCGGAGGGCGGCTGCTTATTAAGCGAGTGCAGCCCCAGGGACAAGCTCCTTCGGCAAGCTCAGGACAAGCTAAGATAAAGGCTGCGGAATATGCTGCCTCGGCGGGCCTTAGAGCCGGGGATAAACTTGGCTAAGGGGCAGGAAGTTACCGCTCAAAATGTTATGGTTCTTTAACTTTTCCGCAGGCCATTTTATGACTTCTTGATTGTTATAGGCTATTATTTTTCGAGGCATGCAGTGAAAAACACTGGCCACTATTTAGAAGGAGGTTGAAGTGAGAGAGGTAACTTTAGATACCGCAATCGAACTCGGGTCGCCCTATCCCTATACGCTGGTTGTTACTGTGGACAAGAAAGGAAAGCCGAATGTCATGGGCTTATCATGGTGGACTTTTACTTCACTGGTGCCACCGATGATAGCAATATCCGTGGGACACGCCAGATACACTCACGAGTGCATTGAAGGGAACAGGGAATTCGTGCTCTGTTTTCCCTCTAAAGAGCAGGGCAAAGCTGCCTGGCAGTGCGGAATAAAGTCCGGCCGCAAGACTGACAAGTTCGCCGATTTAGGGCTGACCACCTCCCCTTCTCAGGTCGTAAGGCCTCCGATCATCGAGAGGGCTACTTTAGCCTACGAGTGCAAAGTTGTGGGGATGCTGGAGTGCGGCGACCACACACTTTATAACAGCGAGATTGTTGCTGTTCACGGTAACCCCGAGCTGGCAGAGCATATCTATTCCATTCACTACAGGAAACTGTTCAGTATGGATTCCCGGGGTAACGTGAGTCTGGACATGGAATAAGTAGGGAAGGGTCATGGAGATAAGACCTGACTGAACGGTACATTGGAGGCCAGCAACATGGAGCGGACGGAAGGAACATTCAAAGGAAGCAAGGGTCTCAATCTCTACTATCAATGCTGGCTGCCGAATGCCAATCCGAAGGCAGTGCTGCTGGTCGTACCCGGCCTCGCTGAGCACAGCGGACGCTACACAAACCTGGTGAACTATTTCGTCCCCAAAGATTACGCAGTCTGCGGTCTCGATACCCAAGGCCACGGCAAATCGGAGGGGCCGAGGTGCTATATTGACAGGTTCCAGGACTATGTAAACGATGTCAAGATTTTCTTCGATATAGTCCATCAAAAATACGGTGACCGCAAGGTCTTCCTGCTGGGCCACAGCATGGGGTCAGCCATAGCGATAGTCTATACGTCTCAACACCAGGCAGAGCTAGCTGGACTCATAATGTCCGGAGCGACTTTGAAACCCGGCTCCAGCATTCCGTCGGCTTTAAAAGTGATTGTGGGGGTGATTTCCAAGTTGTTCCCCAAAATGGGCGTGGCTGTTATCGATGCCAGCGCCATAAGCCAGGACAAGGCCGTCGTAGATGCCTATGTGAACGACCCCCTCGTATACAGGGGCAAGGTCACGGCGCGGCTGGGCGCCGAACTGGTCAAGGTTCTTAACCAGATGCCCAAGCTGATACCGAAAGTCACTCTTCCTATCATAATCATGTATGGAACTGAGGACCGGCTCAGTAACCCGGAGGGAAGCCAGATGCTTTATGACCTGGTCGGCTCACGCGATAAAACAATCAAGAAGTACGAAGGATTCTATCACGAGATCTTCAATGAACCGGAGCACCTCCGGGTAATGGCTGACCTGGAAGCCTGGCTGGCCACTCACATCTAATCCGGCTATAGTGCCTCATGTAGGATAAATCCTTTATGAAACAATACATTTTATCCATTGACCAGGGTACTACAGGAACTACAGCGCTTATGGTCGACCGGCAGGGAAATGTGTGCGGGCGCGGCTACGCCAGAATCGAACAGCATTATCCGCAGCCGGGCTGGGTCGAGCAAGACCCTGCAGACATCTGGCGGAAAACCCTGCAAGCTACGGAAGAGGCAAAGGGCCGAGCCGGAGTAAGTGAAAAGCAAATCGCAGCCATCGGAATCGCTAACCAGCGGGAGACGACTATTCTGATCGATAAAGAGACTGGTGAGGCGATAGGTCCAGCCATCGTGTGGCAGTGCCGCCGCACGGCAGCCAGATGCGAGGAACTCAGGGGGCAGGAGATAGCAGAAACCGTCTGCAGCAAGACGGGACTGGTAATGGATGCATATTTCTCTGCCACAAAGCTGGAGTGGATGCTGGATAATATAAGGGGCATCCGTTCGCTGGCTGAACGGGGCAGAGTTTTGTTTGCCAATGTCGATGGGTGGCTGCTCTGGAAGTTTACCGGCGGCGCGGTTCATGCTACCGACGTTTCAAACGTATCGCGCACAATGCTTTATAACCTCTATTCTAGGGACTGGGATAAAGAGCTGCTGGAACTGTTCAGAATACCCAGAGCTATGCTGCCGGAGGTATGGCCTTCCAGCCATATTTTTGGCTATACGGCAAGCGGCATTCCAATCGCTGGTGTCGCTGGTGACCAGCAGGCTGCTCTTTTCGGGCAGGCATGTTTTGAGCCCGGCATGGTCAAGATTACACTGGGCACCGGCGCGTTTGTTTTGATGAACACCGGCAAGAACCCGACACATTCTAAGCACGGCTTAATAACCACTGTGGCCTGGGGCACGGCCGACGGCGTGGAGTACGCACTGGAGGGAAGCGTCTTTATTGCGGGGGCGGTTATCCAGTGGCTGCGCGATGAGCTGGGACTGATTTCAAATGCGGCGGAATCGGAGCAACTGGCAAGGCAAGTGAATGATACGGGAGGAGTCTACTTCGTGCCTGCGTTTGTGGGGCTGGGAGCACCTCACTGGAATATGTATGCAAGGGGTACGATAACAGGTCTGACCCGCGGCACGAGCAAATCTCATCTGGTCAGAGCTGCGCTGGAGGCTATAGCCTATCAGGTATGCGACGTGGTGAAAGCCATGACAGCCGATTCGAAATTGCGTCTCAAGGAGATCCGGGTGGATGGAGGCGCTGCCGCCAATAATTTCCTGGCCCAGTTCCAGGCCGATATGCTCGGTGTGAGACTGTCGCGACCTCGATGGGTGGAGACTACAGGGCTGGGAGCAGCATACCTTGCCGGGCTGACCGTCGGTTTCTGGAAAGACCGTGCCGAGATTGCTTCGCTGCGGCAGGAAGAGCGGCTGTTCATGCCCGGTGCTGAGCGGGAGAGCTACCGCGACCTTTACCGGGGCTGGCGCAGGGCTGTGAAAAAGTCTAAGGGTTGGCTGAAGCCAGAGGAAGCAAAGTGATTAAACGGGACTTTGATGCTGCTACAAAAGAGACTTACGATGTCATCGTGGTGGGCGGCGGCATCGTCGGGGCAGGTATAGCCCGAGATGCCGCGCTTCGAGGTTTAAGGACTTTAATTCTCGATAAGGTGGATTTCGCCTGCGGCACAACCTCTCGCTCCTCCCGCCTGATTCACGGCGGCCTGCGCTATCTGAAGCGATTCGAGCTAGGTCTGGTGCACCAGGACTTGCGCGAACGGGACATTCTGCTCAGGATCGCTCCTCATCTGGTGCACCCTCTCTCCTTCGTAATTCCCATAACCAGCGGCAGGCCCTTTCAGCGGCTGGCACTGCCGTTCGGATTAATGCTCTACGACCTTCTCTACTGGCGGAAGAGTCTCCCTTCGCACCAGCGCCTCACCCGCCGTGAAACACTGGATATGGAACCCAATTTAGAGCCAAAAGGCTTATCGGGTTCGTATCTTTATCACGACTGCCAGGCGCCTTTTGTGGAGCGGCTCTGCCTGGAAAATGTGCTGTCCGCTGCGGAGCGTGGAGCAACTGCCTTGAATCACACGAAAGTCACGGGGTTTTTAAGAGATGGCAGCAGCGTCTCGGGTGTAATGGCTCAGGACCAGATATCCGGGGAAACGTATCAGATACACAGCCGCATCGTGGTAAACGCTGCCGGGCACTGGGTAGACTCATTACACGATATGCTGGGCAAACGCTCCAGGCCTATGGTGCGCAGAACCAAAGGGATACATCTGCTCATGCCTAAATTGTGCCGTAATGCAGTTGTGCTGTTTGCGCTCAGCGACGCCCGTCTTTTCTTCGTAATTCCCTGGCAGAATTACTCGTTAATAGGGACTACAGACACCGACTACAGCGGCGACCTGGATTCGGTACAGGCCGAAGCTAACGATGTAAATTACCTGCTGAAAGAGGTGCAGAGCATTTTCCCCAAGGTGGGCCCGGGCGATATTTTATACACAACGGCAGGTTTGCGAGCCTTAGCCTACTCGAAGAGCAGGAGGCCGGAGGACGTTTCCAGAAGTCATAAGCTGGTTGACCACGAACGGGAAGACGGTATAAGCGGCTTCGTCTCCGTGTTAGGCGGGAAGATAACTGCCTACAGGGCTGTGGCAGAGCAGGCAACGGACCTGGTGTGCCGCAAGCTTGGCGTGAAAGCCAACTGCGCCACCGCAGAAGTCCTGCTGCCCGGTGCACCGGTTGTGCCGCAGCAATCGCTCGAAAAAGCGGTGAGCGAACGAGGTATTGCCCCGGAGACGGCTTCGCACCTGGCTTCTCTCTATGGTTCGCGGTTTTCCCGGGTCTTAGACCTATTAAGCAGTAATCCGAAGGGCGCGCAGCGCCTCTGTGCCCACAGTCAGGATATACTGGCCCAGGTACAATACGCTGTTGAACAAGAAGGAGCGCTAACTATAGAGGACTTTTTGCTCCGTCGCAGTGCCCTAGGCCTGGGACCCTGCCAGGGGTTGGATGCGCTGGACTCGGTAGCGGGTGAGATGGGGCACCTGTTAGGGTGGGACAACGCCGAGCGGCAGCGCCAGGCAGATGCCTACCGCTCGCAGGCTGCACTGGGACAGCGGTTCAGAAGCTCCGGGCCTACTGATTCCGCAAGTTAGCCCCTTTGATTAGACTCGGTATCCCAGGTTTTTAACCTCCGCGAGCGCGAGTGGAAATCCCCCTTACCCCTTTGCGGCTTTGCTCCATAAGTCATTTTTTAGACCTACTTTTGGAGCAACTGGCCTTTCTGCTCCAAAAGAACATTAATTTGACTTTTTTTAAAAAAACCCTCGAAAACCCCTTGACAACATAGGCCCGATTACTTTAGACTATCCTATGATACTATGAATAAGTATTTTCTGTAAAGTATAAACACTGTTCTGTAAAGGAGAAGCATGAGCATCAAAATCAGTAAAGATGGCATCACCTTTGAGGTTGATACTGCCGATGAATTGGAGGTTGTTCTGCGTGCTCTGCGACACACGACTCAGGCAATAAGCAATCCAATTACTGCTATCAATCTGACTTCCACTGTCGGGGCAAAGTCGTTGAGCGAGTTCTATCAAGACATGGAGCAAGACTCTAGACAGCGCAGGGTTATTATGGCCTTGCGAAACAGGCCAGAAGGTATGACCGACTATGAACTGCGCTCCTTGCTGGGACTTGAAAGTGGCCCTGCGCTGGGAGGTGTTTTGGGTGCGCTTACCAAGGCGGCGAATAAGGCTGGCCTTAGCAGCAGCGACATTATTGAAACCCGAATAGGGCAAGACAAGAGCGGGTTTGCTACGTATCTGTACCGTTTGACGGACAAAATGCGGGAGGCGATAGAGAATGTAAAGTAAATTCATAAGGGGCAGTGCCCTGTGAGAAATACTGCCCCTTATACTTATGGCGGTATGCTGGAAATGGCAGACAGGCAGTGCTAGGAACACTGTGGGCCTGTGTGCCCGTGGGGATTCGAGTTCCCCTACCGCCACCAGTTTGTCATTTACATAATCATTATAACACAATTGGCAAGTACCCTTCTTACCTAAGTACATAGGGTGTGGGTCACTAGGTCGTCCAGAGTCTCCCAACTCTTTATGGGGGGGGTGATGCCTATGGGCAAAATCATTAGCATTATAGTGGGTGGGTACATTATTCTAATACTTCTTGTGTACATCGCCCACAACTTTCCATAACTTGCTATAGTGTCACCCACACCCTTTTTACAATCACTTTTTCTCAAGATGATAGCGTTTTTTCTTAGGGCTTGAGCCTACCTCCTGGACTTCCGACAGTAAAGAACCAATTAACCCTAAACTCGAAGGGTGAACAATCCGTATCCCGTTCATGGTTCGACAGGCTCACCACGAACGGGGGAGTCCCCCGTACCTCATAAAATGTGATATTTTCTTAATATTTTGCATTCCTATGTTATGACTTCTATATGTTACCACGGTAGAATTCATAGCATTACAAGGGAGAAGAACGCAATGAAGAGCGATGCCAAGTTAAAACGTGAGGTTCTGGCTGAGCTTGATTGGGAGCCTGGCATTAACTCTGCTGAGATCGGTGTAATTGTGGAGAACGGCGTGGTGACGCTGAGCGGCCACGTTGATAGCTTGCCCGAGAAGTGGGCGGCCGAACGTGCAGTCAAGCGGGTCTCCGGCGTCGAAGCAGTAGCAGAGGAGATTGAGGTGAGAATACCCGCGGACAGGACGCGTACGGATACAGATATCGCCAGGGCGGCAAAGAACGCTCTGGAGTGGGATGTGTCAGTGCCGCACGACCGGGTTAGTGTGATAGTGCAGGATGGCTGGGTCACGCTGGAAGGCGAGGTTGATAGGTGGCACCAGAGGCAGGCCGCTTATGAGGCAGTCTGTAACCTGATGGGGGTACGGGGCATCTCAAATGAGGTCACAGTTAAGCCGAAAACGACTCCGGCGAGGGTGAAGGCAAAAATCAAAAAGGCTCTGGAACGCAATGCCAGAATTGACTCTGACGAGATCACAGTTGAGGTGCGCGGTGATAAGGTTTTCCTGGGAGGCAGTGTACGCTCATGGGCCGAGCGAGAAGAGGCCGAGCTAGCGGCTTGCGCTGCGCCGGGTGTATGTCAAATCGAGAACAACATCAAAGTCAAGGCAGACCAGGACTCAACACCATCAGTGTACTGGACATAATATTATATCAAGAGAAGGAGGATTGTACGATGCCAAAGAAGGCTAGCCCGCCGAAGATAGGCAATACGGGGCCGGATTTCACGCTCAAAGACCATAATAGCAAGGACGTAAAGCTGTCAGAATTGCGGGGGAAGAGAGTCCTTTTGTCCTTCCATCCCCTGGCCTGGACGGAGGTCTGTGCCAAGCAGATGCAGTCCCTGGAGGCAAACAAGGATATTTTCACATCCTTAAATACAGTGCCTATCGGGCTCAGTATAGACTCAGTTCCCTGCAAGAAAGCATGGGCTGATTCACTGGGAATCAAGACGGTGCCTCTGGTAGCAGATTTCTGGCCTCACGGCGAGGTGGCAATTGCCTACGGCGTTTTCAGAGAGAAAAACGGGTTCTCCGAGAGGGCCAACATACTCCTCGACGAAAAAGGCAAAATAGTCTTCTTCAAGGTCTACGAGATACGTCAGCTGCCTGATATCAATGAAATCATCGGGTTCATCAGGGGGCTCTGAGTGGACAAAATAGAGAGTCTGCTGAAAGAATTGACAGAAGCAAAAGGCGTGGCCGGATATGAGGGAGAGGTGCGCAGTGTGATCAGGCGTTATCTCGAACCTGTTGGCAGTATTACGCAGGACAAGATCGGCAGTTTGATTTGCAAAAAAGGTGGGGGTGCTGAAGAGCCCAGGGTGGTTCTGGCCGGACACATGGATGAGATTGGCTTCATGGTGAAGCATGTGAGCAAAGAGGGGTTCATCAAGTTCGCTCCCCTGGGCGGATGGTGGGACCAGGTCTTGCTGGCTCACAGAGTATTAATCGGTACTCATAAGGGCGATGTTGTGGGTGTGGTAGGGGCTAAACCCCCTCACCTGCTTTCGGATGAGGAGCGTAAGAAGTATGTCGAAAAGAAAGAGATGTATATAGATATAGGCGCAAGCTCGCAGCAAGAGGTCGAAGAAGCCGGAGTACGCATTGGCGATCCCATCGTACCGATTAGCGAATTCACAATACTGGCCAACCCGAAGAGATATATGGCAAAAGCTTTTGATGATAGAGTGGGCTGTGCTTTGACCATAGCCTTGATGCAGGCATTCGCTAACAGAAGTCATCCCAACACGCTTTTTGGCGTGGCTACAGTCCAGGAGGAGGTGGGGTTGAGAGGGGCTGCTACCAGCGTTGAGCTTGTCAATCCTGATGTAGCCATTGTACTGGAGGTAGATATCGCCGGTGATGTGCCCGGTATTAAACCGGAGGAAACGCCGATTAAGCTGGGAGGAGGGCCGGTGCTGCTTGCATTAGACGCGCGTATGATACCCAATCTCAAACTCCGCGACCTGGTCATAGACATAGCGAAGAAATCCGGCACACCGCTGCAGTTATCGGCTGTAGAAGGCGGGGCGACCGATGGAGGGCCAATACATCTGCATAAAATCGGCGTTCCCACAGTGGTGATTGCTGTGCCCACGCGGCATATACACTGTCACAATGCTATCATGCGCAGGGATGACTTCGACCGTGCAGTCGAACTGGTGACTGCCTTAATTGAAAGACTGGATAAAGGGACTGTGGCCGGGCTTACTTCGTTTTAAGTGCCACGGAGAATCTCTGATGGTTGAGCAGGGCTAAATACGAGATTCTTCGCTAAAGCTCAGAATGACACGACAACTGTTGATTCAATATGTTCTTAAGGATACAAGGAGGATAGGAATGTCTGCTTCGGAAAAGGGCACAGGCCGAAATAGCAGCAGGATGGACGTAGAGGGCAGGACAGTTCAGCATTCTGCAACGACTATGTCGCAGTTGATCATGCCTCATCAAGCCAACCGGCTGGGCAATGCTCACGGGGGAGAGATAATGAAAATCATGGATACCGCCGCGGGGGTGGCAGCGTTGCGCCATGCCCACACTGCTGTGGTGACGGCCCGGGTGGATGGCATAAACTTCTATCATCCGATTAAGGTGGGAGACCTCATTACTGTGAATGCTTTCCTGACGTTTGTGGGGCATACCTCGATGGAAGTGCAAGTCGAGGTAATAGCCGAAGATATCATCGCTGAGAAAACAACGCACGCATTGACTGCATATTTCATATTGGTTGCCTTAAACGAGCAGGGTAAACCCACAAAAGTACCTCCCTTAATAGTCTCCTCGGAAAAGGAGAAAGAGCTGTGGGAGAGGGGTAAACGAAGATATGAAATGTGCAGAAGTGAATTGATGGCCGGCGATGACAATTACAGGGTATGCAGGGAAGAACCTGCAGTGCCACGCCATGGGCGATAGCTCATACTCTGCCGATGCAGTAGTGACTCTTTCCCCTGACGCATTTCCCTTGCACGACCTGTTTTGTCTTAAGGTCATTGAGTATGGACCATACCTCGAACTGCTTGCCGCCGACAGATTCAGCGAGCTCTTCTATGGCAAACGCTTCATCAGGATGTGCTTTCAAGAACTTGATGATTCTTGCTGAAAGCCTGTCTACACTATCGTCGAACTCTTTCCTTGTGATCGGCACATTATCCTCCTTTTCTAAACTCGAAGTCTACTCAGGGGGCGCCTGTGGCGGGTAAGTTATAACGCTGCCACTCACTTGCGCCCACGGCGTCAAAACGTGAGCCCGGATGTCGGACTTGCTTAATATGTGCTCCACTCTTAACCCTCGTATCAGGAGTGCATCTGCTATGAGTGAACGGTGACAGCGCCAGGGTACCGCCTCGGCGCACATCAAGGCAGCGGTCTCATTTCGCGCCATGTCAATTAGAGTCTGAAGATTATCCGTGAACTCTGCTGTCTGCATATAGTCTGCAAATCCCCGGAAAGTGTCGTTGAGCCAGCCTGTATTAGGCGAATCGGATCGAGGGTGGCGCAATCCGCCTAACCCTGCCAGATGAACGTAAGCGATGCCGTTAGAACTCAGGGCAGCCGGTAAAGTATCACTGTTGAACTGAGGGTTACGTCTGGAACGCGGCACAGAACGTACGTCAGCTACGACAGTAACCTCGTTGATTCTGAGCAGCTCAATGAACGCTTCCAGCATATGAGTGGAGTGCCCGATGGTGAAGACAACAGTCTTATCAGAAACCATCGTTCTTCCTTTTCCAGCGACTAGCACAGCATTTCGGGAAGTCTCAACGTAGTATATACGGCCATTATTAACAAGTTATAAAAAGCAGCAGGAAAATGTTAAGAACTTATGAAATTTTGGATTTCCGTCAATTATTGGCGGGCGACCAGCCTTTGATAAATGTAACGAATTTGCAACCTTTCGTGTGAGTATTTTATGACTTTTTCACTGGTTAATCGCTAATATTGCTACACTGTAAGATTTTTGGAAGATGAGGAGGTGGAATGATTGAAAGCTGCTTATTAAGTCATCCGCGGGAAACCGGCTGGATGTAGATGTTCGCAATAATCTGGACTGGTTCAGTGGTCAGTAACATACTATTAGCCGATGGCATTCGGCTAGAGAAATACTATCAGGTGTAAATAATTGCAGGAGGGACATCATAATGAAAAGAATCTTACAACGACAAGCCAGGACATCGCTGGCACTGTTTTCAATAGCTCTGCTAGTAATATCACTGGTTGCTCTGGCGGCATGCAGCACATACGGAAGCAAGGCACCGTCGATCGAAATCACATCACCGGCAAATGGCGCTACTGTACCCGCTGGCAACGTAACAATCTCGGTCAGGGTTTCCAACTTCAATCTGGTCGAAAAGCTGGGCCAGCCAAATGTCTCCGGTGAGGGGCACATTCATTACTTCCTGGACTATCCAGCCCCAACCGAACAAGGGAAGGCCGCTATTCCCCCCACTGGAACCAAATGGGCGGCCACACCGGCCACGAGCTATACCTTTGGCAATGTAGGGCCGGGCTCGCATACCATCTATGTGGAACTGGTTAACAATGACCATACGCCGCTCAATCCGCCTGTAGTACAATCTGTCACTTTTACAGTCTCTACGGCCGCCACGCCTACGCCGACGCCTCAGTACACTGTAAATATTGCATCAAAAGCAGGAATTGGCAGCTATCTTGTCGATGATAAAGGGATGTCACTCTACTATACGATGAGGGATTCCCCAGGGGTAAGTAATGTTCCGGATAACCTTCTGACTACCTGGATCCCTTTCCATGTTTCCAATATTGTGGTTCCGCCGTCATTGAACGCCTCTGACTTCGGTAATATTACCAGAAGCAGCGGGCAACAGTTGACGACTTTCAGGGGCTATCCCCTCTATTACTATGTGGGCGACAAAGTGCCTGGAGATACTAATGGTCAAGGTATTGGGGGCGTGTGGTATGTTGTCACCCCGACGAATTTCCCACCGACGCCCACACCCACACCGACCACTACTCCCACTCCTACAGGGCTGAGCGGTTATTAATAATCTCGTGGCACACATCATAGGCCGGGTTAAGCAGAGGGCGCAGCCCTCTGCTTAACCCTTCTATCGCAAATTTTGGATTGAAAGAGAGAAGGAGGAGATCATGGCTGGATACGTTGAAGTAATGAAAGCAGATGCTCTGCAAGATGGACAAATGAAGGAAGTAAAAACCGGCGGGCAGGCGGTTCTGCTGGCCAAGGTCGGAGGCAGGTTCTATGCGGCTGAGAACAAATGCCCGCACATGGGGGGGAACTTGGCGCAGGGGAAACTGGAAGGCACTGTGGTCACCTGTCCTGTACATGGTTCCCAGTACGAGCTTACGGATGGGAGTGTGATTCGCTGGACTAACTGGCCGGGAGCAGTCGTGACGGTAACGAAATTGTTTCGCCGACCGAGGGCCATCAAGACATACCCGGTAAAGGTCGAAGGCGATAAAGTGCTTGTGGAAGTCTAATATTAGATAATTTCGCTGTCACCCTTGCGAGGCCTCCTTTCTGGCGGCAGGTAGGGTGTAGGTATGAATTCTACAGAAGGCCTCCGCAGTCCGGATTGGGGATAGAGGTCCATCAACCCGTATATCTCAGGCAGCAGGCGATCGTTTACGGGCAAACCCATGCCTTTTAGCTGGCCGAAGCTGATAGGGTAATCGTGTGTCCAGTGGCCGTCGCTAAGCATCTTAGCTAACTCCTGAGCCTTCTCCTCAGGCATCTTATCTTTAATCAAGGAATAGACGACATTGTACACCTGGTCGATTGCCTTTTTTGCCATATCGCCCAGGATAATGGTCAGGTCATCCCGGTGCGGGTTGGGTTCTTTCAAGGCGCTAAGAACCGAGGCAGCGGGGTAGTACCCTCCCTGCTGAGTACCTAACTGCGGGTCAATCGGACCGAGCACAGCATCGGGGTCCATCGCGATTTCGGCAGCAGCCAGAGCGATTAAGGTGCCGCCAGACATGGCATAGTGAGGCACGAAGACCGTAACCTTGCCGGGATGGCGTTTCAAGGCGCAGGCTATTTGCTCGGAAGCCAGTACCAATCCGCCGGGGGTATGCAAAACCAGATCAAGCGGCATCTCAGGCGGCGTAAGCCGGATTGCCCTGAGTACCTGTTCTGAGTCTTCGATATCGATATAGCGATAGATAGGAAAACCGAGTAGGGTCATAGTCTCCTGCCGGTGGATTATGGTTATGACACGCGACCGCCGCTTAGTTTCAATAAGCCGCATGGCCGCCAGCCGGTTCCTTACTATGCGGCGTTTCTGCAAAAAGGGGATCAGGAATGCTGCCAGAATAGCAAGCCCTATTAAAATCCATATGATATCGGCGGCATCTCCCAGATGAGCCATGTTAACCTCCTTTATTCTGCCCACCAAAGTGTAAGCATATCTAAATATTAATGAGCAACCCCGGATATAGCAACATGGTAACCAATTGAATATTACTAAGTCATAAAATTGGGTGAGGAATAATTAGAAATTTATGACATTTTGGGGGTGGCTATGTGCTATAAAATGTGATATTTTCTTAACATTTTAACTCGTAATTTTATGACTTAGTAATTTCCACGGGCTATTGTGTTTATGTCGCATTAAGCCCATAAGGTTCAATTATGTAGAGAAAGGAGCGATGGGAATGGCATCAAAGCAGGTAAACCTGTATGTTAATGATGCACCGATTGAGATGGATTTCTTTGTGCAGGGCTACGTTGACCGTGTTATCAGCGGAATACTTTCCTCTCTCAAAGGCACGTGCCGAGTCAGGAATCTGGACCTGTCTGTTGAAAGAGATGCGGTCAATATCAACCTTAATGGCTCGAAGGTGCCTGTTAATGACTTCGTTAATAAAATAATCAGGAACACGGTTTTGGGGATGGTCACTTCGCTTAAAGGTGTGAGCGAGGTAAAGAAGTTGAAGATTGAAATAAGTAGATAGCTAGCTAAAAGTCTACTAACCGGGGGTGAGTCATGGAGGAGAGACCTTTCGGAAAGACAGGCCAAAAGTTTCCCATACTGAGCTTCGGCGCACAACGCATAGTTGAGGAGCACGGCTGCTCTGAGAAAGAGGCGCTGAAGATGCTGAATTATGCCCTAGATAAGGGTATAAAGTATTTCGACACGGCCTGGATATATTCATGGGGCCAGTCCGAGGAAAGGGTGGGAAAGGTGGCTCGCGAACGTAGGAAAGAGATGTGGATTGCGACGAAGGTGTGGTCGCGAGAGCGTGATGAGGCGCGCGGTCAACTCGAGGAGAGCTTACGAAGGCTGCAGACCGACTATGTTGACGAGTGGCGGATGCACAATGTCTGGTCTATCGAAGAGCTCGACAAGCTGACAGCTCCGGGAGGAGCTCTGGAGGCAGCGGTCAAAGCCCGGAAGGAGGGGCTGGTGCGCTATATCAGTATAAGCGGTCACACCAACCCCAGAGTGCAACTGGAGGCTCTGGAGCGGTTCCCCTTCGACACTGTGCTCTGCGCTGCGTCTGCGTTAGACCATTTCATCTTTAGCTTCGCCGAAGAGTTTTTGCCGGTTGCCAATGCCAGGGGGGTGGCTGTCATCGGCATGAAAGTGATGGGGTTAGGAGCTTTAGCTTCTATATACGATAAAGCACTGCGATATACATTCGGGCTGCCTGTGAGCACGGCGATTGTGGGTATGGAAAGCATGGAGCAACTGAAAAAGAATCTCGCAGTGGCTGAATCATATAAGCCGCTCAGCGATGAGGAACGTCTGGAATTGTTCAAAGAGGTCCTCCCCTTGGTTACCCCAAAGGCACTTCCCTGGAAAGCCAAGGAATGGGGAGACGCGTTTCACTGGAGAGAGCGTTAGCAATCAGCCCTCTATGGAACTTTTTTGCGTTGCCACTCCTGTGGCAACGCATTTTTTGTAGTGACAGGAGTCACGGCGCTACGTATCTGCATTATGGCTGTCAGGTCTTAGCACATATGGCGGTGCTTCAGACATGACAGGGCTCTATCATATAAAGCGTCTCTCTGATATTATATTATAAAGTGAATTATGAGAGGTTGTTTGACAAGGGTGGGATGCAGAGCGGCTAGGGCGTCAAACGAACGCCATGTGCAGTACTCAAAGGGTAACAGGTGTTTGTAAACGCTCTAAAAAACGGAGTTTGTTGATATGTCTGAAAGTGATGCGTCTGTAGTAAAAGTAAAAAAAGGCATTGAGGCTAAATGGCTTATACTGACGGCAGTGATGCTGGGCGCCTTCATGGGGCCTATCGATGCCAGTATCGTCAACACTGTCCTGCCGGACATTACCGGCTACTTTAAAACAGATATCTCGATAGCCCAATGGGTACCTACTATCTACCTGTTGACCATCAGTTGCCTTATCCTGTTCTACGGACGGCTGGGCGACATGGTGGGGTATAAAAAGATTTTTCTTACCGGCCTGGCTTCCTTCGTGGTGGCCTCAATTCTCTGCGGTACTTCGCAGACTATCTGGATGCTTATTGGATTTAGAGGTATCCAGGGCCTCGCAGCCGGTTTGCTGATGGCAGTAGGCTATGCCATCATCACTGCGGCTTTCCCTCCTTTCGAGCGCGGCAGGGCTATGGGCATATATGCTGTTAGCATCGCAGCGGGCCTGGGCCTCGGACCGACTCTGGGCGGTTTAATTACGCAATACACCAGTTGGCACTACGTCTTCTTCATAAACGTACCTATCGGAG
Organism: Chloroflexota bacterium; assembly: GCA_021787935.1. Taxonomy (GTDB): domain Bacteria; phylum Chloroflexota; class Dehalococcoidia; order SZUA-161; family SZUA-161; genus JACWAE01. The sequence continues at coordinate 8,560 of JAJYLC010000026.1, read as the reverse complement.
TTGCTGCTCTAATCTGGGGCGCACGCGTCATACCCCGAAGCACCACCAAGCCCGGACAGCGGCTGGATGTGCCCGGTGCTTTGACAGCCTTAGTCTTTTTGACCAGCCTGCTGCTCTACGCTAACCAGGGAGAGACCTGGGGATGGGCATCCCCCAGGTCTCTTGCCCTTGTGGGAATCGCCGTTGTGTTTGGCGCATTGTTCTATTGGATAGAGCGAACCTCTCCGCAGCCCATGCTGAATCTGGCTCTGTTTAAGAACCGCCGGTTCAGCTTTGCCAGTGTCAGCACGCTGCTCAGCTTCGTGGCTTTATACGCGATTGTGTTCCTCACGCCTTTCTATCTTTTATTTGTGCTGCATTTCACTATACTCAAAGTGGGCCTGGCACTGATTGCCTCACCACTGGCTACCATGTTCGTGGCGCCTCTGAGCGGTGCAATGTCAGACCGATTCGGTACGAGAGTCTTTGCGGTCCTGGGAATGTGTATCGCTGCCATCGGCCTTTTTCTGATGAGCGGCTTGACTGCCACCGACAATGTGTGGGCTGTCGTATGGCGTCTGTTTGTCATTGGCTTGGGATTAGGTATGTTCCAGAGCCCCAACAACAGCGAAATCATGGGAAGCGTTCCGCCATGGCATCTGGGAATCGCCTCCGGGATAATAGCTGCTATGCGTAATGTAGGTATGGTGCTGGGAATAGCTATTGCAGGAGCTGTGCTATACAATTTGGCTCCCTTTACAGCCTCCGCTCAACCTGGCTCTTTCACTCCCTCCGAGATGCAGGAATTTCTTCGAGGCCTGCACTGGGCCTTTATAGCCTCGGCGGGAGTAGCCGGGATTTCTGCCTTCACCTCTCTTCTTGTTGCCGGCCAACAAAAACTACCAACTGAGGGCGGAGGGCCACCGTTCCCCGGCCCGGGAGCCCCGCCAAGTAAGTGAGCTTGCTGACACCGCACTTGAGATAAGCCACAAGTCGGGATGAAGCGGCCCCTTTGGCCTGAAGCGAGAAACATGCCGAAAATCTTAATTGCCGGCGCTGGTATTGCTGGCAGCTATCTATATCGGCTGCTGGTAAAGAGAGGTCTCGGTCTCAAAGATATAATAGAGGTTGTCGACCCGGGTTCAGCAACTCGCTGCGGCATCCCTTCCTGCGGGTTTGCCACAACCAGGCAGTTCTTCACTCTGTGCCGCGAAGTGGGGCTCGATCCTGACAAGTATATCCTTGCCAGTCCTGATACCGGGTACGCGAATGGCATAAAGTTCCAGATCAAAGGGCATATCTTCTCCATCGACAAGCCAGGCTTTATAAGAGACCTGCTTGCAGGAGCTACTGTGAATTCAAGCACTGGCGATAAGGTTGCAGAGAGGATAGTAGATGCCACAGGCACAGCAAGGGCCTATATAGGTAAATATGAGCACGACATAATCTATCCCTGCATTCAGAAGAAAGTGGAGTTCTCCCATCCGCATGCACTGGCAGAGTATCCTCACAATGTAGGCTATTCCTGGGTGATCCCTCTGGAGGGCAGGAGTGCCCATGTAGGGATAGGTTCGAATACCTACAACTCCGAGGCCATGAAAAAGGTGGTGGAGAGCCTGGCTGAGGGTGCCCGGACAATATGCGCGTGTAAAGGATTTATCAGAGGGACTGGCCCTATTCTTCCGCTGGTGCAGGGCAATATATGGGCAGTCGGGGAGGCTGGAGGGCTGGTTGACCCTCTCAGCGGCGCAGGGATAATTCCGGCTATGGTCTCGGCGAAGCTTCTGGTTGACCACTGGGATGACCCTAAAGGATATGAAGCTGCCATTATGAAAAAGTACGGATGGTTCAGGAAATCAGCCAGTCTGGTTGAGGAGTGGCAGAACAAGGGCACCCTGAACACCGGGAAACTGCTGGGCTTGTGGAGGCAGTACGCTGAGCTTGCCGGCCTTGACTACAGAGTTCTCAGCCTGGCCCGTATCGACCTGATACGAAGCATGCTGCGGATAGCGCTGCGGGCGCCGAAGATGCGCCAGGATGAATCAATGAAGTAAAGGGCTGAGGTATTTTCGTAACCAGTGTAAAGTTGCCGGACATATTGCTATTGTTTAACAGACCTGATAGAATCTGGAAGACTTGGATATTAAATAGCCCCCGCTCGCTTGAGGGTAGGAAGGAGAGAGGACCCACCCAGCGAGCGGGGTTGGCTGGGGGCAATCCCCAGAAGTTTATTATAGCACTTTTTAATCCACATTACATAATCTTGCCTCTTTTCCCCAAAGCCTAGACATGGCAGCCCGGAGGACTGGAAGAGTGGTTTCATCTAGCCCCACCAGTTAATATCAGAGGTCGAAGGCTCGTACTGCCGACGATGAGTATAAAAACGCTGCTGATAAATCCTCCCTATTCATTCTCGGAAAACCCCGTCATGCCCATGGGGCTGCTCTATATCGGCGCGGTACTGGAACGCAGTGGACATGAGGTTCAGGTGCTCGACCTCTTGGTCTCCAGGTATTCCGTCACCAAGTGGGTTAAGGATAGCCTCATCAAATATGATATAAACGACGGGCATCTGGTCTGGCGCTGGAACTGAGCTACTTGGAGTATATGCATGCCAACTATGGGTAAATACCTGAAATGCACGGAGGTTATTGACTGCGATAATAAGGCGGTAAAGACGCAAGCTCAGTCATTGACCAAAAGTCTGAAAACAGATAAAGAGAAGGCAGTAGCGCTGTATTATTTTGTTAGGGACGAGATCAAGCACAACGCCTATGCGCCGCTTTACGACATCGAACGCTACAAGGCAAGCGTGACTCTCAAAGAGCGCAACGGGTTCTGCCAGCATAAAGCGATTCTGCTTATAGCTATGGCGAGGGCTGTGGGAATACCTGCCCGCCTAGGTTTCGTAGATGTCTACGACCATCAACTGTCTGAGAGCTTCAAGCAGATGATAGGAGGGATAAACAAGTTCCCTTTTCACGGCTTTGCCGAGCTGTTTATTAATGGCAAGTGGGTCCATGTCAGCCCTGCCTATGACAGGGCGACCTGCCAGCGCAAAGGGTTCGTACCTGTGGAGTTTGACGGGGAGCACGATGCCAAGGACTCGCCTTTTACTAAAGAGGGCAAGCTCCATATAGAACACATCGAATATCACGGACCTTACGATGATTTACCCTGGGATGAGATGAAAGATTATTACAGGAAGTGGCTTACCGAAATGGGGTTCGACTACGATGAGATGGCGAAGAAGGGGGACCAGGTGCGTCAGCAGAAATCATGGGGTAAAAGGTAGCTTTTTCGTAGCGAACCAGGCCCGACACTCGGATTTATTCTCGCACTTCTGGCATAAAGTGGTGTCGAACTCACCAGCACGGATACATTCCCAGCAGGGAATGGCTTCCTCACCGCACATAGGGCAGCATACTTCATTCAGTTTGCCTTTACCTGAATCCAGGAACATGTAGCCGCAAAACGGGCAATACCAGAATTTAGGGCGCATCATAAGCAATCAGCTTTCAGGGATTCTATTATACAACATTGACATTCATGATGGCGGCGCCTTTAGGGCGTAGGGGCTCAAAATTTTGAGCCCCTACACGGCTTTTGGGCCTATGCGTTTCTGTGCGGGCAGGTTGGGAAACCTGCCCTACCGGTAGCTGACACTCCATGCAATTATACGACTGACCCGAGCGGTTGACCCTGATATTACGGGTGTATATACTTAGCACATAATCCCGGTATCCTTCAGTGAAAATAGCCCATGCCTAAGCTAAGTGATGAATTATATATGAAGCAGGCTCTGCGCCTAGCTCGTAGAGGTCTGGGCCAGACCAGCCCCAACCCCATGGTGGGCGCGGTGATTGTGAAAAATGGCAAGGTAATCGGTCAGGGCTATCATGAACGCTTCGGGGGACCGCACGCTGAAATCAATGCCATAAATAATGCCAAAGGGGATTTGAACGGGGCTACGCTCTACGTTACACTGGAGCCCTGCTGCCACCAGGGGAAGAAAACTCCGCCTTGCCTGGATACTCTGCTTAAGTACAAATGGAAAAGGGTCGTTGTGGGAACTATTGACCCCAATCCCAAGGTGAACGGCAGGAGCATCGAAATACTGAAGCAGAAAGGCATCGAGACTAAGGCGGGCGTTCTCCGGGAAGAGTGCCAGAGTCTCAATGAGGTCTACTTCAAATATATTCAAACAGGGATACCCTTTGTCACACTGAAGTACGCGCAGACTTTGGATGGGCGAATTGCCACCGCTACAGGGGACTCAAGGTGGATAAGCTCCGGGCTGTCTCTGAAGTGGGCGCACAGGCTGCGCAGCGTCCATGACGCGGTACTGGTAGGAGTGGGCACGGTGCTGAAGGACGACCCTCAAATGACAGTGCGCCTGGTGAGGGGCAGAAATCCCCTGCGCGTAGTTGCCGACAGCAGATTAAGGATACCTATGAGCTCAGCGATACTCAGAGAGCAGGAGACAGCGGCCACTATCATCGCTGCTACCACGCAGGCAGATATTGAGAAAAAGCTCGCTTTAAATGTCATGGGCGTGGAAGTTATGACGGTTGAAGAGGATAGTGAAGGCATGGTTGACCTGAAAGACATGCTCCAGAAGCTGGGGAAGAAGAACATCTCCTCGGTTCTGGTCGAGGGGGGAGCGACGACTATTACCTCGTTCATACGGCAGGGGCTGACGGACAAGCTAGTAGTAATTATAGCCCCGAAGATTGTGGGGAAGGGGGTTGAAGCGGTGGGGGACCTGGGGATACGGGAAGTCGGTCGCGCTTTGAAGGTATCGTTCGACAAGGTTTACCGTAAAGGGGATGACGTAGTAATAGAGGTAAAATTATAAAGAGTCACCCCCATCCTTCGACAAGCTCAGGACAGGCTCTAACCTCTCCCCTCAAGGGAGAGGAAATTACGGGTAGCCTGGAGCAGATGCTCCAGGCATAGGTTGGAGCACCCGCTCCAACCTACCCATCAAAAGGGGGTTACCATGGCAGAGCGGGCTCTTTCCGGGATGCGTGTGCTCGATCTAACCCATTATATCGCCGGCCCTTACTGTACCAAAATGCTGGCCGACTATGGCGCTGACGTGGTCAAGGTGGAGAGGCCGGGAGGGGGTGACGCCGCCAGGTCACTGGGGCCTTTTCTCAACGACGAGCCCAATCCTGAAAAGAGCGGGCTCTTCCTGTACCTCAACACTAATAAAAAGAGCGTCACGCTCAACCTGAAAAGCGCCGCCGGCGTGAACATTCTCAAGCAGCTTGTTAAGCAGTCAGACGTATTGGTGGAGAACTTTAGTCCGCATGTAATGCCCGGTCTGGAGCTGGGCTATAAAACCTTGAAGAAGATAAATCCCGGTCTGGTGATGACCTCTATCTCCAACTTCGGCCAGACCGGCCCTTACCGAGACTATAAAGCCACCGACCTCAATATCTGGGGGCTCAGCGGCATTCTCTACGAGTGCGGCGAACCCAACCGTGAGCCCTTGAAGATGGGCAATAATGTAAGTGAGTATGTCGCTGGTCTCTACGCCGCGCTGACTACATTGTCCGCTCTCTACTATCGTGATGGAGGGAGTGCTGTCGGGCAGCATATAGATGTCCCGATATGGGAATGCTTTCACACCATGCAGCCATCGATGACGCTGGTGTATTCCTATGCCGGGTTCGTAAGGAAGAGGGCGGGGGTGCGTTTCCCCTGGGGCATCCTGCCCTGTAAGGACGGTTTTATCGGGTTCTACCTGCCCACTCAGACCCACTGGGAATCGCTCTGTGCTCTGATGGAGATGCCCGAACTGAGAGAGAAGCCTGAGTATGAGACGCCGATGCTACGCGAGGAGCGGCGCGAGGAGGTAACAGCTATCATAGTCAACTGGCTCAAGGACAAACGCATGGGTGATGTTTTCCATGCTGCCCAGGAGCTCAGGCTGCCTTTGACCATCGTCCCCAACCCGGAGCAGTTACTCGATACGCCTCAGCACAAGCAGAGGAAGTACTTCGTCAAGATTGACCATCCTGAGACAGGCAGGCTCATCTATCCGGGGGCTCCTTTCAAGCTCAGCGAGACTCCGTGGTACGCGGGGCGGGCCCCGCTGCTGGGCGAACACAACCGAGAGGTTTACTGCGGGCGACTGGGGTACAGTCAAGATGACTTTGTGAAATTGAAAGAGGAAGGGGTCATTTGAGTATAGTTGGGGCGCCTAATCCCCCTGATCCCCCTTTATGAAAGAGGGAGAGAATTTTCGGGCGCGGTTTCACGCAGAGAGCGCTGAACTCGCAGAGAAATGGTATTTATACCCCTCTCTAACTCTCTCCCTTAAGGGGCGAGAGGATTGGGCAAGGGTTCTTCGGCGATCTTTCGACAGGCTCAGGGCGAACGTAATTGGTAGGATTTCCTTGTAGGGGGTTGACATGAAAAAGTTGCCTTTACAGGGCGTGAGGGTGATTGATGCCTGTATTTACTGGGCAGGGCCCATGGCCACCTCACTGCTGGGAGATTTGGGCGCCGAGATCATCAAAATCGAGTCCATACAGCGCCTGGACTACTTGAGGCTGCTGGGCGGATGGCCCAGCCCCGACGGGTATGAATGGTCTGCTGTGTTCAACGGAGTCAACCGGAACAAGTACGGCATCACTCTCAACCTGAATCATCCCAAGGGCAAAGAAATTTTCAAGAAACTGGTGGAGATTGGCGATATAGTCGCCGAGAACTTCAGCCCCCGCGTGATGGAAAACTGGGGTCTGACCTATAAGGAACTGAAGAAAATCAACCCCAAGATTATCATGCTCTCCATGCCCGGCTTCGGCATCACCGGCCCCTGGCGCAACTATGTCACCTTCGGTCCCAACGTGGAGATGGTATCGGGCATGCCTATCGTCAGCGGCTACAAAGATGGCCCGCCCCTGATGACCGGCTATATAGCGGACCCCGCAGCCGGCTTGATGGGCGCTGTGGCCGTGATGACCGCACTGCGCCGGCGTCAGAAAACGGGCAAAGGACAGCACATCGACCTCTCCCAGATTGAGGCTTTTACCAGCTTCATGGCGGGGCCGATTATGGACTATACCATGAACAAGAGGATGCAGCCGCGCAGAGGCGACCGCCACAGCTCCTTTGCTCCGCATGGAGCTTACCGCTGCGAGGGCGACGACGAGTGGGTCACTATCACTGTGTCCTCCGATGAGGAATGGAACAGGTTTTGCCAGGCTATAGTTAGTCCTGCCTGGACTCGCTGGCCCAGGTTTGCCGATGCCCTGAGCCGCTATGAGAACCATGATGAGTTGGATAAGCACATCGAAGAATGGACAAAGCAACTCAATAAATGCGAAGTGATGCGAATCATGCAGCAGGCGAACGTAGCCGCAGCTCCAGTGCTGAACTACGGGGAGGTTTTATCTGACCCTCACATCGAGGCGAGGGGTTTCTTCCAGACAATCACCCGCCCTGTGACAGGTACGCATCCCTATCCCGGCTTCCCCGTTAAGCTTTCCGAGACGCCTGTGAGTATCCGGAAAGCGGCGCCAACGCTGGGACAGGACAATGAGTATATCCTGAAAAAATACCTTGGTATGAAAGAGAAAGAGATCGCGAAGCTGGCTGAGGAGGAGATAATCGGCACCAAGCCTCAGGGATGGGCTTTCGGCATGGAAGCTGAAGAGGCGATCTCGAGGCTGAAGGATATACATACGAAGGCTGAGTAATAACGAACGAGCGCCTAATCCCCTGTATCCCCCTTTAAGAAATGGGGAATTGGGCGAGGATACCTCGCCCCTACAAAGTAGTGATTATCCGTTAGTGCCCCCATCTAATTTGGAGACAAAAGTCACATACAAATACCTCATTCAGTCATATTTTAGTATAAAGAGAAGAAAGGAAAGAAGGTGGGAAACTGGTTTTAGGATGGTTGCTCTTGCCGGTGCGTAAAGCTCAAGAAGGTACTGAACACTGGCAAGGGTTCGATGGTATCCCAAGCCCTTCAGGTTACTTCGCCAGAGTGAAAGGTCGCAGGTAAAAATGGTGACAAGGCGAGTTCAGACATTAGCTGAAAGGAAGGGTAGTGGATTTGAGATATAGTCTCTAAGAGAGGGCTTCTACTTCTTGAAGCGCTCTCTTTTTGCGCATATAATTTATTATTGTAAAGGGGCAAAAGAGGGGTGTGTGATGGATATCAAGGTCTATACGACGCAGACCTGACCCTACTGTCATCAGGTCAAGAGATTTCTTGACGAGCGCGGCGTTAAATATATTGAACACGATGTGTCCCGCGACCGGGCAGCGGCGGACGAGATGGTGCGCCTGACGGGGCAGATGGGTGTGCCGGTTATTGTTGGCGACGGTCAGGTAATTATTGGCTTCGACAGGCCTCGCTTGGAGCAGTTACTGGCCAGCGCCGGCGGCGGGCAGCGGCCTCACCTGGGGTTAAAAGTGGCCGATGCCAGCAAGATGGCTGAGAGGACAGGCGGCGTGCCGGTATTCGGAGCGCTGGTAGGGGGTGTCGCCCCGTCGTCTCTGGGGGAGAGGGCAGGCCTGCGGAACGGAGACATAATTATCGAGATGAATCTCAAGCCGA
>JAJYLC010000025.1:14938-31006 GCA_021787935.1 Chloroflexota bacterium | reverse complement strand
CTGCTAGTCAGCATTGTGCGAATTGCTTCTTCGTTATCGGCCTCGGTGACTGCTACAACTTCATCTTCTGCTTCGATAATGGTGTCCGGCGTAGGTATCTGAGGCCCTTTTTCTTTGCCTATGATGAGCAACACGGCGCTTCCTTTGGGCAGAGAGAAAGCACGGAGTTTTTTCCCTATCAGCTTTGAGTCTGGTGGGATCTTGGCCTCGAGAACCTCTAGCGTCCCGCTTTTCAATTTAAGCAGAGGGATGATGGGGTGTGAAGGCAGTTCCTGTTCGATATGTGCCAGAATAAGTCTGGTACTGCATACAGTAACGTCAACACCCAGAATCTTGAAAATATTTTCATTATTCGGGTTCGTAACACGTGCAATGGTGCGTCTGACATTGAACAAGTGCTTAGCCACCTGGCAAGCCACCAGATTGCGTGCGTCTTCATCTGTTACAGCAACCAGCATGTCGGCTCTGCCGGCACCTACACTCTCCAAGGTAGCTGCCTCGCAGCCATCTCCGCGGACAACCACACTTCCCAGTTCGTCGCAGAGTGCGTCACATCTGGCAAGGTCTTGCTCCAGGATCAGCACCTCATGTCCGTCATTGAGCAGCATTTTGGCGAGGTGATAGCCGACCTGGCCGCCTCCAACGATGACGATATACATGTTTCCTCTAACCTTCGATCTGGTCTCTCAAAAGTTTTGCCACCACTTTGGTGGGACTAACGGTACGAAGACCCAGATCCCGATACATCTCCTCGCGAATCGGGTCATATATACGGCAAACCACTTTAGGAACGTTGTAAATATGCTTAGCAATCTGACAAGCCATTACATTGCGGTTGTCGCCCTGTGTCACGGCTACGAAGACATCGGCCTCTGCTATTTCCGCCTTCTTTAAAGACTCTTCATCTATCCCACTTCCCACGAGAGCTGTGCCCTTAAATGTGGGCGGGAGCTTTTTAAAACTAAAAGGATCGATATCCATGACGACGACTTTATGCCCTTCTGCGTCCATCATCGCTGCCAGTTGAGCGCCAACCCGGCTGCAGCCCATTATGATCACTTTCATTATCGCTCCGGACCCTCTTCGGTAATCGGCTCCCGACAAATCAATACCCAACAAGGCGCATTTTTAAGCACGTAGGGCACGGTACTTCCCAGGCTGAACCCGCCGAACTTCGTCTTGTAGTTGATGCCGATGATGACCAAATCAACACCGCGTTCTATCACCTCGTCGACGATTGCCGGACCTACCTCGCGTGCCTGTAACAAATCAGTCTCAACCTTGTAATCTTGCTCCACAGCAATGTGTTCCGCCTGGTCGAGGACTTTTTCTCCTTTCTCTATTTCAGGTCTAATTTCAGCGTCGAGAGGTAATGTACGATCTACCTGGATTACGTATGTAACATAGATCTTGCCTTTTGCTACTTTAGCCAAACGGCAAGCTAGGCTTATAGCAGCTTCATCAACTTTGGTCCCATTGACAGGAACCAGGACTTTTTTGATACTATTAAGCATTATCTTCAGGCTACCCCATGGCTCTGCTATTCCCCGGGCATCCTTCTGAGTATTATATGCCATTTGTAAAATCTTGCAAAGAGGTTTTGCAAGAGATTGTTAAGCAACACTTTTCAACCTCCTAAATATCCCAAAAGGAAACTCTGAAATTTCGTTGACACAACACGTTTGTATGATATAACATAAATATTTGTAGTGGAGAGAAGTAATTCATGGATGCCGTTATTGAAGTTGAGAAGCTGCGCAAGAGCTACGGAGAGATTAAGGCAGTTAATGAGATCAGCTTTACTGTAGCTCAGGGCGAAATATTCGGAATGCTGGGCCCAAACGGGGCTGGCAAGACAACCACTATGGAGATAGTGGAAGGGCTTCGGCCTGCTGATTCAGGCAGCGTTTCTGTCCTGGGGATGGATATAAAGCAGCGTCCGCGGCAAATCAAAAGCACCATCGGAGTGCAGTTGCAGACGACCTCGCTGTATCCCAGACTTAAGGTTAATGAGGTGATCGACCTTTTTGGCAGCTTCTTCCCCAAGGCTATTTCGCCTGGGGAAATTGTCAAGCTCATGGGCTTGGAGGATAGCTGCGACAAGCTGTGTATTAATCTCTCCGGAGGACAGCAACAGAGGCTATCCATAGGGCTTGCCCTGGTCAATGACCCCCAAATCCTTTTCCTGGATGAGCCCACCTCGGGCCTGGATCCCCAGGCAAGGCACAACATCTGGGACCTGATCACGTTACAACGGGAGAAGAGGAAGACTGTATTCTTAACCACACACTATATGGAGGAAGCGGAGCGCCTTTGTGATCGCGTAGCGATTATCGATCATGGTGAGATTATTGCTACAGACCGGCCTGACAGACTGGTCAGTCAGTATTTCAACGAGGAAGCCATAGAGTTCCAGGTAGACCGGCCACTTGGTGACGAGGTGCTGCGTCAGTTGGCAGGCGCTACGAATGTTGTTACAGAAAATGGCAGTGTAACGGTGTACTCTAAGTCAGTGCCGGTCACTATCTCGGCCTTGATGGAAGCGGCCAGACTGCGGGACATGAATTTAACTAATCTATACGTGAGAAAAGCCACCCTGGAGGACGTTTTCCTGAAGTTGACCGGCAGGAGAATAAGGGATTGAAAGTCTTGGGAAAACTCCTGGTGGCAGACATCAAGCAATTTTTTAGAGAGCGCTCCGCCCTCTTCTGGACATTTGCTTTCCCCATTTTCTTCATCCTGATATTCGGCGCTGTTTTCAGTGGCGGGAACAACGTCACTTTCAATGTAGGTCTGGTAGTTGAGGACAATTCACCTGCAGCCCAACAGTTGTCGGGGATGCTGCAACAGGTACCTGCTTTCAAATTGTATGCCGGCAATCAAAGTGCTGAAATGCAGGCATTTAAGAACGGCGACAGAAGGGCGGTCATCATTATACCCCCAGGATTCGGACAGGCCATATCGCAGGGTGGTAACGCCACCGTAAATGTCTATTATGACCCGACACAAAGCTCGTCGTCGCAGGTGCTGTTGCCCATCATTACGCAGGTATTGGGTAAGTTCGGGGAGCCAGCGCCACTCATTAATGTGAATGCAGTGACGTTGCAGACCCACGAGATTCGTGCCATAGACTATCTCACGCCAGGCATACTGGCCATGGCTGTAATGCAGTTAGGCATCTTCGCAGCGATGCCTTTGGTGGTGCAACGAGAGAGTCGGGTGCTCAAACGGCTGGGAGCTACGCCGCTAAGACGCTCCACGATGATTTTGAGCACAGTAGCTTTCAGGCTGCTAATCGCTATTGGGCAGGCTGCGCTGATTATTATTGTGTCTAGGTTGGTATTCCATGTCCCTATGCTGGGGAACTGGTTCTTCCTTGCAGGCATGGTGATACTGGGGGCGTTAACCTTTCTGACCATGGGATTTATGATGTCAGCTTTCGCCAAGACGCAGGAGTCAGCTATGCCCCTGCTCATGATGGTGCAGTTTCCGATGATGTTTCTCTCGGGGATTTTCTTTCCTACTGATATGATGCCGGGCTTCATGCGGCCCATAATGGATGCCATGCCTCTGACTTATCTGGGCGATTCGGTCAGGCAGATAATGGTCCAGTCCTCGGCTATTCATTCCCACTTAATCAATGTAGGTGTGCTGGTCGGCTGGTTTGCGGTTTGTCTGATAGTAGCTGTGCGCTTCTTCAAGTGGGAATGATCGCCAAGAAGCTGCAAGTGGTTCGACAGGCTAACCGCTAACGATCTATCCGAGCTGTCTGCATCTCGCTTGCCAAAGACCTCACGGTGATGCTAAAATCAAGCCAGGTAGGCGTAAGTGTGTCCCTGTAGCTCAGTTGGATAGAGCAACTGCCTTCTAAGCAGTGGGTCGCGCGTTCGAGTCGCGCCAGGGACGCCATAGCTTCAAGAGGGGTCACTGCTTGTGATAAAATAGCTGGCCTTCAGGCGAGCCAAGGTGGTTGTGTATGTGAGGACAACGGGAAGCGCCTGAGTTGAAACAAGCGGTAACTGGACGTGACGGGGAGGCAACTCAAGGCTAGGAGGTGGTAGAATGACTCAGGATTATATTCATCAGAATCTGGGACAGGATATACAATCAATCAGCGGGACTTATACGCCGCAAAAGGAATTGGTGCTTGAGTACGATGGAAAGCGTGTCCTTTGCGTAATCGGAATGGCTGTAGTCGATACTGCATGTTGTGGGTCGGGTAGTTTCCGTTACGCTACTATTCCTGGGTATGTTGTCACCTGGAAGGACAGGCAAAACGAATCCGGATTAGCAGTATCGCAGGTAGAATCTATTGAGAATGAAAGGGCTAGGCAGTCGGTCGAAAAAATTCTGAGGGAGACTGAGAATATTAATAACTTTAATTTCTTATAGATTGGCTTCAAGACTGAAGCTGTTTAACAGAGTCTTATTATCCTGCTACTTTGCCGATTTCAATTCTATAAGTTTTCTCTCAATAAATCGCTTTGACAACTCTTTTTGCTGCTGTCCCTGATAATATTTAAGCCTGTCAAACTGCCCTGAAGGGTGCCCCATCGTGTAATTTGCGTGCCTTAACATCGTTTTAGCTGTGTTCAGTAGCTCGATATCTTCAGTAGAGGCGGGGTCAAGTTTACTCTCGATCTCAGCGAGCCATTCATTATCGCTCTCGCGCTCAATGATTTCCGCTCTGTTAGTCTCACCCCCTTTTGCTGACCCCTTTTCTTGCATTACTCGCCTGTATGATTCTCCACTGCTGTTGTTTTTTGCTTCTGGATATTTTCCTTTCGATAAGGCGCGCTTCAGTGCTCTTGTTGCTCCAGGCGTCCCTATTAGCATTCTAATTTCACGCACAAGCAAGACAAGCGCTATAACTGAGGCCAAGACAACGACAAGGATGAGAGGGAAAAAGGCGCCCCACAACACCGGACCTCCTAGTTTTTACAGAATATTTCAATTCTATATCGGATTGTGTCTTTATTCTTGCAAGAGGTCAATCGCTCAAACGGTCTTTCAGGTATATCGAATGGTCATATTACAAAAGTCCTACGTTTAGAGGGCAGAACTTGTATCTCGCTCGCAGTACAAAATTCCTATTGCCCAGTGTCAGTATATTGTTCATAATCTTAAACGAATGCTCTCTTAAAATAGGGTGAATGCACGCAAAATTATTTTGAAATCTCCCTCCTTCCTAAAAAGAGAGCGGTGACTGCGAAGGTTCTATGCTATGAAGAGGCTTAGACGGGACGAAAACTTCTCGCAGTCACCCCTCCTTACCTTTCGGCTATAATCCTATCTGTTCACCATGACTCACCGCGCAGCAATTTATGTAGTCTGCTCAACACCTCTGGCTGCCTATTCCGTATTGTGGGAAACTAAAATCAACCTGATTATTGACTTGGAGACACTTGCCAATCATAATCTGTGAGAAGAAATCGGCCGATGAACTCTACCTGCAAAGTGAGATTGTGATGACAATAGATGAACTGTGTATCGACACTATGCGCTTTCTGGCAGTTGATGCTGTGCAGCGGGCTAATTCCGGGCACCCCGGCACACCTCTAGGTGCAGCGCCGATGGCTTACGTGCTGTGGGACCGGTTTCTCAAGCACAACCCTAGTGGACCTAAATGGCCCGATCGCGATAGATTTATCCTGTCGCCCGGACATGCCTCGGCCATGCTCTATGCGCTCCTGCATCTTACGGGATACGACTTGTCGCTGGACGAGATCAAGCAATTTCGGCAGTGGGGGAGCAAGACGCCGGGTCACCCGGAGTTTGAACTCACGCCGGGCGTCGAGACCACAACAGGACCGCTGGGACAGGGGTTCGCCAACGGCGTAGGCATGGCTATAGCTGAGAGATGGCTGGCACAGAATTACAATCGGCCGGGATATGAGATAATTAACCACTATACCTACGCCATTGTCTCCGATGGCGATATCCAGGAAGGCATTGCCTCAGAGGCTGCGTCGTTAGCGGGCACCCTGCGCCTGGGTAAGCTCATTTATCTTTACGATGACAATGATATATCTATCGAAGGGAAAACAGATATTGCCTTCGCTGAGAACGTGGCACAGCGTTTCCAGGCTTATGGCTGGCATGTTATTGGCCCCATTGATGGGATGGATACGGCCGGCGTAGACTCGGCCATTCGGATGGCCCAGGAAGAGACAATCCGACCCAGCCTGATAATTTGCCGGACGATTATCGGCTACGGGAGCCCTAATAAAGCAGGCACCGCTGCCGCCCATGGTGAGCCTCTGGGTGAGGAAGAGGTACGGTTGACCAAGGAGAGACTGGGCTGGCCTTATAAAGAGCCTTTTACCATACCGGCGGAAGCACTGGCACATTTCCGTCAGGCTCTGGAGCGAGGCAGATTGTGGCAGGGTCGCTGGCAGGCCACCATGGACGAATACCGGCGTGCTTATCCAAAAGAGGCTAAACAATTCGAAATAGACCTCTGCTGCGAACTACCAAAGGGGTGGGATAGCAATCTTACCAGTATGTTCAACACTGCAACTAAACCTATTGCTACCAGGGAGGCCTCGGGACAGGTAATGAATGCCATTGTGCAGAGGGTTCATTGCTTTGTCGGTGGTTCAGCCGACCTGGCCCCTTCCACCAAGACACTTCTCAAAGACCACGGGCATTACGGTTTCGAGGAGTACTCTGCTCATAACATACATTTTGGGGTCCGAGAACATGCTATGGGAGGCATAGCTAACGGGATGTCGCTTCACGGCGGCATCATTCCTTACACCGGTACCTTCCTCATTTTCTACGACTACATGCGTCCTCCGGTCCGTCTAGCTGCGCTCATGGGGATCAGGGTAATATTCATATTCACCCATGACTCTGTAGGGTTGGGCGAGGACGGGCCAACCCATCAACCTGTGGAGCAACTTATGGGTCTGCGCGTCGTACCAAACCTGGTGACGATACGTCCTGCAGATGCTACAGAGACGGTGGAGGCCTGGAAAGTTGCAATGGAACGTGCCCAGGGACCTACGGCGCTGGTACTCAGCCGCCAGAACCTGCCGGTGCTGGATCGCACTGTACTGGCTCCAGCCAGCGGCCTGCAGAGGGGGGGCTATGTCCTGTGGCAGGCAAAGACTCCGCCGGACGTCATACTTATCGGGACTGGTTCCGAGGTTCACATCGCACTGGAGGCAGGTAGAATACTGCAGGGCAAGGGTGTCGGAGCACGCGTTGTCTCCCTGCCTTCGTGGGAGCTATTCGACGCGCAACCTTTGGAATACCGTGAGGAGGTATTGCCCAACAATATACATGCCAGGGTTTCTATAGAGGCAGCTACGCCTGTTGGCTGGGAGAGATATGTGGGGCTCGAAGGCAATGCCATCGGCGTGCCCCGTTTCGGCGCTTCAGCGCCAGGTAAAGTGATTTACGAGAAGTTCGGCCTCACTGCACAGCATACAGTTGATGAGGCCTTAAAAGTTCTACGACGCCAGCGCACCAGCCGCTAAAAATCTCAGACTGGTCTGTTGTCTTAGATTCCATTATTTGCTCTCTTTTTTCTCCTCGGCGTAGAAACCCTTGAGCCTTTCGGCCATCTCCTTAAGACTTTTGTTGACCAGGAAATTGATGGTGTTCTCAGGGTAGGTGCCATCTTCTTTCCTCTGGCCAGCGGGAACCCCGGTAAGTATCTCGATACCCTCGTCGATAGTCTTCGCAGCATAAACATGAAATTTACCGCGCTCTACAGCTTCGACTACCTCCTCGCGCAACATGAGGTTTCTTAGGTTCGTATACGGTATGAGCACACCCTGGTCACCAGTCAGCCCTTTGGCCTTACATACCTGGAAGAAGCCTTCTATCTTCTGGTTAACCCCTCCTATAGGCTGGACTTCACCCTTCTGGTTCACGGAGCCGGTAACTGCAATGTTCTGTTTGATGGGCACTCCCGAGAGGCTGGATAATATAGCATACAGCTCGGTCGAAGATGCGCTGTCGCCCTCTATGCCCTCGTATGACTGCTCGAAGCATAAACTGGCAGACAGCGAGAGCGGCTTGTCCTGAGCATATTTCCAGCCCAGATAGCCGCTGAGGATCATGACCCCCTTGTTGTGGATGGGTCCGCTGAGCTCGGACTCTCGCTCGATATTGATGACGCCCGCACGGCCCAGGAAGGTCTTGGCAGTAATTCTCGAGGGTTTGCCAAACGCTATATCGCCGAAGGTGTAAATGCTCAGGCCATTAACCTGGCCCACTACTGCGCCTTCGACATCTATCATGATGGTGCCCTGGGTTATCATATCCCGGAGGCGTTCATCGAGCATGTTATGCCTGAATAGCCTTTCGTCGAGAGCCTTCTGTACATGAGCCGCGGTAATGAACTTGGCTCCATCCTTGGATGCCCAATAGTCTGCCTGCTCGATCACGTCCTTGATCTGGGCAAACCTTGAGGACAGCTTCTCCTGGTCGGCCACCATCCTGGCGGAGTACTCGAGGGCTTTGGCCACGCCGCTTGGCTCAAAGTGCCGCGCTTCGCATCCCTCGCAGCAACCCGAGATGAAAGCTGCATAATCCATCATGTTCTTCTCCGTTCTGTCAATCTCATAGTTGAAGTCGGCTTTGACCTTGAAAAGCTCCCAGAAGTCCTCGTCTTGAGCCGAGAGCAGTTGATAGAGCATGGCATCTCCAATGAGCACGATCTTGACTTTTATAGGCATGGGCTCGGGTCTCATCCCCTGGGGAGCGATAAGCCCGAACTGTTCGAAGGGGTCTTCGATCCTTACCTCTTTGTTTCTGATAGCCCTTTTCAACGCAGGCCATACCCCTGGATTGATGAGCACATCATATGCGCTGAGCAGGAGGTATCCGCCATTTGCCAGGTTCAAAGAGCCAGGCTTGAGCATAGTATGGTCGCTGAGGTAGCCGCCGAAGAGGAACCGCCTCTCTATCTTACCGAAGATATTGCCAAAGTTGGGGTTAGCCTCCATGACTACTGCGGGGCCTTTGCTTTCACTGTTGTCTACGAAAACATTTACCTGGAAGGGAAGAAAGGGGTTCCGGCCTCCCATTACCTGACTCATAGGTACGCCGAGAATGGGATTCACGGGTTCCTCGGTTGTTTTAAAGAAGTCAAGATTATCTACGGCATAGGTCTTCAAATCCTCAAGAAATTTTTTGATTTTGGGCCAACTAGAATATTGGTCAATGATAGGAGAGAGCAAACGCGAAACGGTGAATTCGCCGATAGCCTTATCGGCCTTGCGTAACCGCTCAGCCGTCTGCTGCTGCACATTTGTGGCTTTCTCAAAGGTTGCTACCAGTTTCTCTTGAAGTTTGGCCTGCTTGCTCTGAAGCTCCTTCCTTGTTGACTCTTTCAAAGCGAGGAATTCCTTCTCCTCCATGGGCCTGCCGTCGACTCTGGGAACGAGGACTGGCCCCATAGGCGTCGTCTGAATGACAAAGCCCTGTTTGCTGGCCTCGTTGGATATCTCTTCGAAAACCTCCTGCTGTTTAGCCTGGCCCTCTCCGACCATTTTCTTCATCTGGGTTTTGTATTCCTCACCGGAGAAGGTTTTACCCACCTCTTCTTTTACCCTGGTTAGCAGTTCGGCGACCTGGTCGTGGAATTTCTTTCCCTTACCCTGAAGAAGGCTCACTATCTGAGGGCGGTCTGGATCCTGAAAATTGTGAAGGTAGCACCAGTCCTCGAGTGCGAAGGTTTCACCGCGGGCTTCCCTATCGGCTATTATTTTCTTGATATATGTCTTTACCATGGAAGTCTTACCTGTGCCGGTCAGCCCCGCGACATATATATTGTAGCCGTTATTCTTCATACTCAGGCCGAACTCCAAAGCCTTGATGGCTCGATCCTGACCGATGAATTCCTGGAGCGGCGACAGGTCTTTCGTACACGTAAATTTGAACAGGTTCGGGTCACAACGCCAGCGTAGTTTGTCGACCGGGACTTCATAGTTTGTAGCTTGCACAGTCTGCATTGCTACCTCCTTATGGTTGTTACTTTACTTATCAGAGAGCGATAAAGATGATAAACGCTAAGAATGAAGAAGTTATAAAACCAGAAGCAAAAATCTTAAAAAGTCATCACATTTTCTACAACGGCGCACTCCTGGCGGCATGAAGGGCAGTAGCATTGGAGAAGCCAGGATAAGTTAACTCGTACATACCCGGATCAATTTTGAGACAAAAGTCATATGCGGGGCCGTATCTCATTGGTAAGATAGATTAGGTTGAAATTTGAGTTGTAAAATGCTAATATAGAAAGATTATGGGCACGATTGTCCTGAACTTACTCGGTGGTGAAAATATATGAGAGTTCAAAGAAAAACTCAGGAACTTAATTACGAAGAGGGCGACCTCAATCAGGGGCGGTTCTCCGCACCAACGACGAAACTGGAGGAAGAAGAACCTCGGCAGGAGGATTCTTTTTTGCCTTTCGATGATGACACGCCTGACGGTGATGGCGAAGCTGTTTTGAGTAATGCCAAGATGTCCGATGACGATGTTTCGGAGGAGGAAGACGAGGCTGAGGAACGGGAAGAAACTGGATCGGAAGCGGGTGAAATCATCGAGGACCCGATAAGAATGTACCTGCAGGAAATGGGTCGTGTCTCCTTGCTCAGCTCAGAAGAAGAGAAGCAGTTGGGTAAGAAAATTGAAGACGCAAAATACCTGAGGCAGATCGAAGAAGAATGGCACAGCGAGCATGGAAAACTTCCTTCCGGTGCAGAAGAGGCAATTGCTGTACTCAGTGCACTGGCACGAGTTTCGACTTTCCTGACGGCTTTGCAGAAGGAACTTGGTCTGATAAAGGTGAAGGGTTTGTCCGAACTGGTTGCCCATCCAAAGCTGCAGAAGGCGATCGAAGGTGAAGTAGAGAAGGATTTGTTAAAAGGCATAGCCGAGAGGACTGCTGTCGATCTACATACGGCCAAAGAGACGTTGAGGGAGCTTTCAGTCCTCATTTCGATTATACCGGAGGAAGTGCTCGGGGCTATCGGGGACAAACTCTTGCCTGCCGAGTTGGCGGGCTTTGTATCGCGGGCCGAGTTCCGCAAGAGTCTGGCGCTGCTGGGGCCGCAATTACAGGAACATTGGAAAGGCATAAAAGAAGAGGGAGACAACGCGCGAGCTCATTTGATTGAAGCTAACCTTCGCCTTGTGGTCAGCATAGCTAAGAAGTATGTCAATCGTGGCTTGTCGCTCCTTGACCTTATTCAAGAAGGCAATGTGGGGCTCATTCGGGCAGTCGAGAAATTTGACTATCGCAAAGGCTATAAGTTCAGCACCTATGCCACGTGGTGGATACGTCAGGCGGTCACCAGACACGTAGCCGACAAAGCCCGCACTATTCGCATCCCGGTTCATATGGTTGAGACTATAAATAAGCTTATTAGAACGAGCCGGCGCTTATGTCAGGAATACGGGCGTGAGCCGACCTTTAAGGAGATCGCTAAGGGCATGGGAATTTCCCCGCAGAGAGTGAGGGAGATTGTCCGGATATCACAAGAGCCTATTTCTCTCGAGACGCCAATAGGGGGGGAGGAAGATACTCAGCTCGGTGATTTCATTGAAGACCAATCCACGATGTCACCCGTGGAGGCCGCATCTATGAATTTGCTGAAGAATCAGATAGATGAGGTGCTTAACACTCTTACTCCGAGAGAACGCAGGGTGCTCCTAACCAGATTCGGGCTCGAAGATGGCCGCAGTTGCACTCTGGAAGAGGTTGGCCGAGAATTCGGCGTTACCAGGGAACGTATCCGCCAGATTGAAGCTAAAGCCATTCGTAAGCTACGGCACCGCAGCAGGTCCCAGAAGTTAAGGGACTATCTGGACGATATGGGGTAACTCATTTGCTCGCTCTCTTATGCCAGAGCCCCATGTGCTTCTTGTGGGTCTCGTTCAAAAGCTTGTTGAGTCCGTATTTATCATAAAACTCCTGCTCCAGATGGTGAACCTGCAGCCATTCCGGCATCACGATGGTATCGAAAGTGGCAGGAAATCTCCCATACGTGTCGAACACGTAGTTGCAGTAATCCTTGGTTATCTGAATGACCTCCTTACTTGGAACTGGATATCCAGGCTGTACCTTCTTCCAGGTTTTATTAAAGGGCACTATCCCCTTATAGTCAGATGTATACATCCCGTTCTTGCCGAACTTCTTCTCGATAAAGGCGTCTACCGCGTCGTTCATGTTCTTGTAATACGGCGGCTGGTAGCTTTCAAAGATTACGTCCAGGCCGGCGGGATTCATACCCAGCATGGCGCCAGATCCTTCTTTAGCCATGTTGTAGCGGAAACCCAAGGATTGCAGCGCCAGTATCCCTATGTATCCTGTCATAATAATTGAGCCAAGTCCCATAGCCTCCGCCATTAGCTGAATGTTTTGCAGCGCATGGAACGGAGGAGCGAGGTTGCCCAGGAATATGGTATATTCGTAAGAGGAGAGGGGAACATCGGGACCATTCAACGTACCGTTATCAATCCATTTCTTTATCCCCGCCGGGCCTGTGCCTTTAATATCGTCGAATACCTTGTAGCCTTCTCCCATAAAAATGGCTATCACGGAGTCGAGATACTCTTCCGATATCTCCAGTATGGGCATGAACAGGGTGGTGCCGGGCTTGTTAGTGTTCCAGTGAACTATTCTCACTAAAGTCTCGGGCACCATGGCGAATCTGCCGTCTGAAATCTTGACTGTATCCTTCTTGAAATACTCTGCAATTCTATCCCAATCTTCCTCCGTCTCGATTTCTACGGACTTGGTTGCTTTTTTAGGGTCATAAACGAAAAGTCCCTTGTCATTTGTGAAGAAGAGCTTCATGTTATGGACATTGCAGGCGTATGGAGTAGTTCTTCCCAGCCAGCTTGTGAACATACTCCCCTGCACGTCGTTGGTAGGCATATCGGCGGCAATAGTTCCTGTTATACCAGTGCCGGCCCAGCAGAGGATGGCGGTCTCTATATCGTTCAACGGCATCGGCGGATTCTTAGAGGCATATTTAAGCGTCCCCTCCTGCATCTTGCAGCCCAGCGGGAACCTGCGGGTTCTCCTGTGAGCCATGGCTTTGAGAAGCGGGTAGTTAAAGAGTTCTCTTACTTCTTTCTTATCTTTAAGCATCGTTCCTCCTCTTTCGGGCCTTGGTTAATTGGAATTGTCTGTAATGCCCTTCAATTTATCGCAAACCTGAAACAAAATCAAACAACTGGATTAAGGGGAAAGCCCACTGTCTCCCAACCGTAGGGGCACAGCGCGCTGTGCCCCTACGGTTGGGAGACATGCTTATTTTTCGTTAGAACATGCGGCCTTTCTCCTCCCAGGGCTTTCTCAGTCCCAGGCGCTGGGAAATCCTTTTGTAGCAGTTGTAGGCGGAGAAACCCAGGGTACCGACTCCGCCGCAATGCTGGGAGCCCGAGGCTAACCAGAGGTCCTCTATCCCTGGAACCTGATACTGGGAGAACTCCGGAATCGGCCTGAAATTTGCCCACTGGCTGGGGCTTTGATTCGATGTATACATGCAGCCGTTTACCCAGTTAGGGTTTTTCTGCGAATATTCATAGGGTGTAGGTATGTTGACCCCTATAACGTTGTTCCAGGTCATGTTGGGAGCATATTTCTGCCACTCCTTTATAAGTCGGTCGCCTATTTCCCTTTTAACCTGTATCCACTCCTTCTCAGTGAGGTAGCTGGCGGGGGGAGGATGCCCCTCACCTACGAGGGCAATATGCTTGCCTGGCGGCGCGTAGCTGGGATCCCAGGGAGTCGTGGTGAGCTCGTACATATAAGTTCTCTCCGGCCAGCGGCCTGGCCTGAGCGTATGCATTTGATAGCCGTAGTGGGTGTACATGTATTCAACATCAGCATCGCCGAGAAATACCAGGCGGGCTTTGCCGCAGTCGGGATTCCACTCGGCAGCTTTATATTGAGCCCGCTCATGGAAGGCTATATGCCCCCAGAAGAGCTGTGACCTGTCTGTCATTATGTTATCGATCTTCCTTCGAATCTCTGGGTCTATCTGCGCGTTACAGAGATGTCTACTGACAGTCTGCTTGATCTCGGCTGTATCAATCACCAGCTTCTTAGCCTCAATCTCAGTGCCGTCAGCCAGCTTAATGCCACAGGCCCGGCCATTTTTCACCAGTACCTCTTCGACATCGGCTCCGACGAAGAATTTGCCGCCCTGCTCGCTCAAAGCCCTCTGAAGGGCATGGGCCACGTTGTGGAAGCCGCCTTCAGCGATGGCAAACGCCTGGAGCCCGGCAAAGGAGGGCATCGGCAATAAGGCCTGCAGTGGTGGGGCGACATCTCCGGGCGCTATCCCGTTCATAAGCTGCCACTGCAGAGCGAAAGACCTCATTTCCGGGCTGTCGTAGAGGTCGCGGATTACCTCGTACTCTGTCATGAAGGGATACCTGGGGTCAATTCCGCCCTCCGGGTCTTTCAACAGGTCAGCGATGTAATCGGTCTCTCCGGGGAGAGGTGGAGGGTTGAACAGGACTTGCCCGTGTGAATACATCCAGTTGTATAGCTTTTTCTCCAGGGCCTTTGCCACCCTCTCGGCATCCCTCGGGGATATCCGCTCCAGTTCTTTGAGATTTCTGTCAACGATTGCTTGATTCGGGATGGCTGTCCCCAGTTCCTCGTTCCATTCCAAGGCCCGATAAACCACTATGCATCTGCCATCGGGGAATATCTTGGACATCATTACCTCGGGGAAAATGAACTTCAATCCCTTTTCCCCTAGGTTGAAGTCGTAGTATGCCGGGCTCATCCAGAACGCACAAATCTCGGCATGAGGGTTACCACGGAAGCCGGATGCCGGCGTGGGGACGGTGCAGGCAGCGCCGCCGAGCTCGTTTCCCTGCTCGAAGAGGCCTACGGTCATGCCGTTGAGGGCCAGGTAGCAGCCCATCACGAGTCCCTCTTTGCCCCCTCCTATTATCACAGCATCGAAGCTTGCGTCAGCCATTTATGACTCCTTCATTTGCACTTCTATAAATTCGAGCTTAAGAGCGAATGTATTTCATAATCATTTCGGACAGCGGGAAGACCATCTGATAAATTTTGTCTGAGACCATACTGGTTACAGACCGAATCGTATCGCCTCCGAAGTAGAGGCCGCGTATGTTGGGAGACTGCATGTCGAGTTCCGTGGGCACCGCAGCCCAGGAGTATCTGCCCCAGTTGAGCTGGAGAGTCATTCCTTTGAATTCGATAGCTTTGGCAAACCCTGGAAATGCCTTCTCCACAGCCGCTTCCCATCTGCTATTCGCCTCCTTGACCACGTTCATAGGGGTGGTAAGCCCAAAGGGGGTATCAGGAAGCCCGCCAGGGATATAAGAGTAAACGAGCTGTTTCCCGGGCGGCTCCACAGCATTGTAAAGCGAGCCCACGCACCAGTCTCCCACGTAGGTGGGGAGGCCATAGTCGGAATCGAAAATATGCACCCAGCCGGGCCCTTTCCTGGGAATAACTTCCTCACGAAGAAGATAGAATCCGGTCAGGTCTTCGTAGGATAGCTTTGCACACAGCTCGATAGATTTGGCCCAGTCTTTTGTGAGGAATTCAGACCTGAGTATATTTCGTGCCACCGCTTCGAAGATAGGGATTGCGCAAATCACAACCGGAGCGCTGTATTCCTCTAGGAATCGTGTTTTATTATTGTGAACAACGACCCCTTTGACCCTTCGATTTTCTATCAGAATGCTTCGAGCTCTCCTATCTGTCAGCACCTTCCCGCCGTGGTCTTTGTAATACCTGGCTAGGGGGTTGATGACCATGTCCTCCATGTTCCCCTTCTTGGGATACCAGAATAAAAGGGCCCCAACGCGGGGGAAGGTGCCCATGACATTGGCGAATGCCCCGTAATTAACGACTGTGGCAGGGGCACCCATAAGCGGAGCGGCCAACTCGAGAACTGCCTTCGCTATCGGATCTTCCACATTCCTTTCGATCCAGCTAGCGAAGGTCATATTAACCAGCTTGCGGCATTCCTCTTCAGAGGTATCTTCCATGATACGAAAGGCTTTCATAAGCGCCTGCCGCGATGGTTTCTCCATGGGAAGACCGCTGCC
>JAJYLC010000025.1:0-14928 GCA_021787935.1 Chloroflexota bacterium | reverse complement strand
AATCGAAGAAGTTTTCTACTCCCTTCTTCGGATCCATGGAAAAGTATTCAATCCTGTTGGGGTTGTCTTTGCTGACCTTGCCCATGGTCCAATCTACTACCTTAGCTTCCGGGGGGAAGCCCATAGAAGACAGGAACTTATACATGTAGGTCTCCTTGGGTGTGCGAACCATTGCCGTGGGCATGCGGATACCATTATCGGAGCGGCAGCCGTGGAAATGGACCGCGCGATACCGTCCCCCCAGAGTGGGTTCCCTCTCTATGATTGCTGAAGATACGCCTTCCCGGGCGAGCAAGCTACCTATGGATAGGCCGCCGGGACCTCCCCCTATGATGATGACATCGAACTTGTTTTTCATGGCACCTCCTGCTGATTACGGGATAGGCAGAATTATTTACAACTAGCAGATTACTTAAGCTATGAATGGTTCGTTATGATGCACCGTCGTTCATTATGAAGGATTGCCCTTTTGCCATGTGAGAGCAAACGTAGCGGGCTTATTTAACCTGAAATGAAATGGAGTTTTGTGGGGATTAGAGTAGCTCACAGGTTCTTTTCAGTCAAGCAAAATTATTCAACTTTTATATGATTTTTGTTTGACCTCTACAATGGTTTCTCGAAGTTACTCGTTAGCTAACAGAAGGAAGTTGTTCGTGTTGAAATCTTTGTCTCAAAAGTTGGGCTATTTTCTCGATAACCTCCGGCTTCACCGAAGCAAGTAGCTCCACCAGCTCGCCAAGAGAGAAAACCTCGGTAACGGTAATAGCCTTTTTCTTCACAGCTAATATGAAAGCCTGTTCTCTATTAGGTGCTTCTAATTTGGTGCATACCTGATAAAGGAATGATCTCACAGTGCTGACAGATGTATAAAGCTGCGCAGCGATCTCCTGATTGCTCAATCCTCGGGCAACGAGAGCAAGGACGTCTCGTTCTCTTTGGGTCAGTACCGTGCTCTGTTCGCTCCTTTGTTGGGGGTCATTTCCCTTCAGCGTGAAGTTATAGTTGCTGGAAGGATTATGTCTCAGCAATTCGGCGATTGCTTCCATATTCCCTGGGCTCAGAGAGGAGAGCAAATCAGCCATCTCATCCAGGGAGAAGATTTCATCAACAGTGAGAGTCTTCTTTCTGATAGCTGTAAAAACAGCTTCGACACGGTTATGTGCTTCAAGCTTGAGGCACGACTGATGTATCAATGCCTTGACTTTATTAATGGATGTACAAAGTCGCTGTGCGATCTCCTCGTTAGTCATACCACGGGCAACCAAGATAAGGGCATCTCGTTCGCCTTCAGTTAAAATAACATCCCTTTTTCTCATGGCGTGCCTTTCGGTAGCTTTCGCACCTTGCTCAGCGTGCAGGCGGAGAATTGACCCAGTCAGATGTAGAAACGAATTTATTTACTTTCTTACAGGATTA
This sequence comes from Chloroflexota bacterium, assembly GCA_021787935.1. GTDB lineage: Bacteria > Chloroflexota > Dehalococcoidia > SZUA-161 > SZUA-161 > JACWAE01. The sequence continues at coordinate 13,512 of JAJYLC010000025.1, read as the reverse complement.
ATCATATTTTGTCAAGTGATTTTCACAAGAGCATTTAGCACACTCTTCAACCCCTTAAATCACCCCAGATTGGGGCCTTTGGGGGCAAAGTACACTGTGCCTGTTGGTTAAATGTGATAACTTTTTAACTTTTTCCCCATTCATTTTATGATTTCTCCACATTTGGCTTGATATTATATCTTATGTGTGCATTTTCAACGATGACTGCGCCACAAAGCTTTCTAGTCCTTGTGGGAAGGCGAATGGGGAGGATAAATGAATGCCAAAGAGATAAAAGTCTACACTACGAACACCTGACCCTACTGCAATATGGTCAAGAGTTTCTTGACCAATAACAAGTTAACCTTTCGCGAGATAAATATTGCGGAAGATAAAGCAGGTCGGGAAGAGATGGTTCGTAAATCAGGACGAATGGTAGTGCCTATCATTGAAATCGATGGCGATATCATTGTCGGTTTCGATCAAGCGAAACTGAAAGAGAAGCTAGGTATTAACTAAAACCTATCGAGGGCACTAGATGTACGAGTTGATTATCGTCGGTGGCGGACCGGCGGGGATGACCGCAACTGTTTACGCTGCCAGGAAAAGGATAAACACTCTGTTGTTGAGCAAAGACCTAGGAGGACAGCCACTGTGGGCAAGCAGGGTGGAAAACTATATGGGCTACCAATATATTGAAGGCCCTGAACTAATGCAGAAATTCGAAGAGCAGGTGAAGAAATTCCCTGTGGAGCAGAAGATCGGGCAGGGAGCAACGGCTTTATCAAGGTTGAATTCAGGATTTCAGGTCGAGGTAGACAGCGGTGAGAGCTATCAAGCGAAGTCAGTGATAATTGCTACGGGGAAGCGTCCCCGGCCCCTCAATGTGCCCGGTGAAGAATTATTGAGGGGGAGGGGTGTGACGTATTGTGCTATTTGCGATGGCCCCATCTTTGCCGGGCAGAAGGTATCGATAGTGGGCGGGGGCAATGCCGCTCTCGAAGCTGCAAACGACATGGTTGGGATCGCGGAGCATGTCTACGTGGTATCACTTATGCAGCTCAGCGGTGATCAGATACTTATTCAAAGGTTGAGAGATGCCTCTAACGTGACATTTTTCGTAGAACATGAGGTTGTTCAGATAGAGGGTTCAAGCCGTGTGGAAGGAATTGTTATCAGGGACGCGAAAACGAAAAAAGCGGTCACGCTCGAGCTCGGAGGGGTCTTTGTGGAGATCGGGCGTATACCCAACTCAGAACTGGCCAGAGGTGTCACCAAAGTCAACAGGTTCGGTGAAATTGAAGTGGACTGTTCTTGCGAGACTGGAATACCAGGACTATTCGCTGCCGGTGATGTGACGAACGCACCGGAGAAGCAGATCATCATAGCTGCCGGTGATGGCGCCAAGGCTGCGTTACAGGCTCATCACTACTTACAGAGACTATAAGGAGGTGTCAGGATGGGTATATTTTTCTCAGGCAGGGAGCTTATCGAAATCGCTATCGGGATCGAGGGGAACGGAGCAATATTCTATAATGCACTGGCAGGCTCTACTAAAAATCCGGAGGCTAAGGGTACGTACGTATATCTGGCTGACCAGGAAAAGCAACATGCCGCTATCTTCGAGAAGATGCTGAGCATGGTGAGTGCCTATAAGCCGCCTGAGACCTACACCGAACAGTACAATCTTTACTTGAAAGCGCTGATAGACTCACTCATATTTACAGATGATAAGGTCACTCTTGAGATGGCACACAAGGTAAAAAACGATACCGAGGCAGTTCAGATTGGCATGCAGGCAGAGAAAGACTCGATTCTGTTTTATACGGAGGTCAGAGAACTTGTCCGGCCCGCTGACCGCAAGGTAGTGAAGAAAATAATTGATGAAGAGAAATCCCATCTAAGACAGCTTACAGTCATCAAAACAGGTCTCAGGGAATCAATGGAAGCCAATGTGCAATAATTACAGCAAAAGGAGGTGAGCGAGATGGCAACAAAGGAGGCATGGTGACGGACTCTTGTCCGCCGTGTGAATAACGGAGGCCAAAAAGCAAAAAATTATTGAGGAGGTTGAAATGGCGTACACTGCTAAGGATTACAAAGGTTTAATCGGGATGAAGGGATTCAGCGATACCTTGCTCAACAATCACTTCACACTTTATCAGGGTTATGTGACCAACACCAATAAGGTATTGGACGCTCTTGCTGCTATGCTGAAGGAAGGGAAGCTCGGTACGCCCGAATACGCCGAATTGAAGCGCAGGTTAGGCTGGGAGTTCAACGGGATGCGACTTCATGAGCTATATTTTGAGAACCTCGGTGGCAAGGCACCGCTTAACAAGTCGGGCAAGCTGGGCAAGAAGCTGGCTGAGGAGTTCGGCAGCTACGAGAACTGGGAGAAGGATTTTAGAGGCACCGGCGCTATGCGAGGCATCGGCTGGACTATTCTCTACCAGGATAACCTGAGCGGTAAATTGATCAATCAGTGGATCAATGAGCATGATACCGGCCATCCTGCGGGATGCACCCCCATCCTGGTGCTGGATGTTTTTGAGCATGCCTTTATGATAGACTACGGGCTGAAAAAGGCTGACTATATCGATTCCTTTTGCAACAACATCAACTGGGGTGCCGCGGAGGCTCGTATCAAGTAAAATAGCGGCTGGGAATTTATAGTCTTTGCAAATAGCTAAATTTAACTAAGCAGTGGAGAAGCAGATAATGTTGTTTCTGCGATTAGACTGCTTAGTTGTATATCGGCGATGTAATGGCTCTATATCCAGCGGCAAGGAGGTTGCTATTAGATTGTAATAAGGCTATTATTCTATAAAAAATAGAAGTATGTATGATAAATCCTTCACGACGGTTCCTGCAGATAATATTTGCCCTGATTGCAGTTATTGCTATAGGTACAGTTGGCTATAAACTAATAGAAGGGTGGTCACTACTCGATTCCATTTATATGACGGTGATCACCATAAGCACTGTAGGATATTCGGAGGTTCATGCGCTATCACAGGCCGGGCGGATTTTCACTATCGTTCTCATTATTACCGGCGTTGGTGTCTTGTTTTATACGGCAACAACTATCGTGCAATATGTGATCGAGGGTAATCTCGAAATTATTCTGGGGAGACGTCGAATGAAAGAGAAGATTTCCAAACTCAAAGGCCACATTATTGTTTGTGGCTTTGGGCGTGTGGGAAAGGAGGTGGCACGTGTTTTCCAGCAGGAGGGAGTTGATTTTGTAGTAATTGATAATTCAAAAGACGCTATCGCTGAAGCTGCTGCTAGCGGCTATTTATATGTGGAAGGCAATGCCAGCAGTGACGAGGTTCTAAAAGAGGCCGGTATCCAACATGCGCGGGGACTGGTGGCCGCTGCGGGCAGCGATGCTGACAATGTCTTCGTAACACTTTCAGCTAGGGGACTGCGTCCGGATATCTTTATAACCGCTCGTGCCAGTGCCCAGGAGTCAGAGTTCAAGCTGAGACGGGCCGGAGCCGACAGGACAATATATCCGCATGTCCTGGGGGGAAGGAGGCTGGCTATGCTGGCTCTGCGTCCTCTCGTTGTAGATTTCGTTGACACAGCATTAGAGAGTAGGGGTAAAGAATTAGTACTGGAAAATATAGGGGTTGGCCCCGGGTCACCAGTGATAGGAAAGACATGCAAGGAGGGCCAGCGATGCGCTAACGGGGCTGTTATTCTGGCGGTGAGAAAGAAGGATGGCAGACTTTTTACCAGTATATCTGATGAGATGCCGTTAGAGCTTGGAGACCAGTTGATTGTAATCGGGAATCGTGAGCAATTACGAGATTTGGAAGGGACGAGTTAAGAATAGAAGATTCATGGTGCAGAGTTTGGCCTTGAATAGATAAGCGTTGAGGGAGAAGGCAAACAGGCGCTCGGGACGAGTGAAAAGGAGTTTCTCTAGGAAAATCTAAAAAAGGAAGGACGAGAGATGGACCTCAAAGCTCTGTATCCCATAAGCTACGGCATGTATATAATAGGTTCCAAAAAGGGAGACAAGATTAATGGCCAGATCGCTAACACTGTAATTCAGGTCTGCTCAGAGCCACCGACCATCTCGGTATGCATCAATAAAGGTAATCTCACACATGAGTTCATTCTAGATAGCAAGGTCTTTACCGTTTCGGTGCTATCCAAAGAGACGCCTTTGAGCCTCATTGGACGTTTTGGCTTCAAATCGGGACGAGATGTAAATAAGTTTGAGGGTGTCAACTATAAAAGAGGTGAGACTAAAGCTCCTATAGTGATGGATAACGCTCTATCCTATATGGAAGCTAATGTGGTAGGCTCTCTGGATACGCCAACTCATACTATATTTGTGGGGGAGCTTGTGGATGCGGGTGTTATTAGGGAAGGAGAGCCGATGACCTACGCCTATTATCATGAGGTCAAGCGCGGTACCGTTCCCAAGGCAGCTCCCCATTATGTTGCGGAGAAGAAAGAAGGAGGTGCCCAGTTGGCGAAGTATAGGTGTTCGGTTTGCGGATATATCTATGACCCCGCAAAAGGTGATCCTGAAAGCAACACACCACCCGGCACTCCGTTCGAGAAACTGCCGGATGATTGGACATGTCCTGTCTGTGGTGCGGCTAAGAGCGAGTTTGAAAAAATATCGTGAAGGGAAGTAGCTGAGGGGCGTTCCAGAAGACATGGCTATACAGGAAGAATTCATAAAATCTATCCCCTATTTCTCAGGCCTGAGCCCTGGTGAACTTGATTCTGTCAAGGGGCTCATCTTTGAGACTACGGCTGAGAGAGGGAAATTCATATTGCTTGAAAGCGAACCTGCTGATGCGTTGTATTTTGTCGTTTCCGGTGTGGTAAAGGTGTTTAAGACATCGACTGATGGAAGGGAGCAGATTCTCCAAATAGTGCGTCCGGGCGAATCTTTTAACGATACCCCTGTATTCGATGGCGGCCTGAATGCAGCTAGCGCCCAGGCCATGGGTCCGGTTGTCCTTTACGGGGTAAAAAATAGTGACATGGGGACTATTCTTCGTACACACCCTCAGGTGGCACTGAGTGTAATCCGCGTCTTAGCACAGAGGATCCGGCATTTAGTATCTCTGGTGGAAGACCTATCTTTCAAGCACGTTACTGCCCGCCTGGCCAAGATACTTCTGGAGTACGCTGGCGATGGGGCAGGTCCTAACAAGCCGCGCCTGACCCAACAGGAGATGGCAGCTATGGCTGGAACTGCCCGTGAGATGATAGGGAGGTCTCTCAAAGAGCTTGAGGACGAAGGGGTAATCAGGTTGGAGCATCATCGCATTGTCGTTACTGACAAAGAAGCTTTGAAGAAATGGGCGGGCGTGGTTGAATGAGACAAAGGTCACATACAGATACCCATTCTCGCTCTTAACATGAATATGGATAGAGTTTAATCGGATGACAGATATTCCTGTAATCGACCGGGAAAAATGCAATGGGTGTGGCTTATGTATCAGTGTTTGCGCGTGCAAATCACTGGTACTAGTGGGGAATATTGTCACTTATGTCGAGTCAGGAAACTGCGGCTGGTGCACGTGGTGTGAAGCTGTATGTCCCACAGGTGCCATAAATTGTCCTTTTGAAATAGCTATCGAAGAGCGTTAGACAAACACATTTTAGTCTCCCTTTATTCTTAAATATATCTGTTAAACTTATGTACTATATTCGTTTGAAATGAGACAGAAGTCACATACAGCGGTCGATTTATGATTTAGTGTTTGTCTTGAGGTAGAAAATGGGGCGCAGACCTAAAGACGTACAACAAAAAAAGAAACAAACACCCAAAGTTGAGTGTGTTCATTACTGGATAATCGAAAGCCCTAAAGGACCTGTAAGCAAGGGTGTATGTAAGCACTGCGGGGCGGTCAACGAGTTCAGGAATTATATGCCGTACCCATCGTGGGAAGGCAAAATGCCAAGGCTTCCGGCAGATGAGGAGATGTCGGATATCGAACCTGGCGACGATGCGGATAACAGTTCCTGAAACATAAAAAGAAAAGAGGCTGGTACTATTTAAGGGGCAGGTTTCGAAACTTGCCCCTTACTTTTTTGTTATCAGTCACCGCCGAATCGCCACTTCCAGGGATTGCCCCGCCTAGGCAAGAAATATAGATATATCGTTCGCTATGTTTCGACAAAGGTGGGAACTGACGGCAACATTATTTGATACAGAGTTAGATTTTTACCTTGCCATATCGTTCCCATTCGCTGTAGACACAGCCGCAGTATCCCTGGTGGTATAGGGCGAGTTCTCGAGACAGGCGGTGGCTTTCCCTGAAGCCCGGTCGGAAATCCTCGTAATGGAAACTGTTCCCTTTTTCTCTTCCAAGCTGTTCACCCAACTGGCGCAGTAGCTCGTGTTTCTGATAAGGGCTGATGAGCAAGGTGGTGGTAAAAGCTGCAAAACCTTTTTCTTGAGCAACCTCGGCGGTTTTTGTTAGCCGTAACCTGTAGCAATCGGGACAGCGGTTGCTCTCATGCCCTACAACAGCTTGAAAATATTTTAGCATGTCGTAACCTTCCGCTATGATTAGGGGCAGGTTTGTGGCCCGGGCAAAGGTTTGCATAGCCTCAAGGCGGAGTTGGTGCTCCCGAAATGGGTGGATGTTGGGGTTATACCAGAAGGCTGTGACTTCAAGTCCCTTGTTCTGCAAGGACTTCACTACGTAGGTGGAGCAGGGGCCGCAGCAGACATGAAGAAGAATGGAAGACATATTTTCTACCCTAGCAACTTGCTCTGATTACAACAGGCTGGGTTGGTCTGGTTTTCTCTTGGGGTAAGGCAATTCCAGATGTTCGTAGGCAAAGCGGGTAGCTACCCTGCCCCGCGGAGTGCGTTCCATAAAACTCAACTGCAAGAGATAGGGCTCGTAGACATCCATAATAGTGTCCGCCTCTTCGCTGATAGCAGCGGCAATGGTCTCTAACCCAACAGGACCGCCGTTGAACTTCTCAATGATGACGCGCAGAATCTTGTGGTCTATCTCGTCGAGCCCTATGGGATCAATTTCCAGTCTACCCAGCGCTTCCAAAGCGACTTTTTCTGTGATGACCCCTTTACCTTTTACCTGGGCATAATCTCTGACGCGCTTGAGCAATCTATTAGCTACTCTGGGAGTGCCGCGGGCACGCTTAGCGATTTCCTCCAGTCCACTTTTCTCGGCTTCGATGCCGAGAAGGCGGGCTGACCTTGCGAGTATGACTTCGATAGCACCCTGGTCATAAAAATCGAGTCGATATACTGCCCCGAATCTGTCGCGAAGAGGTGGGCTGAGCAGTGCGAACCGTGTTGTCGCTCCGACGAGGGTAAAGCGAGGCAGATTCAGCCTGAGGCTCCTGGCTCCTGCGCCCTTGCCCATGACGATATCGAGGGCGAACTCCTCCATCACTGGGTACAGCACTTCCTCCACCAGGCGGCCCAGACGGTGTATCTCGTCAATGAACAGGATGTCTCCTTTGTTAAGGTTGGTGATGATTGCTGCGATATCTCCGGGGCGTTCTATAGCAGGGCCGGATGTGATTCTGATATTTACCCCCATCTCGGCAGCGATGATATAGGCCAGAGTTGTTTTGCCAAGCCCTGGAGGGCCATAGAGCAGAATATGGTCTAAAGTTTCCCCCCTGCCCTGAGCAGCGGCCATAGCTATTTTCAGATTTTCTTTGACCTTATCCTGTCCTACGAAGTCAGCTAGATGTTTAGGACGGAGGCCTTTATCAAGAACAATATCTTCAGCTTTAGGTTTGGCAGATATTATTCGTTCCATGATGCCTCTTTATCAGACCTGTGGCCTATTATATCAGATTACGATTTCTTTGCCGAGAAAGAGGAGTTCTCCCCTTTTTATGTAATTGACACCCCTGATTATATGATATAGACTCTTGTAGGCCAGTGAATTTTGGAAACTAAAAGGAGCATGAATGGACATCAGCAAAAATAAGCGAGAGTGGCAGGAAAAAACGCTGAAAGCATCGCTGAAGCGCAGCCCGGAGCGCGAAGAACGTTTCCTGACCAATTCTGGGCTTGAAGTAGATGCCTTGTATACGCCTGATGACCTTCAAGGGTTCGATTATGTCCATAAGCTGAGTTTTCCCGGGGAGTATCCTTTCACCAGAGGAGTACAGCCGACCATGTACCGGGGGCGGGTCTGGACTATGCGCCAGTATGCAGGGTTCGCCTCGGCTGAGGAGTCCAATAAACGCTATCATTACCTGCTGGAGCAGGGTCAGACTGGGCTCAGCGTCGCTTTTGACTTGCCCACCCAGATTGGGTATGACTCTGACCATGCCAAGGCGCAGGGCGAAGTAGGCAAAGTGGGAGTGCCTATATCCAGTCTCGAGGACATGGAGGCACTATTTAAGGGAATCCCTTTTGACAAAGTAAGTACCTCAATGACCATCAACTCTACTGCTCCCATCCTGCTGGCTATGTATATTGCTGTAGGCAAGAAGCAGGGAGTCGACCCAGCGAAGCTAGACGGCACTATCCAAAATGACCTGCTTAAGGAATACATCGCCCGCGGCACTTATATCTTTCCGCCCAGACCGTCAATGAGGTTGATCACAGATATCTTCAGCTACTGCACAGAGAAGCTGCCCAGATGGAACACCATCAGCATCAGCGGTTATCATATTCGGGAAGCGGGGTCTACCGCGCCTCAGGAAGTGGCTTTCACCCTGGCTAATGGTATAGCTTATGTCCAGGCTGCCATAGACATTGGTCTCGATGTAGACAAGTTCGCCGGCCGGCTCTCCTTCTTCTTCGCCGGCCATAATAACCTCTTTGAGGAGGTGGCCAAGTTCAGGGCGGCGCGGCGGCTCTGGGCTAAGATTATGAATGAGAGGTTCAAGGCCAAGGACCCACGTTCGATGATGCTGCGTTTCCATACCCAGACCTGTGGGCACACTTTGACGGCTCAACAGCCGGATAATAATATAATAAGGACGGCTATGCAGGCACTGGCTGCTGTATTAGGAGGGACGCAGTCATTGCATACCAACTCACGGGATGAAGCTTACGCTACGCCCAGTGCAGAGGCTGTGACTATTGCCCTGCGCACTCAGCAGCTTCTGGCTTATGAGAACGGGGTTGGTGACTGCGTCGATCCCCTGGGTGGTTCCTACTATGTGGAACATCTAACCGATGTGGTACAAGCGGAGGCTGAGAAGTATATCGAGAAGATCGACCAGCTTGGAGGCGCTTTAGCCGCCATTGAACACGGCTTCCAGCAGAGGGAAATCCAGGAGAGCTCTTACCGCTCACAGAAAGATATAGAGAATGGCAAGAGAACGGTGGTGGGGGTTAACAAGTTCGTCTCTCCATACCCGCCGATAACCGGATTGCTGAAGGTCGACCCGGTTGAGGCTGAAAAGCAAAAGCAGCGTGTGATTGCGCTCAAAGCCAAAAGAGATAAGAAAAAGGTCACCCAAGCACTGAATAATCTTAAGGAAGTGGCAAGCGGCAAAGGAAACACTATGCCTGCATTTATCGAATGCGTCGAGTCTTATGCCACTCTAGGTGAGATTTGCGATGTGCTCCGCGGCGTGTTCGGAGAGCAGCAGGAATTTCTGGTATTTTGATCTGCTGCAATGAGATTAGAAGGCAGTATGATAATGGAGGGAAAATGATAAAGAGTGTCAACCATGTGGCTATTGCGGTGAAGAACCTCGATGATGGGTTGAAGACTTTTGAAACTCTGCTCGGTCATAAGGCCGCGCAGGTGAAGGAAGTTCCCGAACAGAAGGTAAGGGCCGCGATGATTCACGTGGGCGATGTCGAGATCGAGCTGATCCAGCCAACCGACCCCGGAACCGGCGTGGCAAAGTTTTTGGAGAGCAAAGGCGAGGGTATCCATCACATCTGCTTTGAGGTCGACGATGTCGACAAGGAGTTGCAGGCGATGGCTGCCAAGGGTATAGAGACTATAGATAAGAAAGGCAGGCCGGGAATGTCGGGTAAGGTTGGCTTCCTGCATCCCAAGTCTGCCAAAGGGGTGCTAATAGAACTGGCGCAAAAGGTTTAAGCACTAAAGGTAATTCACATTTTAGAGGGAAGTTTACCATGGCTGATGAAAAGAAAATTCGTGTTCTTGTGGCAAAGCCTGGTCTCGATGGACATGACCGAGGTGCCAAGGTTGTTGCTCGGGCCCTGCGCGATTACGGCATGGAGGTGATCTATACCGGCATTCGGCAGACTCCGGAGATGATTGCGCAGAGCGCGCTGCAGGAGGATGTGGATGTAGTCGGGCTGAGCATACTTTCGGGGGCGCATCTCGAGCTTTTCCCTCTTATAATTGAGCAGCTCAGGAAGAGAAAGATGGACCGTGTGCTGGTGATCGCGGGGGGTATTATCCCGGAGGAAGATCATCCGGCCTTGACCAGGATAGGTATCAAGGGCATCTTTGGCCCGGGTACTTCTACCAAGGATATCGCTGAATTCATCAGGAAGGCTGTAGGTCAAAATAAGGCGGCCTAAGATGATCTGATAGCTGGGTAGGGAGTAAGAAGTATGTCGGGGCATTCAAAATGGTCGCAGATTAAACGGCAGAAGGGCGTTGCCGATGCCAAGCGCGGGCAGCTCTTCACCAAATTAGGGCGCGAAATCGCTGTTGCTGTCCGTCAGGGTGGCGTCGATCAGCAAAACAATTTTAAGCTAAGACTGATAATTCAGAAAGCACGAGACAGTAACATGCCCCTGGAAAATATTGATCGTGCCATTAAGCGCGCCAGCGGGGGGACTGACGGAGTAGCGCTATCTGAGGTTACCTACGAAGGATATGGCCCCGGCGGCAGTGCCCTCATGGTGCAAGCTCTTACCGATAACAAAAACAGGACGCTTGCCGAGGTACGCAACATTTTGAGCCGGGGCGGTGGCAACCTGGGTGAGAATGGCTCTGTGACTTGGCTGTTTGATTCCCGAGGTGTGATTATCATCGATAGTGCTAAGGAAAATGCAGAGGAAGTGGCCCTGTTCGCTATCGATGCTGGTGCCGAGGATGTCAAGATAGATGGGACTACTCTGGAGGTAACTACCAAGCCCCAGGATCTCGAAGCAGTAAGAAAAGCGCTGGAGCAAAGAAGAGTGCCTATTGCTTCCTCAGAGCTGTCTATGGTGCCTAAGACAATGGTTAAGCTGGATGAAAAGTCTGCAATTCAGGCGCTCAAGCTTTTTGACAAGCTGGAAGAACTCGATGAAGTTCAGCGTGTGTATACAAACGCCGATTTCCCCGATGAGGTAGTGAGTAAGTATCAGGAATGAAGATGCCCCGATGGCAATCCGTGTCTTAGGCCTCGACCCCGGCATTGCAATTATGGGGTACGGTGTCATCGAGGATAACGATGGCAATCTCACCGCGATAGAATACGGCGCATTGTCAACACCGTCCAAACAAGCTGCTTCCCAAAGGCTGCGCTCTCTTTATGAGGGCATCCTTACTATCATAGAACACCATAAACCTGCAGAGGTTGCTGTGGAGGTCTTTGTAGCGCGCAATCTGAAGACGGCGTTGATGGTAGGACAGGCCAGAGGAGTTGCCCTCCTGGCTGCGGCTAATAAGGGGCTCACTGTTTATGAATATACACCGCTCCAGGTGAAACAAAGGGTCTCAGGCTACGGACGTGGTGAGAAGAGACAGGTTCAGGAGATGGTAAGGATGCAGCTTGGGCTAGATTGTATCCCTGAGCCGGATGATGCTGCCGATGCTCTGGCAGTTGCGATCTGCCACATAAGCGAGGCACGGCTATCTCGTCTATTGGCAAATAGCTCATAAAAGTGATGAATCGACAATGATCGCTGGCATCGAAGGAATATTGAAATCACGTGGCGAAGATGGGGTCGTTGTGGATGTCGGCGGCGTGAGCTTTCGTCTTCAATCACCGATCGCCACCATAAGCACGCTGGGAAGCCCCGGTGATAGAGTGAAACTCCATACACATCTTCATGTTAGAGAGGACAATCTAGCTCTTTACGGCTTCGCCTCGTCTGAGGAGCTCAGGCTGTTCGAGCTGCTTATCGCCGTGTCCGGAATCGGCCCTAAAACCGCCCTTGCGCTGCTTTCAGCTCTCAGCCCGGAACGATTTGAGGTTGCCATAGCTCGAGGCGATGTCGAAGTATTGAGCTCGGTATCAGGGGTGGGTAAGAAGACAGCAGCGCGCCTTGTCTTAGAACTGAAAGGCAAGTTTGAGCAGGTGGGTGTGGCCAGCCGGTCTCCGCAAGAAGATGTTAAAGCAGCACTGATTGGTTTGGGCTATTCAGCGGCGGAGGCGAACTCAGCTATTGCCATGCTCCCTGATGCTACTGACCTCTCTCTTGAGGAAAAGATAAAACTTGCCCTGCAGCATTTTGCGAGAGCGGGCTAGAAGTATCTCTGCAGAAACTTGAGCACCCCCTCAAGCGCCCAGGCACCGGCGAAAGCAACGAGTATACTTCTGGGTGTTTTCCCCAGGAAGCAAAAAAGCAGGAATTTCCAGACAGGGTATCTTAGTATCCCTGCGGCGGCTCCTGCTAGGTCGAAAATAGGATTGGGGACGAAGGCGAGCACAAAAATAACCACCGAGCCTCTTCGTCTCATCCAATGTTCCATGCGAAGGTATGTTTTGCTCTTCCTGAAGACTCCCTGGCCGCTGTAACCTGCCATATAGCCGCTTAGTTCACCCAGGGCTGACCCTGCACCTGCTGCCAATCCTACCAGATATGGATCGTAAGTAGCACCGAGGGCAAAGATCACTGCTATGCCGGGTACGGGTAATATTATGGTGGCACTGCTGAGAAGACTTATGAGGAAGGCACCTAAGTAACCATAACCAGCAAGGTTCGCCACCCTGTCGCGAAATACAAAAATACTGGCGGTGATGCCCAGCACAAGTATGATAACTGATATACGTAGATACAGCCCACGCGATAAGAGAGGTCGTTTTGCAGCTTTAAATTGCTGTTTAGCGTCTGCTTCGACACCTTTGCCGTCGTCACTAGTGGTACTGAGTGCAGGGTCTTCCTCTGTCATTTTCCCAGTATCCCTTTTCCACAACATTATATAGCATATCGAGGGTAAATGTCGGAAGGCCAGAAACGAAGGTTTGTTCAATCTAGCTTTGAAATAGGGCAAGCCGCCGCTTATTTAACGGTCAAACGATTGTAAGGCTTACTCTCTAAGCAGGCAACTGAAGGAGGCCACTTTATCGCCCGGCTCGACTTTCATTACGCTTACACCCTGGGTGTCTCTACCAAGGGATGGAATGTCATCGAGAGTGGTTCGTATTACTATACCTTTGGCGGATATGAGCATAAGCCCCTGATGGGGATAAACAACGGAGGCCGCTATGACTTTGCCTGTCTTATCTACTACCTTGAAAGTGCGCACACCGCTGCCTCCCCGTGCTTGAAGCGGGTAAGTATCCAGAGGCGTACGTTTGCCGAACCCATTGGCGCTGATAACAAAGAGATGGGCATCGAGGTCAACGACATCCATGGCGACTACACGGTCGCCATCGGCGAGACGGATGCCGCGCACACCG
>JAJYLC010000130.1 GCA_021787935.1 Chloroflexota bacterium | reverse complement strand
TCGCAACGCCGAGAAATCAGTTGAGGTTTTTCTTCTTACGGGTCGACTTTTTACGACCTGAAGGTGCCAGTCGAAGCACCTTTGCAGCCTGCCTCTCAATGGTCTCTTTATCAAAGAGCATAGGATGATATTCCACCTTGGCCCAGGGCTCTACGAAGTCCCTGTAGTGGTCGCTGGCTGGCTGCCCCGATTGCCCCGTGCTGTGCATTGATACAGACTTCGATAGGTCACTCAGGTCTACAATCTGGCGATAGCTGGGGATAATGACCTGGGCGAAGTCGACGCTGTAATCTAAGCCTCCGTTATTGACTGTATACTCATCGCCACCTACCTCCACCGGGCCTGCGTTCAGAATCTGGTCTAGAGGCGGGATTACCCCAAGCAGATGGCGGAAGGTGGCTTTGTGCAACCTGCCCCAACGCCAAGTGGACATATCCGAGCCCAGAGTTTTAGTGAGTTCCTCTATGGCCTGCTCCAGACTGGCACTCACAAGCTCGTCCCGCTTTTCCACATTCGATCCAGAGCCGTCGCCAAACCAGTATGCGGTAGGATACTCCAGCAGCCTGGGCATGGCCAGGATATGGAAGCAGTTACAGACCAGTCTTTTATAGAAGTAGTGCTCATAGATATCCTGGCCCAGCTTATCCCTCAAGAGATTGTTCATCATCTTCAAATACCACACATGATACAAAGCGGCAGCAATGCTATCCCTGTCCATGCAAAAATCCCAGGAACGAAAATAATCGAGCGCCTTGTTCTGCCGCTGGTTCTTTGGTTTGAGCCATGTCAGGAAGGGAACTAGCTCCCGGGCCTGAAGGCTGTAAACATCAGCCTGCATCTTTTTGAAATCATCTATGGAGAGCTTCTCTTGGGCGGTCAACATCTGCACGATGCGCCTGACCCGATAGGCCGGCAGCCAGTCATGAGTAATGAGATACGGGTAGTCGTTGTCCACTATTTTGTTGTTTGCGCTAGCAAAGAAATGAGTGGGAGGATTGAAAGCGCTGGGAAGTTCATCGAACGGAATGTAACCTTTCCATTCGTATTCTCCTGTCCATCCCGGCACCGGGACCAGCCCCTGCCCCTTTGCCCTGATAGGGATAATGCTGTTGGCGACGTAGCCGATGTTGCCCTCCACATCGGCATACACCACATTCTGGGAGATCAGGCCGCAAAGACGGAGTGCTTCTCGGAACTCCTTCCAGTTTCTGGATTGATTTAGTTTTATCAGGCCTTGAAGGGCAAGGGCAGAGTGAGACGGCTCATGCCCTGTCCAGCGAAGGGCTACGGTCTGGCGAAGCCCTTTCTTGACCTCGGGGTTTGTCATCCCTTGAAGTATAGAGTCGATTATAGGGCCGTGCCTTGTAATCAAGACCTCCTTGGTGACTGGCTCCTCCCTACCGCGTACAGGAAATTGCTCAAGACAAACTTCAGCATCTTCCCATTTGTCCTTGTACAGATATTGGCGATGGTTCTTGGGATTCAGTTTCTCGACATACAAGTCCTGAACGTCGGAGCCCAGATTGGTAAACCCCCAGGCAATACGCTCATTATGCCCGATGAACACCTGAGGCAACCCGGGAAAGGTAACACCGATGACGTTGAATCCGGGAACTACCAGGTGTGCTTCGTACCAGATGGAGGGCATTCCGATAAACAGATGAGGGTCGTTGGCCAGGAGAGGCATGCCCGTGGTGGACTTGCTTCCATCTATTACCCAGTTATTGCTGCCGGGCCGTACTGCGTCCGAGCTGAGAGAACCTGTCGCTTTCTTTTGGCGTTCCAGCAGCGACGCTGCCATCTCTCTGAATACACCGTGCGACGGAATAATAAGCGATGCCTCCGGTGGGTAAAAGGGAAGCAGGTCGCGGGCGCGCTTTTCGCCCAAACGTTCGATCAGGTCTGCTCTCAAGACCTCGTTATCCCAATTCACGGACAACTGCCAGGCCAAAAGCAGGCCGCAGGCAGTAGTATCCACCAATGTCCAGGCAGACGGCTGCAATCCCAGGAATCTGTATTCAAAAGGAGGGTTGTCAAGGTGGGTCTCGATGAACTCATTGATCCCCTTGATATAAGCCCCTATCAAGGTCCTGGTTAGCTTATCGCCCCTCCCCTGGATGAACCTGGCTGAAGCCTGAGCGGCTCGTCTCAGCCCTATAGTACGCATGAACATGTCAATATCCAGGGGTATTTCTCCAAGCAGCTCCGAGAGGGTGCCACTGGTCAGCCTACGATTGAATTCCATCTGCCACAGCCTCTCCTGGGCATGCGTGTAACCCTCGGCATAGAAGAGGTCTTCCGGATTAGAGGCATAGATATGAGGCACTCCCCAGCGGTCTCTGATAATGCGAACCTCTTCCTTCAGACCGACAACATTAATGGTTCCGTTTGTCGCCGACAGGGACTCATGAGCCAGCTCTTTCATCTGTTTTACAGCTTCTTCCATGGCACCTCCTGCGGCAAGGAATTATGGCATACTAACATACCGAGGTAGTATTCGAAGTTTGTCACAGCCCAATTTATACTATGGACTCTGGTGTGTCAATGCAAGCCGTAAAGAATAAGCCGGGGCATACCCTATTACGACGTCGTTTAATAACTGGGGAGTCCAGAGGAAGACGATGCCGCCCCATCCTCTCCCTTGACGGGAGAGGCCAGGTGAGGGTGAAAGATATGTCCTGTAGCTCAAGATTGGGTGATTTAGGGGGTTGAAAAATGTTGCTAAACAATCTCCTATTACTCTTATTGCTTGTTGGTAAATAGCAAGATAGAATAGATAGGCAGGAATAAAGCTGGTCCCAACCTGTCAGCATCATTAATGGATAGGCCGTTCACATTTCAACGGACTCAGGGCAAAAGGTAAATATTTGCGGAGAAATATTCTGTGAAGATTGTTACCGACAGCACTTCCGACTTAAACACTCAAATTGCGGCCGATTTAGGGATAACAGTAGTGCCATTATACATCAACTTCGGCGAAGAATCTTACCGGGACGGTATTGACTTAACGACAGAGGAATTCTACCGGAAGCTCGAATCCAACAAGACATTGCCTACCACCGCTGTCCCCGGCCCTGCTACATTCGCCCAGGTTTTCGACAAGCTAGCCCATGAGACGGATGAAATCGTCGTCATCGCCTTAGCCAGTAAGCTGTCTTCTGCCTACTCGATGGAATCGCAAGCAATCGGAATGATGAGAAAGAAATGCCGTATAGAAATAATCGATTCGAAGGCGGGTTGCATGGCGCTGGGACTGATCGCTATTGCTGCCGCCAAGGCGGCTAATGCCGGAGCTAAAATCGAGGACGTGCTAAAGATAACCCGGCAGAATATCAATCGCTCCAAGATATATTTCGCCTTCGACACGCTAGAATTTCTCAAAAGGAGCGGACGTGTTAGTGCAACGCAGGCTTTTCTGGGGTCAATGCTGCGGGTAAACCCTATCATGACCCTGGAAGATGGTGAAGGCCGGGCTGTGGCCAAGCCGAGGTCTCGCACAAAAGCCATAGAATTCCTGTATAAATTTGCGGCGAGCTTTTCAAATATCGAGGAGATGGCAATCGAGGACGCTACTACCCCTAATGAAGCAGATATGTTAGCTGAGCGCATTAACTCCAGATTCCCCAAAGAGCGCATATACAGAACAAAAGTCAGCCCCGTAGTCGGCACCCATGTCGGACCGCATGTGCTGGCCGTGTCCGTGTTAGGGGATAGAAGTTAGCGCCTCAACAGAATACCCACCTCCATACCGCGGCGCAGGCTGCCCACGAAGGAAAACTATGACAAGTAATTTTGTTACAATTTGTTCCTGAATTCCCTGTTCAGAAACGAATCCACGATCTCACTTGAGATAACCTTTTTCTCGGAGAAACTTTCTGCTCTGGAGCAAAGCGTCTTTAGAGGTCACCTCAAGGACAATGTTGCCATCGTAACCTATCTCATCTAATTTCTTAAGAATAGATACGCAGTCTACCATGCCCGTTCCCACCGGATAATGAGCATAGGAATCGCTAACAATCCCGTCTGTCAAATGGATTTCTGTGATTTTCTTGCCGTATTTAGTGATAAAGTCCAGCGGATTGACACCACTGACGAAGGCGTGGACGGTGTCCAAGGTTATTCCCAACCCATTGCGGACAAATGGTTCAAATTCCTGCGGCTCTCTAAAGAGTGCTTCGCCACAGTGTAAATTCTCCACAGAAAGCTCCATATTTTTCTTTTTGGCATAATCAGCTATCTCTAATACGCTCTGCTCTGCTATTTGCCTAGCCTGCTTTTTCAGCAATGTATACCTGTCAGGGGTTGCGCCAAAGCAGCCTGGATGTATTACCAGTACGCTTATTCCCAATCCCTCACAGAGATCAATGTGTCTTTTGGTCTCTGCAATCGCCTCCCGTCTCATTGTGGAATGAAGGGCAGCGATGTTGACATCACCCAGAGGCAGATGGCAGGAAACTGCGCGGAAGCGGCGGGTTATTGCTTTCAACCCATGCAGTAACGGAAACAGAAATTCAGCACCGATAATAGAGAAACCGAACTCAATCTCTATGGCGTCGAAACCATTCTCAAGAACAAACCGGGCGAAATCGTCCAGCAGGTCCAAGTAGCTTTCAAGCATCGGCTCATGGGTAGGCCTGCCAGTCTTGCCAGAAAGTTTCTCAACTTCTCCGGCGCATAAACATGTGGAGACACCGAACTGCCTGTTCATTTCATCCGCGACCTCGATTATACCACTTACTAAACTGATGTAGACAGATTATATGATCGCTAGCTAGCGCAAAGCGCAAGTTAGTGATACACTGTCATACAAGGTTTTAAGAAATGGATAGTGGCAGCAGTCAAGGCGACGGCACTAAAACGCAAAGCAGCTCAGCAGATAAGGTCGCATTCGTCCTCAGCGGTGGAGGCAACCGGGGTGCCCTCGAGGTCGGAGTCATTCTCGCTCTTCTGGAACATAAAATTCGGCCGCGAATCCTGGTAGGTACATCCGTAGGAGCCATAAACGCCGCCGCTATGGCCATCAACCCTACCCTGGAAGGAGCCAAGTGGCTGGAAAGCCTGTGGCGTCGAGTGACCAGGAAAGATGTTTTGCCCGACAACTATATGTCTATGGTAATACGCCTGCTTACCGGTAGAAGCAGCCTGTTCGACAATAAGAGGCTTAAGGCTTACCTGGAATCCCGACTGCCCAAAAAAATGCAGAAGTTCGCGGACGTAAAAGACGCAGAGCTATATATCACGGCAGCTGACCTCCGCACCGGCGAACTGCGCGTCTTCGGCATAGACCTTACCGAATCAGTCCTCGATGCCGTAATGGCAAGCAGTGCTTACCCTCTAATTCTTGCTCCCTGGGAATACCAGGGACGGCAGTATGTGGATGGCGCTCTGGCCAGCGACCTGCCCATTCGCGTCGCCGTGCAGATGAAGGCCACTGAGATTTATGCTATCGATGTGGGAAAACGCGAGACCATAACCATAAAAAAAAGTCGCTTGGGTGTACTCCGCGTTATCAGGCAGATATTGAACGCCACCGCCTATCAGCGATATATCGATGATATGGGCTGGGCCAACAAGCTGGCTCAGGACAAAATTCATTATATCAGGGTAGAGGGTTTCGACGACGTGGGCGTCAGGGATTTCAATCATACCGCCGAGATGATAGAAAAGGGCCATCAGACAGGGGTCGAGTATCTGCGGCAATTATCCAGCCGCACCCGCACTCAGGATGAGAAGGTGGGCTAGGGACACACGCCAGCTTAAAGACATTCCCCTCACCACTAATCTACTCAGGGTTGAACACCGGTTTCCGTTTCTCGACAAACGCTCGGATTCCTTCCTGTCCGTCCGGGTGAGCAGCACAACTGCGGATGCCTTCCCTCTCCCGCTCAAGGTGGGCCTCAAACGATGTATTGAATGAGTCAGTAAGCAGTTTTTTGGACCAACCGAGAGAGTTCATGGAACCCTGGGCCAACCGCCTGGCTATCTTGGCAGCTTCTTCCAGTGCCAGGCCATCATCTACAACCTGAGTCACCAGCCCCCAGGTAAAAGCTTGTTCTGCCGGGATGCGCTGATCGAAGGCTACGATTTCGAGCGCCCTGGCCAACCCCACGATTCTAGGTAAAGTGAAAGAACCTCCGCCATCGAGGCAAAGCCCCGCTGAGGAATAGGCTTGCTGGAGGAATGCCGAGCGAGCCATGATGCGGAAATCACAGGCCAGCGCCAGCGAGAATCCAGCACCCACCGCAACGCCGTTAATCGCAGCTATAACTGGCTTCTTCATCCTGCGAATCTCCAGGACTGATTGGTGTAAGCGGGCAGCCAACTCATGAAGCGCAGCCGCGGAACCACGGGGAAAGTTTAGCATCCACTTCAAATCACCTCCGGCACAGAACGCTTTGCCATTCCCTGAAATAACTACAGCGCGCGAAGTATTGTCCATGGCAAGATAAAGAAGGTGT
>JAJYLC010000024.1 GCA_021787935.1 Chloroflexota bacterium | reverse complement strand
ATTGCTGAGATAGTTGGTCGATTTCAGGCGGGAAAGCGGCGACTGGCTGTCACGGTCTACGGTGGATACTACCACCTTGTAGCCCTTGTGGTAGGCCTCGTCGGATAGAGGAACATACCTGGCGGCTGTGACCAGCACCGTGGGCCTGGGGTGCCTCGGCAGGTCGGGTGCAGCCTCGCCTTCTCCGATAGATACGGTCAGCCTGATTCTTGCGTCTTTCAACTTATTGGCCTTCAGTGTGTCGTGACAGGCTTTTTTGAGGTCTAAAGCGTTCAGGGGCATGCTGAGCAGCCTGGCTGATTGGGAAAGGCGTTCCAGGTGCTCTTCCAAACGGAAGATATGACCCGAATAGGCTCGCATGGTCTCGAAAAGGCCGTAGCCGTAGAGAAAGCCCAGGTCAAAGGGTGATATTTTGGCCTGGCTGCGAGGCACAAGGGAGCCATCGAGATAGACTATTTGCTCCATACTGGCTCGGTGAAGCTCAAGAAATTTTTCAAAATGTCGTGGCCGACATCAGTGAGAATGGATTCGGGGTGGAACTGAATTCCTTCCACCACATATTCCTTATGGCGGACGCCCATGATTATCTTGTCCTCTGTCCATGCTGAAATTTCCAGACAATCCGGGAACCGGTTATGCTCCACAATCAGTGAGTGGTAGCGTCCACCCACGAAGGGGTTTGCTATCCCTTTGAAGATTGTCCTGCTATCGTGGTGAACAATAGAGGTCTTGCCGTGCATGGGCAGCTTTGCCCTGCCCACCACGCCGCCGTAAACATAGCCGATGGACTGATGTCCCAGACATACGCCCAGCATAGGGACTTTGCCGCCGAAATGGCGTATTACATCGTTGGAGATGCCGGCCTCCAGCGGGGTGCAGGGCCCCGGGGAGATCACGATATGGCTCGGAGCCAGCTTCTCGATTTCGTCCAGTCCGACAGCATCGTTGCGATATACCACGGGCTCCCAGCCCAGCTCACCGATGTATTGCGCCAGGTTGTAGACGAAAGAGTCATAGTTATCTATAAGCAAAATCATCTGTAACTCTCCGCTGCTATCTGCGGGACCATACTCAAAGCTTGAATCAACGCCCTGGCTTTGTCAAGTGTCTCCACGTATTCAGCCTCGGGGTCGGAGTCATAGACTACCGCCCCGCCAACCTGAAAGTAGGCCTTCCCGTCTTTGACCAGGATGGTGCGAATGACGATGTTGAGGTCGAGGCCTCCGTCGAAGCCGAGGTAGCCGATAGAACCAGTATATACGCTGCGCCTGGTAGGCTCAAGTTCGTCTATTATCTCCATAGCCCTGACTTTGGGCGCACCCGAGATAGAGCCACCGGGGAAGGTGGCCTTGAGCAGGGCTATGGCGTTCTTGCCGGGGCGAAGTCTCCCTTCCACCGTAGAGGTGAGGTGGAATACGGTGGCATACTTCTCCAGCGCCATCAACTCGCTCACTCTCACCGTACCGAAGCGGCAGACCCTGCCGATGTCGTTGCGCTCCAGGTCTACAATCATCACATGCTCTGCCTTGTCCTTGAAGCTGTTTATCAGTTCCCGGGACAGTGCCTCGTCTCCAGCGAGGTCTTTGCCTCGCGGCCGGGTCCCCTTAATGGGGCGCGTCTCCACCCTGTCGCCGCTAAGACGCAAAAATCTTTCAGGAGAGGCGCTGACCACCGTGACGCCGTCGAAATTTAGATAGGCCGCAAATGGCGCAGGGTTGATTTTGCGCAGGCGGCGGTATAGCTCATAAGGAGGCAGGGGCATGTCCGCCTCGAAGCGCTGAGAGAGGTTAACCTGGAAAATATCCCCGGCGATGATGTAGTCTCTAGCCTTCTGCACCGCCTCCAGGTAGCGCTCGTGGGTGAAATTGGAGTGCAGGTTGACCTGTTTGCTGACATTTTGATCCGAATAAGAAACCTTGTCGTCACCCAGGCGAGGCGCCTGGGCCACCATTCTTTTCATCTCCTCAAGGCGAGTCCCAGCTCTGTTTTGCCTGTGGGCTCCTTTATCAGGGAAGCCGGTGGATGCAACGTAGGCCCTGCCCTCGAGGTTGTCGAAAATAGCCACGGCATCGTAAAAGGCGAGATAACATTCGGGAAGGTGCAGGTCGTCCACTGCTCTGGCGGGCAGCTTCTCAATGAAATGTTCCAGGTCATAGCTGAGGTAGCCTACCGCCCCGCCTACGAAGGGCAGAGCGGTGGGATTGCCATCCAGTTTATATTCCTGGAGAAGCTCACCCAGCACATCGAAGGGATTGCCCGTGAAGGTCGTCTCGCCCTCGGGGTGTATAAGAGTTATCTCACTGCCGCGGCTCCTCATAATCAGGAAGGGGTCGCTGCCCAGGAATGAGTAGCGCCCCAGTCTCTGGGGGCCCATGCCGCTGTCAAGGAAAAAGCTGAATGGTTTATCTTTGAAGGCCTCGAATGCTTGCAGGGCAGTGGGTGGATGGGGGATCTCCACAACTAAGGGCAACTGCTGCATAGTGCTATCGTTATTGCTCATCAACTGAAGGAGGGGTTGCTTTTTGCTGCCGTCTCGCCTAGATTATAGGAGATTAGGCATGGATTCACAAGTTGACAAATCCTAATATCGAAATCCGAAATCCTAAACAAATTCAAAACCCGAATATCAAAATATTTGAAACCTTCGAATTTTGAGAATTTGATATTGTTTAGAGTTTAGAAATTAGGATTTAGGATTTAGGATTTGCCAGTGGGGGTGCAGGATGAAATTCAGAGCCAGCGTTGAGATAAATGCAACGCCCGAAAAAGCCTGGGCACTGCTCAACGATGTGGAGGAGTGGCCCAGGCGGATACCGTCCCTGAAAAAGATTGAGAAGGTCTCCCAAGGGCCGCTGGGTGTGGGGGCGCAGGTTCTGGTTGTAGCCAGGTCTCTCATCACGGTCAACCTGTTGATGAAAATTACCGAGTTTGTTCCCGGGCATCGCGTGGTGATGGAGGGTAAAGTCCTGGGTGTGAGAATGACGCGCTATTACGAACTGGAGCCTGTGGGAGGGGACAAAGCGAAGCTCTCCGCCGGAGGCGAGGTCTCGGGTCTGCTGGCATTTCTGGTGCGTCGCGGTGGACAGAAGCTCTCTGAGGAGATTGTGCAGGCTCTGAAAAAGAAGGTGGAGGAGTCGGCGTAACAGTGTAGGGGCACGGCATGCCGTGCCCCTACACTGTGTCGTGATTTGGAGCCGCGATGCAACATTTTCTGGATGATATGATTTGGTGGGACAGGCGCCCTCGCCTGTCCAGCGTAGGGGCTCAAAATTTTGAGCCCCTTAATAGTGATTGAAATTATCCCCAAGGAGGCGAAAGGATGGCCAGTAAAACCAAATCGCGCAAGTCCTGGCAGGAGAAGCTGGCAGACAGCAAAGACCTGCCCAAGGTGGTCGAGATAAACGAGAAGATGAGCAAGAGGTGGGGAACGGGTACTGTCGTTATCCCGGCACCCAAAGAAGTGTCTGAAATCATGGGTAAAGTCCCCAGGGGCAAGCTTATCACTATAAATGAGATCCGCGAGGTCCTGGCTGAAAGGCACTGCGCTTCCATAGGGTGTCCCATAACCACGGGAATCTTTGCCTGGGTTGCGGCTCATGCGGCGGAGGAAGCTGCAGCAGAAGGCAAGAGAGAAACCATCCCTTATTGGCGGACGTTGAAGACTGGCGGAATTGTCAACGAGAAATACCCCGGTGGGGTTGAGGCTCAGAAGAAGCTTCTGGAGAAGGAAGGGCACAAGGTGGTCCAGAAAGGGAAAAATTACAGGGTAGTCGATTTCGAGAAGTGTTTAGTAAGGTAGTCTCTTCGCTATAGGCGGGGCTGGCTAGCCCAGCCCCATTGTATCGAAGAACTCGGAGAGTTTGTCCTTCAGGCGGTCAATTGATGTATATCTTTTGTCGAAGAGGTCGAGCCCCAGGGCGAGGAAGGGGACCCCGATTTCGCGGCACACCTTACGCATGATGCCTATGCTTGCTGACCCATCTTTGTGGCCCATATGGGCGGGCCAGATGACACAGTCTATCTTATAGTCTTTCGACAACTTTACGATGTCATTGGTGAGGGTATCGGCAGTGCCGTGAACCTGCCTGACCATGGGCAGTTCGCACAGATTTCGCTTGGCCAGACCCCTGAACATGCTTTCTTCAGTTGAGGTGTCAATCAACGTCTGGGAGGCATATCCCATCATGTCCATTACTATACAGGCTCCCCACTCTTCCTTAAGCCACTTTGTTAACTCGGATGACCACAGAGGAGGGACGTCGAACCATAGCAGCCTTATCCTCTCGTTCGGAGCTAACCCTTTGCCTTCTCTCACCTGCTGTCCTGTGATGCGGACAAGCTTTCTGAACCACTCGGTGCCTCTGGGGTCGCCCACCATGAAGTTCTGAGCTATATTCCAGGCCTGCGCTCCCTTGGAAGCTGCAGGGGGACATGGCACAGCACGCCGCAGCTCGTTGTATTCTGTCCACAATTTGTATTGCTTGTTGGACTCCTTGACAACCTCTCGAAGCCGGTCAATATCCAGCTTGCGGCCGGTGTGTTTTTCGAGGAAGGATACCATCTGTCTTAGTTCGTCAGCGTGGAAATCTATACTGTGCGGGCTGTCCCAGTACGGGGGATCCGTGCAGAAAGTCGGTACGTTGCGCCAGTACTTGTCGTGAGCTACTGCCTGATGCAGCGCGCTGGCGCCATCGCACGGGGAAAGCAGGCCGACGAATGCAGTTGGCTGCGGCACGCGTCCTGCCTGAACATTGCTGATGCCCAACCTGATGAGTGTGCAGGTATCCGTGCCCAGGCCGAACCTGACTGCTTCGTCGATTTCCTGCAGAATGGAGGGTTGCCGGGTGGGCAGATAAGTAACCAGCAGAAGCGGATACCAGGGGAGGTCCAGAGCAACCAGCAGCTCCGGTGCGTTTCCGTAAGAGGTCGCGATGAAAGGCTCGCCCTTTTCAGCAGCTGCAATTATGCGCTGGGCGGTTTCCAGCATAGCCTCGATCAGGGTTGCAGTAAGCTGGCCTTCAGGGGATTGATTCTGCTGATACACCTGAAGAATGAGCTGCAGCGCATCGCGCTCCTGTTTGAAGTGCTCCAGGCCTCTTATAGCGATCACTGTCTACTCTCCCCTTCCCCTCTTCATGAAACGCCTGTCGCAATGTAACTATGCTAGAGGTAAATACGTGGCAAGTCAAGAGAAAGGAGAGTGCTGAGGAGTCGATGTTTAACAAAGAGGTCGCTGCCGGGGCGGTACGTCCCAGTGTCAGCGACCCCTTGCGGCTTCGTCCACTTAATCTTTAATGAAGGTTCATCACAGCGTCAATCCTGGCGGGCAATGTCCGGTTCAGGACTAGAGATGCACCAGTCACAGGCTTGACCTCAACGGTGAATGTGCTGTAAGTGCCAGGGCTAGTGGTAAGGTGAGACAGGTCGACCCTTATCACAGCCTGCTCGTCCTGATTCAGCAGGTTATCACCATCGTTCTTGCCTATCCAGGAAACTGCCCAGGGCAAGTTGGAAACATGCTGATTCTGGTCAGTGTAGCTGATTACGGTGACAGAGGTGTTCCCACCGGTCGGGTTCGGTGTCAGGTCAATGGCCTGCCCCTTCTCGGTGTTGGTCAGAATGAAAGACACCGCCGTCACGTTCCCAGTGGTTGTATTCCCATAGGCGAACACGTCCCCTTTGACCTCCATGGTCGCCCTAACTTCAGACAACCCTGCGTAGACCGCCTCCTGGCCCTTCTGGGACGCGAATATGCCTGCCGACAACACTGTGTAGGCAAACACGGATGCCACTACCACAAAGGCAATCAGTATGATCGCCGTCTCCAGGCCAGTGATGCCCCTCTCATCCCGGCTCTTGTTCAATCCTTTAAGCATCTCGCTTACCTCCTTTTAGTTTCCAGTCTACCTTTTTAATTTAGCCTGGCTGCGACGGCTTGACCTTAGTTCAGTATCATCCAGTCGGCGAGGGCCGCTGGGGTTGTTTTCTCGATAACGAGCACGCTGCCCACAGGCGGCTTGATGTCTATATCGAAGGTTTTGTAGGTACCTACGCCCCCAGCAACCGCTTCCAGGTCTATCGTCATCTGGAAGGTCTCGCCGGGATCCAGTATATGGTCACCATTTCCCTTGCCCAGTTGACTCGCAGTCCAGTAGAGGTCGTCAATGCGCTGGGTGCTGTCAGCATAGGAAACAACCACTACGTTAGAGCTGTTTCCGGCAGCCTTGCCAGAGTTGTTGCCCGGCGGTGTCAGGTCGATGGGCATGCCATTTAAAGCACTGGTTACGTCGATCACCAGTTCGGTGACCTCGTTGCCATTGCTATGGGCAACCACATCACCTTTCAGTTCCATTGTGGACCTCGCACTCTGCAGTCCGGTATAGACCGCTTCCTGGGCCTTCTGGGACGAGAATATACCTGCCGACAGCACTGTGTAAGCAAATACCGAGGCCACAACCACGAAGGCAATCAGAATGATCGCCGTCTCCAGGCCGGTGATGCCTCTCTCATCCCTTCGCATCATCTTTGCTAATCTTTTCAACATCCTTTTTCCTCCTTGAAAACGTTAATGCTACCTATCAAGCTGGCCTGCATCTCCATTGCAGGCTATCTCGAGCCCCGAGTTAGACTTTGATAATCTCGATTACCTCCCCCGGACCTTGACTTTTGGCGTTTTGTATCATGGTGGGAAAGGTTAAAACTATTGTTGACAATGTCCTCTAACCGCTTAGGACTCTCAAACAAGCATCGGTGGCAATCCTAACAAGAGCTTACTATTTGTACAATCACCGCACGGTACCGCAACAAAGAGTTATATAGTAATAGCTTGAAAGTAGTACTACCTTTACCGAGCAGCTTACCAAACGGAATTAGAACCGTACTAATCAGGTGAATAAGTGAAGTTAAAAAGAGGCCCCGAGGTTGGCTTTAGGCCGTATCCCTCGGGGCACTGGTCAAGGCCAGAGGCATCGGAAACAAACGTCTCTGAAGCGGCCAATTCTCCAGAGCGACATCAATATTCTGCTTCGGGTCCTGACTGATAGCAATATTACCAGCGTACCCTTGTCCAATATACTTTTGTAATTTTTATCTCAAGCAGAAGCGATGTCAGTCATATTTAGCGATAGGCGGTTCTCCTAACTAATGGTGCTATTAAGTAGGAGAACCGCCTGCCTGAGTATTAAGAGCATCTTCTTGATTAGGGTCTTTGGTGCAGTATATCGAGCCCTGTGGAACAAAAATCTGCACGGTTGCGTCTTTAATGTTGAAAGTACTCAGGAAGGTTGCAACATTTCCTAAAAAACAGCGAAAAGGAGAAACAATGAGAAAAACAGGATGGGTGATCCTGGGGGTTGTCCTTTTGGCCGGTCTCTTGGTAGGAGTGGGGACGGCATGCTCGGGAAGCGGTGCCGAGGTCAACGCAAACGCTTCACAGGCCGCGATCAATGTCGACTCTTCGTACTCGGGTAAACAGGTCGAGCTTTCGGTTGGCCAGCCGTTAGTGGTGAGTTTAGACTCTAATGCCAGTACAGGATACAGTTGGACCCAGCCTCAGATTAGCGACGACAGCGTGTTGGGTGCAACAGGAAATCAAACTATAGCTCCTCAAACTAGCCTGGTAGGAGCACCCGGCAAAGAGCAGTGGACTTTCAAGGCGCTCAAGAAAGGCACCAGCACCATATCCATGGAATACAGGCGGCCCTGGGAGACAGGTATCCCGCCAGCCGAAACTTTCGATTTAACCGTAGTCGTCAAATAGATTGCCCCTAGTGGATAAAGCACCTGGTTCGCTTGAGAAAGAGACCTCGAAAACGAGGTCTCTTTCTATAATTCCTTTGCTTCAGGTATAATGGTGAATGCATGAATTGGAACGACGAGTATGCGGGAAACAGGAAGATATGGGGCGATGTCCCAAGTGAGTTGGCCATAATAATGGTCGACTATTTGCGCCAGAATACCCTCGATAAAAGCCGTTTGGTGGTGTTGGACATTGGCTGTGGCTACGGACGCGATGAAATATATCTATCTAAACATCTAAATTGCCACATAAAAGCTATTGACAGCTCTCAGGAGGCTATTTCCGCAGCGCAAAATGCTGTCTCCGGCCTTAAAATGGAGAATATCGACTTTGCAGTCTGCAATTTCACTGAGCTGGCACCAGATAAATATGATGTCGTATTTGTTTCAAACCTCTACCATTCGCTTAAGCAGCATGAAAGGGCGCAGTTGAGGGGCAAGCTCAAAAATCTATTGAGAGCAGAAAGTATGTTATTTCTGAATGCGCTTTCCGTTAATGATCCGGAGGAATACGGCAAAGGAGCCGCGGTTGAGAACGAGGTGCATTCATTTCAGGGGAAGAAATATCTGCACTTTTACACCGGTGAAGATCTGCGTGGGGATTTTGACTTTTTAAATGTGAGGGAACTTTATGAACATAAATATGAGGAGCCCCATTATCAGGGTAAAACCCATCATCATGTTTCATGGATTCTAATCGGGCAGAAACCGGACGGAGGCAGGTGAGAAAAATGATCCGACTGAGCGATAAGCAAATCGAAGAATATTTTCATCGCAGCTACACTACGGTGGACGGGCTGTGGTTCATGAAGATTGAGGAAAAGTACGGATTCGATACTGCACTCGACATAGATAACGAGGTCTGGAAGGTTATGCCCAAGATACAGGCCCGTTTTTTTAAATCTCTGGGAAAGGCGGACGATGGGATAGATGGGCTCTTCGAATGCCTTACCACCAGGCTCTCCCTGGAAGGTTATAAGTTTAAAGCTGAAAAAACTGGCAGCGGGGGTGATTTCAAGTTAACCGTAAATGTTTGCCCCTGGCACAATCTTATGATTAAATCTGGCAGAGAGAAGCTTTCCAGTAAAATAGGCGGGCTCATTTGTAGCACAGAGTATTCCGTATGGGCAACTGAGTTCGGTCCAAACATAAGATTTGAGCTGAAGGATCAAATCTGCCAGGGCTCTCAGTACTGCATAGTGCGCTTCTATTCCACGTAAGGCTTCAACGAGGCATCTCGGGGTTACTCGATTGTAATATGCCGAGGAAGTTAGAAGAGGTCCTTAATATCTTTTTCAGTTTTTCTCTTTAGCTCTGCTGCGTCCCGGAAGCCGAACTCTCTATACGACTCGGCTGAGCCGTATTCTCTGGTCTTAACGACGACGGGCATGGGCAGCGCATGGCCGAAGATGAGCGCTTGCTGTTTCGCCTCCAGCTTGGCCAGTACCGTCTTAAGCTCGGTTTTGCCTGAGACACCCATGAGCACGCTGTCTATGTCCTTTTCGTTGTCCAATAGATAGGCAACCTTGGTGCCAAGTTGGGACATGACCTCGTCGTCTATTACTGAGGGGCGCTGGTCTATGACCAGCAGAGTGACGTTGTACTTTCTCATCTCGCGGGCTATAGCGCCGAATATAGTCTGACCTGCTACCTCGGGGTTAAGGAACTTGTGTGCCTCTTCGATAGTTATCACCAGGGGATAAGGTTCGGCTTTCTTTTCCCCCATGGCGGCTTCCTTGCGCTCGCGGTACTGGGCGTAGATGCGGCGGGTGAGAATGTTGGCCACCAGCACATAGGCTGTGACATCGGTGTATCTGCCGAATTCGAGCACCACATTTATGCCGCGGTCGAGATATTCTAAGATGCGCTGCACCGAGTTCTCCCGGGCATGGGATACCAGAAAGGGGAGCCTCCTCAATCTTTCCATGCCGCGTCGCAGGTTGCGATAGCTGCTCTCGTGTATGCTCAGCCTGTCCAGCAGGTCTTTGGTCTCTTCCCCCCCGCCCAGGTTGAAAAAGCCTTCCAGCCAGCGCTGTTCGCCGAAGTTGCGAGCCATTTGATATACTGCCTCAATGGCCGGCTGAGTCAGGTTCAGTGTATCCTTGAGCAGCTCGATGTCCTCGGGCTCTATCTCGTCGTAGCCTATCTCCACGATGCAGTCAGTTTTCACCTGACGGCGTCGCGCGCTCTCCTCGTCAAGGGCGAACACAGCGATCTGCGAGGGGAAGAGCTGTTTAAGCCCCTTCACGCTCCGGCCTCCCTCGCTGGTGCCCTCCCAGCCATATTCGTTGTGCATGTCGAATATCAGGTTGGCCGCCGCTTTTTTCTGCACCATGCCGATGAGGAGCAGCCGGGTGAAGAAGGTCTTGCCGGTGCCGCTCTTGCCAAAGACGCCGTTGGAGCGTTTCACGAACTCGGGGATGTCGAGGCAGACCCTGGTCTCCATGTCCAGGGGTGTGCCCACATAGAAATGCTTTTCGTCCTCCTGCCCGAAGACTGTCTCGACGTCGTGCTCTGATGCCTCCCGCACCACGGAGAAATGGGCAGGCACTGTCTTCACCGGCTGTGGCCCTTCGAGTATACTAACGGCATCTCCGCTGATGGTGAGCATGGGCACTATATGGATGCTGCCGTAGGTGCTGGTGCCGGCGATGACCTCGGCGATGAAAGGGTCGGAGACATCGGGCGGGGTTATGGCAAGCTGCGGGTTGGTGGCTCCTAGGGTGACATCGGTAATCATGCCGAAGAAGCGGTTTTTCTGACCTTCGATAACGACATAGCGTCCCACCGCCATCTCCTCGATGGGTGTGGCGCTATCCAGCTTGACTTCCATTCCCCTGGTCAGCGAGCCGCCGACCACGATGCCTAAACGGTTTCCCCGAGGCGTTCCTTCGTTCACAGCCTGATCCTCCTCAGGATGGCGTTGAGCCGGTTAAGCTCGCCGCCGAGCAGGATGGCGAGCTCCTTGCCTGACTTGACCAAAAATGCGCGCTGGTCATTGTGGGCGCAGCTTGCCTGGCGCAGGCAGGCTGCCACTATCTCGTCCACTGCCCCTGCCCTGGCACCCAGCAGTAGGGGCAGGAAATCCAGCGACTGGGTAAATCGGCATACCTCATCTTGCTCGCAGAGGTAGACGAAGCTGTGGACGCGGGGCGGGCGGGGAGGCAGGTAATGCAGGGGCGGTGTCGCCTCGCCTCTGCTGTGTCCCACGACCAGGGTATCAAATGTTGTACGCAACAGCTTCAAAAGCTGAGGGTGTTGACGATAGATGCTCTCCTCGGTGGCTTCATCCCTGCCCCGGGCGACAGGACGGCGGTTGGGCTCAATGCTCTCGGTGGCGGCATTGCAGACCACACCGTAAATCTGCACATCGCCGTCGCTGGTCTTCACCAGGCTGCCCAGCGGCGGGGGAGAGTGCAGTTCATAGCATTCGGCCACAAACTGGCCTGTGCTGGCCTCGATAACCTCGCCTATTTTGTCAGACAAACTGGTTCTCCTCGCGGTTTGAGTTCATTTATCAGCCTATCAGGGTTGTTTTCGTCCATATCCCATTTTACAGGGTTGTCAAGGATATACTGGCGGATTTCGTTCAAATCATGTTCATTGCGGATTACGTGTTCATAATAGTTGCGCTGCCAGATACGAGCGCCAGGCGTTCCATGCAGCTTATTTATCCTTTTCGTAACGACGGATTTGAATTGTCCTACGATGGTGCCAATAGAGTCAGGGGTTGGCCCGTGTGGGCGGATGTAGGGGCGACCCATTGGGTCGCCCCTACGGACATTATAAACGTTGTTCGTAGGATATTTTGAGGTCTTGCATTTGTCAATGATAATCAAAATCCCATGCATATGATTAGGCATTATAACCCATTCATCCAATTGAACATTGGGGGAATGAACAGGAATTTCTAACCAGCATTTTTCCACTATGACGCTAATAGGTTCATTTTCGAAAAGAAACGCTTTTTGGTGCGTGCATATGGTCACGAAATATGCGCCTTCCTGAGTATAGTCGTAATCTTTCAGGCGGATGGAATGGCGCTGGTGCTGCTTTTCGCTATATTGCATTTGTTTGGGTCTCTTTCGTCAATTGGGGTCAGTATATCTCAGCGACTCATGCATTCATCCAAAATACTTGCTTCGCTTGCAAGATCAATTTGAATATTTGGCCGTCATCATCTCTTCTTGTCCTCCCGGTAAGCTTCTTAATCCAGCGCTCTGGAAAACCTCTTATGCCATGCAGTGCCCCAACTGCAGCACCAACAATTGCTGCAACGGTATCGTTGTCCTTAGTATCGTTCACAGCCCGGACTATGGCTTCCTCTGGATTGTGAGAATACGTTGTGAGTATATACAATACTGAAGGAACTGTTTCGAAAAGATTGGCACCAGATCCCCACCAATTACATGCCTTCTCTACTGTAAGCCCTTTATCTAAAGCTTCTTCACAAACATGTTTAGTAAATTTCCAAAGAGGCCCTTTATAATCAGTGAATTGAGGATGGCGAGGACAATAGCGTGTATTGCCTTCTAACTGCTGAGCAGCGTAATAAAATGTGTCAAGCCACCACTTTGGGTCCGGGGGAGATTTCATTCCTAACAAAGACCATAGTATCTTAGCAAATGCCACACAGCTAGCAGTATTAGCGAATGCATTATGAGTTATCATGGTGTCTAAAGCAGCATCGGCATACAGCGAAGGGTGAGGATTATGAAGATACGGTATAACAACGGGAGCTATGCGCATTAACGCGCCATTGCCTAACGAATCCATTCCGGACTTGTCCCAAGAGACATGCTTATCTTTGTAATTCCTGAGGAATTCTCTGGTTGTGCTGCCAACCCCAACAATGTGGTGCTTGCAAAAACTTCGTGCCAAGTTGTTGGGGATAAGCCCTTTGTCTGCTATGAGTTGTTTTAAAGTCCAGAAGGTCAATTGAGTATCGTCAGTAGGCACACCTACAGCATGATAATGTGAGCGTTTTCCAGGCAAGTAATATCTTATTTCACCATAGCGGTCAAACCTTTCTTCTGGTTCTAATCCCTCAGATGTAGCGCCTAACGCATCGCCAACGGCAAGACCGAGAAGCATGCCCTCCACTTTTTCAAATCCAAAAGATTCAGGCAAAGGCGATGGTGCCTGGTAGAGTATATCGCTGTTCTGTATGCGTATCCCGCCTTTAGAGATAAGAGCTTTCAGTAACAGTGTGTTATCGATCAAATCGCCTCCAGTTGGCATCACTCGGGCTGCTCGCTAGCTAACAACACAAGGATAGACATCCCTCAAATCCACCTCGTCTTCTTGCTTCTGCTCTTGGCGGAGGTTATGGTGGGCAGACATCTCTCGGACAGGGCAAGCTCGACTAAATACTGGAACTGCTCGCGGTCGGCGCCGGTTAACACTGCCTGCTCATGCGCTTCGCTCAGGGCCACCGGGTAGCCCTGACCGCGGCGGCACTGGTCGAGGACCAGCGCGTGAACCAGGTCAACCAGCCCTCGCTCCTCCACCCACCGTGGGAACTCTACGCGCGCCATCTCTTCATCCCCGCGAAGATAAAAAAATCGCACTTCATTCTCACCGTAGTGCCTCTGCACTACTGAGGAACGGCTGATGAAGGTCGCTGACCTCTCGCCGGGCTCGAGGATTCGGGAGAAGATGGAGCTGTCCTGCACTCCGGCAACAGCCTCGCATTCCCTTTTAGCTGAGGGCACGCTTCGAGGACAGTTGCGGTCGCAGTCCGGCGGGTTGTAGGGACATACCGCTACCCTGAGTGCGTTAACCACCTCGGTGCTGCGGGGGAAGCTGATATAGCTTGCCAGTGCCAGCTTCTTTTTTTTGCCGATATCTTTAATTCTATTCAGAGCTTTAAGGTAGCCATTTTCTAGGAGTTCCCTGCTTATATAGTCGGGCTGTCCCGCCAGCCTGAATAGTATCAGCGAGCCATCGAGCAAAGCCAGCGTGGGCAGGTCAGGTGGGAGCTCCTCGCAGAGCTCTGCCAAAGCCTGGCACTCTGCGACTGTGCGTTTTATCCCCAGCAGCTCTCTCTCCAAGGGCTGCTCGTTATTGCTCAGGGGGTCTGAAATGGTCAAATCCTGCTCGCTGGCGTAAAGAGCAGGCCGACTGCGCAGCGTAGCGTCAGGATTCCGGCCGTAGCGGAGTATCACGCTGCCGATGTTTATCAGACAGCATCTAGCTGAGCTGTGCCGGTCGATATCTATATGTGAGCCATCTATGGCGATAACAGCGAAATCGGGAGGACACGAGATAGGCTCATGGCGTCCTATAAGTTCACTGTCAACCCCTGCCACCAGCCAGGTGGTCTTGCTGCTCTCGATTCTCTTTCTGAGGGAATCTAGGTCGCCTGACTTGAGGCGTAGAACATCGAGGGCGTAGCCTAGGCGGCCTTCCTTCTCCTTCTGCTCCGCCTTGAGGCCTGCTGCCATGCCTTCGATCTGGGCTGCTATCTGGTTAAGGTCGAGTGACATCTTTTGTCTCTTACGGCGAGTATAGCATTTTGTGGGGACTGGTTTCAAACCGCTTCTGTCCCCAAGCAGAAAATACCCCCTGACCATTTTCTCTTTTTAGTTCTTTTACATTTATGTTATAATTTATTGTCAAATAGGTGTGACATGCCGAAAATATCTCGAAGCTTAATTATCTGGCTTATCGTCCTGGCGGTGGTGATAATTGTATTTTTCACCCTGATCTCGCCAGGTACTAAGACCGTAGCTGTATCGTCTTCAGATTTAATTACCCGGCTGCAGGAGGGGAACTATACCCATCCGGCAGAGGTTACCATCAGGGATACATCGCTGACCGCGGTGATAAACGGCACAACCTATACTACTAATGTTCCCTCGAACTTCGATGCTTTTCAAGTTTTTGCTTCTCAGATAGCAAATGGAGCTGTGACTGTCAATTACCAGGGCTCTAGCCGGTGGGGAAGCATCGGCACGATACTACTCACCTTCCTGCCCTGGATAATCTTCGGTGCGCTTATCATATTTATGCTGCGTCAGGCGCAGGGCGGCTCGAACCAGGCGCTCTCTTTCGGACGGAGCCGGGCAAGGATGGTCAGCGGCGATAAGCCGACCGTTACTTTCGGCGATGTCGCGGGCGTCGATGAGGCGAAGCAGGAGCTGCAGGAGGTGGTGGAATTCCTCAAGTATCCCGAGAAGTTTATTGCTTTAGGTGCACGCATACCGCGCGGAGTGCTGTTGGTGGGCCCTCCGGGCACGGGTAAAACTCTGCTGGCCCGGGCTGTTGCCGGGGAGGCCGGGGTTCCTTTCTTCTCCATCAGCGGCAGCGAGTTCGTCGAAATGTTCGTGGGGGTAGGCGCTTCCCGTGTGCGAGACCTCTTCGATCAAGCCAAACGCAATGCGCCGTGCATTATCTTTGTGGATGAAATAGACGCTGTGGGCCGACACCGCGGCTCCGGGCTCGGCGGCGGGCACGATGAAAGAGAGCAGACGCTCAACCAGATACTGGTGGAGATGGATGGCTTCGATTCAAGCACCAAGGTCATCGTAATCTCGGCTACTAACCGCCCCGATATTCTAGACCCGGCGCTGCTGCGCCCTGGCAGGTTCGATCGCAGGGTGGTTCTGGATCAACCCGATATCAATGGTCGCAAAGCCATCCTTCAAGTTCATATCAAGGGCAAGCCGCTGGAGTCAGACGTTGACCTGGAAGTAATCGCCAAGCAAACCCCGGGCTTTAGCGGCGCCGACCTGGCAAACGTGGTCAACGAAGGTGCTATTCTGGCGGCGAGACGTAACAAGAAGAAGATCGGCCTGAGCGAGCTGGAGGAGGCTATAGACCGTGTCCTGCTCGGGCCGGAGCGGAAGAGCCGCGTCATTAGCATGAAGGAGAAGGAGATCATTGCCTACCATGAGGCGGGACATGCTCTGGTAGCCCGAAATCTGCCCAAAGCTGACCCGGTGCACAAAATATCTGTTGTTGCTCGGGGAATGGCAGGCGGCTATACTAAGCAGTTGCCCACCGAGGACCGCCGTCTCCATTCTGTAAGCCAGTTGCGAGATATGCTTACCACTCTCATGGGTGGACGGGCTGCGGAGGAGCTTATCTTCGGAAAGGCAGAGGTAACTACAGGGGCGCAAAGCGACCTGGAGCAGGCCACTGATATCGCCCGCGGCATGGTAAAACGGTACGCCATGAGCGATGAGCCCAGGTATGAAGTGATGGCCATCAGCGCTGTGATAGCCGAGATTCTGGCTGACAATATCAAGTCTATCGAAGTCTATGGCGATGACCTGCTGGTTCAAACTAAAGACGGTCGGACGTTCCAGTCTCGCAAGGAATCAGATTTCAGCCTGGTAGAATTCTTGCGGGAGCAGGGCATTAATACAAGCTCTGATGGGCTTCAGGTTATTGTGAAAGACTCGGCCAGCCTGGGCGGCCTGGGTTTGCGCACCTTCGGTCGCAGGGAGGAGTTGGTCTTCCTGGGCAGGATGGTTGACGAGCAACAGGACTATGGCGAGAAGGTGGCTGATGCTATCGATGCTGAGATAAGGTCCCTCGTGGAAAACTCTTACGTCCAGGCCAGGGATATCCTGACCCGGAATAAAGCGAAGCTGGTTCAGATCGCTCAGCGCTTGATCACTGAAGAGACGCTAGAGGGTGAGAAGCTCGAGGCGCTGTTTAAGGAGCCTGTGCCTTCCTCTACTCCGGCGGCTGGTTCAGTGGAGGGCACGCAAAAGCCTGATACTGAAAAAGGAGACTCAACAGGCAAAGCTGCTGTAAATTGAACTGATTATTGATATGTAGGTTAGTCCATAAGGTGTAGGGGCACGGCATGCCGTGCCCCTACATTCGATTTCGTGGGGTTCGTCTTATCCGTTCTCTTCGTGTTCCTCACGCTCCCAGATCGGCCTGGTGAAATGCTGCAAGTACTCTCTTCTCACCTCATCACCAATTTGCCTGATTTGTTTCTCTGTGCCCTCGGCAAACTCTTTAAGCTCAGACAAGTCTATATTCACCTGAAGGAGTTCGGCCAAAACTTCGAGTACGGCCTGGGAGGACCGTGGATTCGCCAGCTTGGCAGCGTATTTCACAGTTTCGCCCAGCAGGCAGATTCCCTCAATATCTCTTTCCTTGGCTGCGCCAAGCAACAAGCCATTCAATCCCGCTACGTAGAAGTCGCCCGCCAGCACTACATTGTGCCTCTTCAACTCGTCGAGAAGTTGTGACGAGGTAGCTGCTCCCAGAACTCTCGGTTCATCAGGGTGGTGTTCAGTAATGGCGGCGGCTAGGGTATATACTCTTTTCACCCTGAAGCTCTCCGCTACATCTAACACCCTGCCTACGTATTCATAGGCTCCGAAAGAGGGCTGCGCCTCAGATAAAAAGATTATCAGGTCTTTTCCCTTACCCCGGCTGCTCCAGTAGTAAAAAGTGCTCTGGGGAAACTCCGGCATCTCTATCAAATTGTCCTTGATGAAAACGCCGCCCAGGTCGAAGAAGCCCAACGGGTCTAGCTCTCCGAGCACCTTTGCCCTCAGCTTATCCTTGAGGTAGGTAACTGCGATCAGCGCTACATTGCCCACGCCGGGCCAGGCGGCAACCAGCGTTGGGTTGACCAGCTTGGGCGTGCGGACCCTCTTGAGTCTTTTCTCCAATCGTGTCCTCCCTTTTCTCAATTATTGTCATAATATGAGAGCGATATAAGCCTATTTCAACCCCCTAAATCCCCCAGTCTTGGGGGACTTTTAAAACTGGGGATACCCCAGACCCCTAGCAAAGGGGCTCTGCCCCTCTGCACTCCCCAATTGCACATTATCTCCTGTAATTTTTTACTTGCCGATGCAGAAGCGGCTGAAGATGGTATCGAGAAGCTCATCGGTAACCGTCTCGCCGGTTATCTCACCCAGCGCATTCAGCGCAGCGGTGAGATCAATGGTAATAAAATCGTCAGGCAGCTTCTCTTCGATAGCAGCCCTGGCATGTGCCAGGTGCCTCTCCGCCCGTTGCAGCGCCTCCTTGTGGCGGGGATTGGTCACCAGCAGGGCGTCCGAGGTCACTATCTTGCCCCCCAGCACGGAGTTCACCATTGCGTTCTCCAGCTCCTCCAGTCCCTCGCCGGTAAGCGCCGAGGTGGATACCTGAAGCCAGGGCAGTTCATCCAGCTCGGCCTGGCCGGGCAGGTCGCACTTGTTGGCTACGACCAGCACCGTCTTTTCGGCGAGCAAATCTGTCAGCTCTTTATCGGAGTTGGCCAGCGGCTCGCTGGCATCTATGACAAATAACACGAAATCGGCCTGTTCAATCGCTTTCCTGCTCCGTTCTACGGCCAACACCTCCACCACATTATTGCTTTTCATAATACCAGCAGTGTCAATAAGGATGAAGGGCACGCCCTTTAGATTAACCGTCTCCTCAAGGGTGTCGCGGGTGGTGCCGGGGACGGGGGTGACAATGGCGCGGCTCTGGCGAAGCAGGCGGTTCAACAGGCTCGATTTGCCCACATTGGGGCGCCCTACGATGGCAGTCCTCACCCCATGCCTGTACACTATCCCGGCATCGGCGTTGGCGATAAGGTTCTGCAGAGTGACTTGAGCTTTCTCCAGGGGCTCCGTTATATCCCGCTCCTCGACCTCGTCTTCGGGGAAATCTATGCGGGCAGTGAGATAGGCGAGGACGTCCATCAAGCTGCGGCGTATCTCTCTTATAGGCTCCGATAGTTTGCCGCCCAGCCCTTGCACTGCCAGCCGCAGGCTGGCTTGAGTCCTGGATTCAATCACATCGAGCACCGATTCCGCCTGAGCCAGGTCAATCCTGCCGTTGAGGAAAGCTCTCAGGGTGAACTCGCCGGGGTTCGCCACTCTGGCGCCGTGGCGCAGGGCTAGTCCCAGGACGCGCTGCAACGGCAGGGGCCCTCCGTGGCAGTGTATCTCGACGATATCCTCCCTGGTATAGGTGTGAGGTGCTTTCATATAAGCTGCCAGCACCTCATCTATAATCTCTCCGCTGTCGGGGTCAACGATGTGTCCATAGATGAGGCGGCGGTTTTGAAGCTGTTTGTCGAACAACCCCTGGACAATGGGCAGGGCATCCTTCCCGCTCAACCTTACGATGCCGATGCCGCCCTCGCCGATAGGGGTGGATATAGCAGCAATGGTGTCCTGATACATAGCTAAGTTACTATAATATATCTTTCGCTCAGGGTGGGCAAGAAAAAGGCTGGCCTTGATTATATGAGGTAGGGGCGACCCATTGGGTCGCCCCTACAATACCCGAGAACCATGAATGGGACAGATATAACCGTTCACCCTGAGCTTGTCGAAGGGTGAACGGTAACAGAAGGTATTTTCAACACCACGACCTACTTGACTAGCCCGGTGTTTGCTGATATTATCATAGTCCGATATCAGCAGACGATATTGTGGACGCGGGTATGTTTCAGGAGTTCTTTTTGGGCTTCGTGAAAATCCATGTCCTCTATCATGCTTCGAAACAGCCTATCTACGGCGCTGAGATATTAGAGGAATTGGCCCGGCATGGCTATCGTCTCAGCCCCGGCACACTATATCCCACGCTGCACCGTCTGGAGAAGGATGGCTATCTGTCCGTGGAGAAAAGGGTGATCGAGGGCAAGGTACGCAAATACTATGCCATAACCGGGCAGGGGCTGGCTGTTCTTGGTGAGTCCAAAAAGAAAATCGCTGAGCTTGTGGATGAGGTGCTTCTGGATAAATAGATTATGCAGCAAGAGAGCGAAAAGAAGGTCCTAGGGGTCAGCCGCAATGTCTTCTTCCTGGGCTGGGTGAGCTTCCTCACCGATGTCTCCAGCGAAATGATTTTCAATGTACTGCCCCTGTTCCTGCTGAATGTGCTCAAGGTGAGCACTCCTATTATAGGTCTCATCGAGGGCATTGCTGAGGGCACGGCCAGCCTGTTCAAGCTGGTCAGCGGCTGGCTCAGCGATCGACTGGGTCAGAGGAAAAGCCTGACTGTCTTTGGCTACAGTCTCTCGACGCTGTCGAAGCCATTTCTCTACATCGCCAGCAGTTGGGCTGTTGTACTAGCGGTGCGCTTCACCGACCGTGTGGGGAAGGGTATTCGCTCCGCCCCCAGGGATGCTCTGGTGGCCGACTCCACCGCCGATAACGAGAGAGGCAGGAGCTTCGGTTTCCATCGTGGTATGGACACCGCGGGCGCGGTCCTCGGTATCGCTCTGGCTGCATTAATTGTTTACCTCGTAGAGCGACAAGGGCTCCAGCTAACCTGGCATGCCTTTAGAACCCTGGTGCTATCGGGAATTGGCCCCGCTGTCCTGGCTGTGCTCATACTTCTGTTCTTCGTCAGGGAGAAGAGAGGTAGCGCTCAGCGCAGGCCTGGTCAGCCCGCGGTGGCGCCGTCGAAAACCGAAACTCCGGCGAAAATAGCGCTCGATGGACGCTTCAGGCTGTTTCTGGTGATGATGGTGCTGTTCACGCTGGGGAACTCCAGCGATGCTTTCCTCATCCTGCGGGCTCAGAACCTGGACTTTTCGGTCTTCTGGGTGCTCGTACTGTTCGTGGTTTTCAATCTGGTCTACGCGCTGGTTTCGATGCCTGCGGGGGTAGTCTCGGATAGACTGGGCAGGAAGCGCGTTATCGTAGCAGGCTGGACCATCTATGCGCTGTCCTATCTGGGGCTGGGCCTGGCATCGGCAAAGTGGGAGGTATGGCTGCTGTTCGCTCTCTACGGGCTTTATTACGGCATATCCGAAGGCGTGACCCGGGCCTTTGTCAGCGACCTGGTGCCTGTAGAAAGGAGAGGTACTGCCTATGGCTGGTACCATGCCGCTGTGGGCATCTCCCTGCTTCCGGCGAGTGTGATTGCGGGCTTGCTATGGCAGTATATCAATCCTGCGACCACGTTCTATTTCGGTGCGGGAATGGCGGGTGTGGCGATGCTGGGGCTGTGGCTGTTGGTAAGGGAGGGGTAACAGGGTTGCGGTTAGCCTGGAAATAGGTTAGTATCTCTGAAACAATGCCGGGAAGGGGTGTTCATGGAAGATAGAGTAGCGATATTCATAGATGGCAGCAATCTGTATCATGCACTGCGCTCAAATTTCGGCCGCTACGACCTGAATTTTGCTGAGTTCACCAAGAAGCTCTGCGGGCCCCGGCGCATGTTCCGCACCTATTATTACAACGTGCTGCAAGACCCCACCCAGCGGGCCGAGGGATATCGCGAGCAGCAGGAATTCCTCAGTACACTTCGCGAGACGCCTTATCTGGAGGTCAGGCTGGGGGGCACCAAGATGGCCCCGGGCGGCGTCCCTGTGGAGAAGGGGATAGACGTTATGCTGGTCACAGACCTGCTGCATTTTGCCTGGAACAATCTCTACGATGTGGCGGTGCTGGTGAGCGGTGATTCGGACTTCGCCTACGCTCTGCAGGCGATTAAGAACATGGGCAAACACGTCGAGGTGGCCTATTTTGAGAGCAACGTTTCCAAAGACCTTCTGGCGGTGGCCGATAACAAACACCTCTTGAACCGGGACTTCTTCAGGGATTTGTGGGCGCGAAAGGGTCCCCGCAGGCGTAGAGGGAAGAGGCTGGGCGGGATTTTGCCCAGAGTGAATATGCCCGAGGTGGCGAATATACCGCGCTGATTCATTGGCTCAAGGTCTGGAGAAGTCTGGCCAAGCAGCAAATGTAATGATTTCTTAACTTTTAGCCACTCTGTTTTATGATTTCTTCATGTCCGCAAGTGTATGATATTGGGCGCGTGAACATGACCTTGCCTGTTCTTAAGGAGAGGAAGAAATGAAGCCGATCGGTCTTTTGATGAGGGAACACAGGCTTATTGAGCAGTTGATTGCGCTGGTAAACCTGCAGGTGTCTGAAATAAGCAAAACTAATAAAGCCGACCCTGAGTTTATTCAGGCAGCAGTAGACTTTATCAGGACCTATGCGGATAGAACGCATCATGGAAAAGAGGAAGATATCCTGTTCAAAGAGCTCGCCACCAAGCAGCTTGCTCCGGAGCATAAAAAGATTATGGGCGAATTGGTGGAAGAGCACGCCCTGGCAAGAAGGTTGACAGGTAATCTCGTAGCAGCCAGGAATAACTATGTGCGGGGCAGCGAGCAGGCTTTACCGGAGATTGTTCATTTCATGCAGGAGTTGACCAAGCTTTATCCGGGACATATTGAAAAGGAGGACAAGAGGTTTTTCTACCCCTGTATGGAGTATTTCAGCAAACAAGAACAGGATAATATGCTCCGGCTCTTTTATGAGTTCGATCAGAAGATGATACACGAGAAGTATCAGAAGGTAGTAGCAGAGATGCAGAAAGCAGCCGGGCAAGCTCTGGGTATTTCCAGTGAAAGACCGCAGCAAGGCATCTAATGTCAGTTTTTCTGCAGATAATCGAAGGATTGCTGGCAGGTATCGCAGCGGGATTTGTTTACGAGGCTGGCTATAGATTACTCGCCAGAAGGCTAAAGAGAAAGCCAGTCTACAGAATAAAGGGACTTCGCATACATCACAGTGTATACGGCATAATAATTGCGGCTGTCAGCCTCTGGTTAAGAAATCCTTTCCTGTTATCTCTGGGTATAGGGATAATCATTCAGCATATCATTGTCGAGAAAAGGTTTACCGTAGTCGACAGGTCATAAATAAGTCTCCCACAGCTTGCAGTAACTACCTCCCCCAAATTGACAAAGGTTCGGCTTTCGGGGTATTATGCCATCAGATTTTTGAGTTAGCGCTGTGTTTGCGCTGAGAAGAAAACAAGGAGGGAACTAAGTGGCAGAGAAGACCGTGCTTATTGAGAAGAAGGATATGATTGCTACCATAACTCTGAACCGCCCGGAATCAAACAACGCTTTTGATTTCCCTATGATGGAAGCGATTGACAACGCTGTCAACGATGTGGCTGCCGACAAGGGCGTCAGGGTCATTATCATAACTGGTGCCGGTAGGGCCTTCTGTGCCGGTGGCGATGTCAGCTACCTGGGGACTTTAGTGGAGGGCAGGTCGGAATTCGCCAGGACGGTCATCGGCGATATGGTCAAAAGGGTGGGTCATATGCCCACCGTCGTGCTCAAGATCCGCAACATGACGAAGCCGGTTATCGCTGCGGTCAACGGCATAGCGGCGGGAGGCGGCATGGGTCTGGCGCTGGCCTGCGATATGAGGATTATCTCGGAGAAGGCCCGCTTCAGCACCATTTTCATCAAGAGGGGCGTGATACCCGATTGCGCCGCCAGCTACAACCTGCCCCGCCTTATCGGCATGGCCCGGGCCTGTGAGCTGGTGCTCACTGGAAAGATAATCAATGCCCAGGAGGCGGAGCGTATAGGCCTGGTGAACAAGGTCGTTCCGCACGAAGAGCTGATGAATGCGACCCTGGAGCTGGCATCTGAAATAGCCAAGAACCCGCCTCTGGCGGTAGGATTGGCCAAGGCTGCGCTATACAGGGGCATGCTCGACCCCGATATCGGCGCTCATATGGACTATGAGAATTACACTCAAAACGCTTTGATGGGCACCAAGGACT
Organism: Chloroflexota bacterium; assembly: GCA_021787935.1. GTDB lineage: Bacteria > Chloroflexota > Dehalococcoidia > SZUA-161 > SZUA-161 > JACWAE01. Next base: position 8,304 of record JAJYLC010000024.1, on the reverse strand, counting down.
TTAAGGAAGGCATTGATTCCTTCATGGAGAAGCGCGAGCCTGTGTTCAAAGGAGAATAGATTTTAGTCTCACTTTCCCTTTCCTCTCCCGTCAAGAGAGAGTAATCATAAACTGATGAAAGGGGCTTCAATTGGCATATAAAACTGTAATTTACGAAAAAGAGGGTGGGGTGGCGGTGATGACCCTGAACCGGCCCGAGGTCAAGAACGCCTTTGATGATGTCATGCAGGCGGAGATGGACGATGTACTCACTAAGGTAGCTAAGGACATAGACGCCAGGGCTCTTATCATAACCGGAGCGGGCAAGGCGTTCTGCACCGGCGCAGATATCAACTATCTGATGTCGCTGGGTGAAACGCATAAGCTCCATCAGACAACCATGGAGGAGTTGCTGCGTGGGGATGGCAACATACTGACTACAGTAGTCAAGATAAGGAACCTGCCCAAGCCGGTCATCGCTGCGGTGAACGGCACGGCGGCAGGCGGAGGCCTGGCTCTCAGTCTGGCCTGCGACATCAGGATAGCCTCGGAGGCAGCCCGCTTCAACATGATATTCACCAAGAGGGGGGTGATACCCGAGTCGGGCTCGACCATGACGCTGCCCCGACTGATAGGGACTGCCCGAGCCCTGGAGCTGGTGTTTATGGCAGATACTATCGATGCCAAAGAGGCGGACCGGATTGGTTTAGTGAACAGGGTGGTGCCTGCCGACCGGCTGATGGCGGCGGCGAAGGAGATGGCGGCGAAGATATCGCAGAACTCACCCATAGCGTTAGGTTTTGCCAAGGCAGCCATCTACAAAGGCTATAATGAGACTGACATTGCCGCGCAGATGGACTACGAGGCTTATGTTGAGAGCGTCCTGTTCAATACCGAGGACTTCCAGGAGGGCATCAAGTCGTTCATGGAGGGAAGGCCAGCCAAGTTCAAGGGCAAGTAAAGGTAAATCCTACCATAAGACGAGGAGGCGACCGATGGCTGTCGATGGGCTGCTCTTCAGTGTAGAAGATGGAATCGCCACCATAACCTTTAATCGGCCTGAGAAGCTGAATGCAGTAACGGAAGCGATGAGGACAGAGGTGCACCGTCTCGCCACCCAGCTTCGCACCGATGATAAGGTGAAGGTGCTGGTGTTCACCGGTGCGGGCGAGGCGTTCAGCACTGGTGCGGATGCCAGCGAGCTGACCGCCGACTACAGCGGGCCCATCGAGCCTTATATCCTGAAGAGACCTCTAGGCTGGTGGACATTGCCGGTGCGCTATTTCCCCAAGCCGACCATCGCCGCTATCCCCGGCGTAATTGCTGGCGTTACCTTCTCCCTGGCTCTGGCCTGCGATATCAGGATAGCGTCAGAGAAAGCCCGCTTCAGCATGGTTTTCGTCAAAAGAGGGCTCTGTCCTGACGGAGGCGCTACTTACTACCTGCCCCGCATGGTGGGGACATCGAAGGCGCTGGAGCTTATGTGGCTGGGCGAGACCTTCGATGCCAAGGAGGCGGAGCGGCTGGGCTTGGTGAGCAGAGTTGTGCCTCACAACGACCTGATGAAAGTCACTAAAGAGCTGGCAACCAGGATAGCCAAGGGGCCGTCGGTCGCCATCGAGCTTATCAAGAAGGGCGTGTACAAGGGCGCGGTGGGAGATTTAGAGTCTCAGTTGGACTTCGAGACGCTGGCGCAGCGCATCTGCTTCCAGACCGAGGACTTCAAGGAAGGCATGACCTCGTTTCTGGAGAAAAGACCACCGCAGTTTAAGGGAAGATAATAGTCAGTAGTTCCGATTATGGTAGAGGCACGGCATGCCGTGCCCCTACACGTTAATACAGGCGTGTGACTGGTAATGACAGGGGGAAGGCGAGCGATTAGTTTGTAGGGGCGACCCATCGAGTCGACCTAACCGAAAGGGGATACAGTGAAAAAGGGACGATCTCCAATCCGGTTGAACTGGTATTGGGGATCCCTGGGGTTCCTGGGATTTTTAGGGCTCATGGATCCACCGTACTACACATTTTTCGCATTCTTCGCTTTCTTCTTAGAGCCTGTTATTAGAAATCGAAAGAACGATTAACAATAGGGCACAAAATTTTGTGCCCTTACTCGGTTTCAGATTCTTTCATTAGCCCCAGTCTCAGCGCCTGGGAGAGTGTAGTTGCTGGAATGGGTTTTATCTCGCGGGGCAGCTTCTGGCCGCTCGACAAAGGAGGGATGAGGCAGGTGGTGAAGCCGAGCTTAGCTGCCTCGGTCAGCCGCTTTTCCAGTTGAGATACAGACCTTAATTCGCCGCTCAGACCTATCTCGCCGATAACGACCAGGCCGGGTTCAACCCGGGCGTTTTTGAAGCTCGAGGCGATCGCCAGGGCGATAGCCAGGTCTGCCGCCGGCTCGTTTACTTTGATTCCACCCGCTACATTGGTAATGATGTCCTGGGTTCCTAAAGATAGTCTTGCTCTCTTGGTAAGAACGGCGGTTATCATAAGCAGGCGGTTATAGTCTACGCCATTCGCGTTTCGTCTGGGTAAGCCGAAAGCTGTAGGGCTAGTCAGCGCCTGAATTTCCACGAGCAAAGGCCGTGTGCCCTCGATAGTCGGCACAATTACCGAGCCTACCGCACCTTCGGAGCGCTGTGAAAGAAAGACCTCCGAGGGATTGGCCACCTCGACTAACCCCCGGTCTCTCATCTCGAACACGCCCACTTCGTCTGTCGAGCCGAAGCGGTTCTTAGCGCCGCGCAGCAGCCTATACGAGCTATAGCGCTCCCCTTCGAGGTAGAGGACGACGTCTACAATATGTTCCAGCGTGTTGGGGCCGGCGATTGAGCCGTCCTTGGTGACATGACCGACTATAAGGATAGGGGTATTGCTGGATTTGGCCCAGCGCATCAATCTCTGTGTACATTCCCGCACCTGCGCTAGGCTGCCCGCTGTTGATGAGATGTCGCCAGAGTGCAATGTCTGAATAGAATCTATTATCACCAGCCGCGGTGCGATTTCCTGGCCCCGCTCCATGATAGTCTGAAGGTCTGTCTCAGGCAGCAGGAACAGCCCTTCGCCGCGCAGCCCCAATCTATCTGCCCTCAGCTTTATCTGGTGTGCCGACTCCTCGCCCGAGACGTAGAGCACTTTGTCAGCGTACCCGGCAATCATGCTGGCCACCTCAAGCAGCAGTGTAGACTTGCCGATGCCGGGATCGCCGCCGATAAGCACTATGGAGCCGGGGACGATGCCGCCGCCCAGCACGCGGTTGAACTCGGCTAAAGGCAGCGTAAGACGGGACACGGAGTTAGCAGGCAGCCGGGATAGCTCCTGAGCTTGGGCGCCTGAGGCCGGTGCTGCTTTCGGTGTAGGGCTGATATGGCGCTCGGCGTAGCTGTTCCACTCATTGCACTCAGGGCAGCGTCCCAGCCACTTGGGGCTTTCATTGCCGCAGTTCTGGCAGACGTAGATAGTTTTAGATTTAGGCATCCAACCGTCCCTCTTCAGAATGGGTTAGTAATCCCCCTCCCTCAAGGGGAGGGGGAAGTGGGAATTCCTCTCCCTTGAGGGGAGAGGCTAGCGCCTGTCCTGAGCTTGCCGAAGGATGAGGGTGAGACGTATCTGTATTATAACCCTATCTTTAGGGTGCAGAAAGGGGAGCCCTGCCAAGCGGTTACGAACTCGATATCGGGCTCCCCTTCTAATTCCTCAGCTAAGCGGCGTCTAGCCTCCCTCAGACAGCTTCTTCATAATCTTGTCGCGCACATCCTTCTGGACAAACTCAATCATGACGCCGTAGGTCTTGGCACTGTCCAGGTAGGCGAATGCCATGATGCCCGCTATCTTAAGGAAGGATATTGTCTCGATACCCTGAGACTTAGCGTTGGCTACTTCCTTCTCCAGGTCATCCACTTCATAGCCCAGATGCATTATGCCCTCACCATGGGTTTTCAGGAATTCACTCTGCAGGGTTTTGCCTTCCACAATCTGGATGAGTTCCAGTCTCACTGATGATCCCATGGGGCCGAAGGTTACTTTCATTGTGTAAGGACTGGGCTTGCCCCTGGTTATTACATCAGGCGGCAGTTGGTGCTCTGCTATTTCATCGAATTTAATGCCGAAAGCCTTGGTATAGAAGTCCACAGCCTTCTGAATATCTTTTACCACGACGCCGATATGGTCTAACTTGAAAGTCTCAAGCTTCAGCTTTGCCATCTAGATTCCCTCCTTTTTATATCTCGGCTGCAGTGAGCCAGCCCTCTTTTATGGCTTCCAGTATTGTCCTCGCCTCGACGCAGTCACCGATGCATTTGACCGCGACGCCCGTTTTTTCAATCGCTTCCTTAAGCTCGGTGTTGGGCACTGACCCCGCAGCGAGCACAAAGGTGTCGGCAGGGAAGTTCTTCATAGCATCGGCAGCGATCTCTGCCATGGAGGTTATGCCTCCACGCATGTGGACGCGCATGCCGGTGTCGGTCGCCTGCTGGTATTGCACCCCGGTGAGCATGCGGATGCCTTTGTTTCTCATCCTGTCGACAAGGAGCATTCTCATATCGGGGTTCATCTTATTTGCCATGAACTGGCTTCTTCGGGCTATGGTGACCTGCTTGCCTTGGTCTGCCAGGAACTCAGCGGTCTCGCAGCCCACCAGGTCACCTCCGATGATGAATACCTTGTTCCCCACCTTTGCCTTGCCCAGGAGGACATCCTCAGCAGTCACCACGTTCTTCAGCGTATCCAGACCGGGTATATCCTCGGGGCTGGGGATCAAAGGTTTAACGCCGGTCGAGAGGATAACCACATCGGGCTTGGCCTTTTTAATCTCCTCAGCAGTGATTGCCTTGCCCAAAACTACCTTGACCTTGAGCTTCCTTAGCTGGTTTATCATATAAGCTGTCAGATCCCGGAGGTCCTTTTTGTAGGGAGGTATAGCGGCCAGGAGCAATTGTCCGCCCAGCTTTCTCTCTTTTTCATAGAGCGTTACCTGGTGCCCCCTGAGTGTTGCCACGCGGGCTGCCTCCATACCTGCAGGGCCGCCGCCCACGATAATTACCTTCTTGGGCTTGGCCGCTTTCTTGATCTCGAATTCTTTCTCTCTGCCCAGAGCGGGGTTAACCACGCAAACTACACCATCAGCCCAGGCTAGGGTCTCGATGCAGTGGTTGCAGTGGATGCAGGGCCGGATATCTTTCTCTCTGCCTCTGGCCAGCTTGTTGGGGAGATCAGGGTCACACTGCATCGCCCTGCCCATGGCGACGAAATCCAGCTTGCCTTGCTTGATTGCCTGGTCTCCGATTTCAGGTGTGATGTGTGCTGCAGCCATAACCGGTACGTTGATCACCTTCTTGACCTGGGCTACCAGACCAAGGTTGGGGGCAGGGCCGTTGGCTTCAGTTGGGCACATCGTTAAGTATTCCCAGGCATAGTCGTAGAACCCACCCTGCGAGAGGTGGATAGCATCGGCCCCGGCAGCTACGAACATGGGCACCTGTACTAAAGTGTCCTCCAACGTGACGCCGTACTCGGCCACCTGGCCACCTTGGACACGATATATTTCGTAAATGCTGGTGCGGCACCACAGCGGGAAGTTCTTGCCCACTTCCTTTCTCACTGCCTTCAAGGTATCGCACATGAAGCGCGCCCGGTTCTCCACACTGCCGCCGTATTTATTCTTCAGGGTGTTCCAGATGCGGGAGCGGAACTGCGTCTGGCCGTTGATATTGGCTCCGTGGATTTCGATAGCTTCGAACCCTGCTTCTTTGGCTCTCCTTGCCCCCTCGGCGAACTTCTGGATCATGTATTGGATTTTATCTATAGATAACTCGCGGGGAAGCTCTGCTCCCATCACAGGCCTTTGGTCTCCCATGGCCCAGACGGAGCCGTGGTAAATTTGCAGGCAGGCCCTGGCGCCATTTTTCTTGATGGTCTGAGCCAGCTTCGCCAGTCCTGGGATATACTTGTCGTCGTCGATATTCAGCCCGAAGGGCAGCCCTGCTGCACCGGCACTGTCGATGTTAGCGTTCTCTACGATGATTAGTCCGACACCACCCTTGGCCTTTGCTTCGTGGTACGCCAGCAGTCGGTCGGACACCCCCCCATCAACGCAGATATTAGTTCCCATGGGAGGATAAACAATGCGGTTTTTGAGCTGCAGGGTCCCGATCCGGCCTGGAGAGAACAAGCTTTCATACTGGGATTTCGCCATCTGCTCCTCCTTGATTTGAGAATATTTTTTTATTAATTTAATTTCTTATTGAAGCCGAAGAGGCTAGTAGGGTATGACAGCTTCTGTGAACTCAATAATGTCCCTGAGGCAGCTTGGCGGGACTAAGATTAGCGCTGAAAAAGAAACGGGGACAATAAATTGGTCAGGGTAGGGGTCATTTGCGAGCATAGCGGCATACTAGCCCAACTTATGGCGCTTGTCAATAGGTGTCCAGGGTTGTCCAAGGGCATGTTATCATCCACAAACTCGCCACGGTCGTGTAAAGGCGACTTCATGTGTTCCTGCCTTCATGAATTAGGGCAGATACTCTGGTCTGCCCCTACAGTAAGGTTCTAGCCTTCGTATTTCTTGAATACCAGGCAGGCGTTCTGGCCCCCGAAGCCGAAGCTGTTGGAAAGGGCCACGTTGACATCCTTTACCCTGGCTACGTTGGGCACATAGTCCAGGTCGCAATCAGGGTCGGGGTATTCGTAGTTTATGGTGGGATGAATTACGCCTGTGGTGATTGTCTTAATGCAGGCAACCGCTTCCACAGCCCCTGAGCCGCCCAGAAGATGTCCAATCATAGATTTTGTGGAGCTTATGGGCACGCGGTAGGCATAATCTCCGAAGAACGATTTAATCGCCAGGGTCTCCACAGCATCATTGAGCTGCGTCGACGTTCCGTGAGCGTTGATATATTCCACCTCATTGGGGGTCAGGTTGGCGTCCTCAAGCGCCCAGCGCATAGCGCGAATGGCTCCGGCACCGTTTTGATGGGGGGCCACTACATGGTAGGCGTCTGATGATGCGCCGACACCGGCGACTTCGGCATAGATGCGGGCATCCCTGTGCATGGCGTGCTCCAGGCTCTCCAAGATTAAAATCGCTGCGCCTTCGCCGGGAGCGAAGCCGTCTCTTTTAGCATCGAAGGGGCGGCTGGCTTTGGTCGGCTCATCGTTTCTGGTGGTGAGCGCTTTCATCACACAGAACCCGGCCACGCCCGTTGGTGTTATCGCTGCCTCGCTGCCACCGGCTACCATGACCTCCGCTTTGCCCAACCTTATCACCTCTACTGCGTCCCCGATGGCCTGAGTTGCGGCAGCGCAGGCGGTGGTTATGGTGGAGGAGAATCCCGTGAGCCCGAAGATAAGGCTGATCTGCCCTGCTGCCATGTTAGGCAGGATTATGGGCATGAAAAAGGGGTTTAACCTCATGCCACCCTTCTCTATGAGGGTGCGGTATCCCTCCTCAGCTTCAGGGAAGCCTCCGATTCCGTTGCCTATGATCACACCCAGCATGTCCGGGTTCTCACGACTGATATTGAGTTTGGCATCTTCTATAGCCATCCTGGCGGAGGCTACGGCGAACTGGCTGAACCGTGCCATCCGTCGTGTCTCTTTGAAGTCCATGTAGCTGCGGGGATCAAACCCCTTTACCTCGCCTGCTATCTTACAAGTCAAGCTGCTGACGTCACAGAGGGTTATCTTGTCAATGCCTGACTTGCCTTCAATCAGTCCCTGCCAGTATTCGTCCACCGTGAGACCCAGCGGCGTGACCGCACCCATACCGGTAACGACAACACGGCGCTTCTCTTTCTTCCCCTTGCCTGTCCGCTTGGTGCGTGTTTTGGGGAGGCGCTCTGCAGTTTGTTTTTTCGCTATACCGGTAAGCAGTTCATCGATTTGCTTATCGACGACTGCGGTAACCGCTCTTGGTTGTTCGATCCCCGCCCCTTCTGCCCTCATCAAAACCCTCCTTAACCTGCGTAGAACTCTGGATGCAAGCCCTTCACATATTCTATCACCTCAGCGACAAGAAACAGAGAGCCGGTGGCGCAGATGAGGTCTTTTCCACACGCTCTCCTCAGTGCCTCCGCTACCGCACTGGCAACATTTTCTGCTACCTCAGCTTTTACTCCCAGTCGGGCGAACTCGCCAACCAATGCCTCGGGTTTCGTGGCCCGGGGATGGCGCGCGCGAGTGACTATAACTCCGTGCGCCAGAGGTGCCAGTTCTTCGATTATACCCGCTATATCCTTATCGGCAGATGTACCTATTATAAGAATTAAATGGTCGAAATGGAAATACTGCTCGAGCGCCTCTTTGAGCTTACTCGCCGAATAGCGGTTA